>JALSKB010000144.1 GCA_026989035.1 Saprospiraceae bacterium | reverse complement strand
TTGTTGAGACTGTGCCTTTGCTTTGTGAAAAATTAGAAAAACCTCCCATGGAGGATTTGAATTTCTATGCCAAGGATCTTCCCGTCACTTTAACCCCCTACTGCGGCTCGCCCACACCCCCGCATCCCTACTTTGTTTTGCCCGACACCATCTGCGCGGGCGACTGCCTCTCTCCCGATAGCACCTACAATCGCCTGGCGCATCAGGTGGAGTGGTACATCACGGGACCGGGCGGGTTAGACACCACCATCATCGACACTACTTTTACCTGGTGCTTTGACCAACCCGGACACTACCAGGTCGAGCAGGGCATCTGGCTGCTGGGCTGCTCGGACTACTTCCTGCGGGATGTGGAAGTACTACCCGACGACCTGGCTCCGGCCCTGGGTGAAGACCGCATCCTCTGCGAGCAGCCGCCCTACAGCCTTTCGGCCAATGCCTCTCGCCCGTTGACGAGCTATTTGTGGAGCGACGGCAGTACCGCAGCCGAGCTGCAAATAACGGCCTCGGGCACGTACTGGCTGGAAGCCTCCGACGGCTACTGCATGCTGCGCGACACGGTGCAGCTGACTTTCCTGGACGACTTGCTCACCCAAGGCCCTGCTCTGAGCTTGCCTACCGACACCGCAGTCTGTGAACAGCACTTGCCCTATGAGCTGCTGCCGCAAAGTCCCTATGCCGAAGATTTCTCTGTACCGACCATACCCAACAGTTCAGCCTCATCTTTTGAGCTGTGGCAGGCGGGTAGCTATGAGGTGCAAGCCGAGCTCTTCGGCTGCCCGATAAAGGACACCTTTGCGCTGGAAGTCAACGACTGCCGCTCGCGCATCTACTTTCCCACGGCCTTCTCCCCGAATGGGGACGGCCTGAACGATTTGTTTTTGCCGCAAGGCAAGGACTATGAGGGCATAGAGCTGCAAGTTTACGACCGCTGGGGCGGACTGCTGTTTTCGTCTCAAGCCCCTCCCTTTACCTGGGACGGTAGCGATGCCGCCGGCGGGTTGTATGTGTATCGCTTTCGGTATTTTAACACCCTGGCCCTGCAGGAGGAGGAGATTTCCGGTCAGGTGGTGTTGCTGCGGTAAACACGCAATGCCTTGCGTCTCTATTGCAATGCCTTGCGTCTAAAACAAAGGCACAGGGCACGCGTCACGCCCGTCACGACAATCACGTCCAACAAAGTTAAGCCTCAAAAAAAAAGCGGAAGAATCCGGGATTCTTCCGCTCCACAAAGCGTTTTTCAGCGCCCCCACCAGGACTTGAACCTGGGACCTACGGATTAACAGTCCGCCGCTCTAACCAACTGAGCTATGGAGGCTGATGGCATGCAAAAGGCCTTCTTCTATCAAAAGGCGGCGCAAAGTTAGGACATTTTGTTTTTATGTGCAATCTTTGCAGCGATTTTTTTCAAAAAAGTAGCACGCCCCATTCCGGCTTGCCTTTGACCAAACCACAGTCCTCATGAGCTTATTGACCGTTGGTACCGTAGCCTTTGACAGCATAGAAACTCCACGCGGATGCGCAGAACGCATTGTAGGAGGAGCTGCCACTTACATCAGCCTAGCAGCCTCTCATTTCACAACGCCCATTCAGCTGGTTTCCGTAATCGGAGATGATTTTCCTTCCGAAACGCTGGACTTTATGGAAAAGAGAGGTATAGACCTCAAAGGCCTGCAGATTCGAGAAGGGGAAAAATCCTTCTTTTGGGCTGGCCGCTACCACGACAACATGAACGCTCGGGATACCTTAGATACCCAGCTCAACGTTTTGGCCGACTTCCAGCCGCATTTGCCGGAAGGCTATAAAAACCCCGACTACCTCATGCTGGGCAATCTCACCCCCCAAGTACAAATGCAAGTCATTGAGCAAATCGAAAAGCGCCCCAAACTGGTCGCTATGGATACCATGAATTTTTGGATGGATACAGCCTGGGATGACCTCATGCAAGTACTCAAAAAAATCGACATCCTCATCATCAATGACGAAGAAGCCCGGCAAATGTCTGAAGAATACTCCCTGGTGCGCGCTGCAGAACGCATACGCCAAATGGGGCCTCGCTTCCTCATCATCAAAAAAGGGGAGCATGGCGCCTTGCTTTTCTACGAAGAGCAAATCTTCTTCGCCCCCGCCCTGCCACTGTACGAAGTCTTCGACCCCACCGGCGCAGGAGACACTTTCGCCGGAGGATTTATGGGTTACATGGCACAAACCGACGACCTCAGCTTTGAAAACATGAAACGCGCTATCATCTACGGCTCGGCCATGGCCTCTTTTTGCGTGGAAAAATTCGGCATCCAACGACTTACCGAACTACATGCCGATGCCATAGAACAAAGAGTAGAAGCCTTTGCCGCTCTGGTCAATTTCTCTACTCATGGAAATGGCGCGAGAAGAAGAGTGTAAAGTCCAAAGCCATGCCAAACAAATTAAAAAAACATCTCAGCCTATGTAAATGGCTGCTCCTCTCGATTCTTCTCTCTGCTTGCCTCCAACAAGACAAAAGACAAGAGTTCTTCCAAGAAAAGAAATTCTTTGACCTAAACAACTACTTTGAAAAAGAAGCTGAAAGACTGCAACAGAGCAATATACCCTGGCTAAAAATCGCACAACTCAATGAAAAAAAAGAAACCCTGAATGTATCTAACATCAATTGGAAAAAAGAGCTGGAAATCTTCTCCCGTTGCGACCTCAACAAACCCGCTTGGAAAGAGAAATACCAAATTGACAGCACTTTTAAAAATAATAACTTGTCAAAGATCTCTTACCTCTCTACAGATGACAGACTGCTCATCAAAAAAATAAACATCACTTTTTCTACATTAAATAAACCCGACAGCATACAAATCAGAAAAGAAACCCACAATTTCCTAATGAGCATGGAACAGGACTTGCACTACGACCCCAATACGGGATATAAAATTGAACAAAGAGAAAAAATGCTGGGCTTCAAGCCTTCTTATTCTTCCATAGAGCTGCGGTTTTCTACAAAATAATTTCCCAAGCTTTCAAGTATCCAAATTGCCCTTACACAATTCGCTTGGCTTAATGCCAAAACGCTCCGAAAATTTACGAGAAAAATAAGAAGCACTCTCTATCCCCACCTCATAACGCACTTCCGAAACCGTTCTATAACGAGACGCCTTCAGCAAGCGATAAGCCTGCTGCAAACGAATCTCTAACAAAAACTGAACAGGTGAAAGCCCTGTAGCAGCTTTGAGCAGACGTGCCAATTGGCGCCTGCTATAACGAGCCTCTTTGGCCAACTGTTCAACGCCAAAAGCCGGGTCGCTCAAATGCTCAAGCACAATACGCTCCAAATCAGCTACAAACTGCTGTTCCGCAGTCAGAGGAGGTGCTTCCTCCTTCTTGCGCAACTGCCTGCGCTCCAACAAAGTTTGCACCCTCAACTGAAGCTCGCTCGCACGAAACGGTTTCACCAAATAATCATCCACGCCATACCTAAAGCCCCGAATCCTGTCTTCCTCTTCAGCCCGTGCAGTCAAAAACACAAAGGGAATATCTCTCCATTTCTCCTCTTGTAACACCATTTGCCGAAAGGCAAAACCACCCATTCCAGGCATGGAAATATCAGATAAAATCAAATCGACATCTTGCCGGCTAAGTAAGTCCAAAGCAGCTTTACCTTCCGAAGCATGCAAAACGTGATAACCCGCATCACCCAACAAACGAAACAAATAACGAGCCATCTCGGGTTCATCCTCCACGACTAAAACGACATGCTCACAGCTATGATGCATGTCGGGCGTCCAAGCTTTTTCAAAAGAAGGAGGCAAATTCGAACCCCCTGCCTCCAAAACTTGTAAAGGCCATGTTGCACGAAAAAGGGCATACTTGCCGAAAGTGCTTTCCACTTCAATCTTTCCGCCCATCAACTCGCAAAGCTCTTTGGCGAAAGCAAGCCCAATACCACTACCCCCTTTGTCGTGTTTGCCCCGATAAAAACGATCAAAAATGCGGGGTAAATCTTCTGATAAAATGCCCTCACCCTCATTGTACACGGAAAAAGTTAAAACGGAATCTGCGTAAATGGCTCTAACCTCTACCCTGCCACCTTCTTTCGTGAATTTTAAGGCATTTTCCAACAGCGTATTTACCACAATCTCCAATTTGCCCTCATCAAGCTGAGCCATCAGATCCTCCGGGCCGTCCCAGGAAAAAGTCCAGCTTATCCGCTTCAACTGCGCAGCAGAAACATAAGCCATAGCCATGCGCCTCAAAGCCTGTGGCAGCAAACAAGGATGCTCCTGAAGAGGAATCTCTCCTTCCTCCAAGCGAGCTAAAGCCAAAACCTCATCCGTCAAACTCAACAAGCGAAGAGCCTGCTCTTCCACCCCTTTCAACTCCGCTTTCAATGCTCTGTCTTTGCTGTTTTGCAGTAAGTTCTCCAAAGGGCCGAGAATAAGGGTTAGCGGTGTCCTGTATTCGTGAACAATATTATTGAAAAACCTGGATTTCAACTCATTCAAATGTCGCAATCGGTCGGCTTTCTCCTGCTCTAACCGGGCCTGCAACTCCGCAGCTTTTTTCTGAGCTTTTTGCTTTAAGGTATAAAAATACGCGGCAAAGGACACCAGCAACAAAAACAGTAAAGAAATAAAAATGACTTTCATTCTCAAACTGCGCTCCCGCTCTAAAGCCAAAGCCTTTTCTGCTAATTTGGCCTTATTTCGTTCATTTTCATAACGGGCATCTGCTTCGGCCAAGGCCTCTTGTAAAGAACTTGTAAACAAGGAATCTCCCAAATCAAGTGCTCGGGAAAGCTCTTTGTAAGCAGCTTCCGGCCTGCCCAGTTTGACGTAAACCTTACTCAACTCCTGGCGCGCATCCAACTCAACACGCTTCAAACCTAAATCTTCAGATAGACGAAGTGCCTCCGTTAAAAAGCGCTCGGCTTTGGCGTCTTCTCCTAGCTTCTCTAAAAACGATCCGTAGTCAACCAGCAAAGAAGCGTATTCAAAAGCATCATCTACTTCTCCAAAAACTTCCAAAGCCCTGTCAAAAAAATATATGGCAGAATCCGGAACAAAAAGCTCGCGACTGTAAACAGCAGCCAGGTTGTGATAGACGTAAACCAAATCTGCAGGAGCCGAATCTGAAGACAAGGCCTTATGCAAATACGCCAGCTTCTCTTCGGGCTTTTCAACAACCGAACTCAAATTTAAGTAAACATCAGGCAAAAACTCCTGACCGGAAGCCTTTAAAAAATACTGCTCCGCCCGAAGCAAATACTCCTTAGCCGTATCATCTTCCTTCAAATCGATATAAATAGAAGCAATGTTCTGAGCAGCTAAACCGGCATCCAACAAAAACCCTTGAGCCTCGCTAAGCTCTAACAAAGAAAAAAGCGGCTTAAGCGCCTCTTCCCATTTCCCCCACTGCCGATAAACAACCCCTTTCAAATTAAATGCCGCGCGTAAACCATCGGAAGACTTCAATTCCTCGGCCCAATGCAAAGCCTGATTACAAGCCTGTAAGGCATCTTCATAATTCCCCAAGGCAAGCAAGGCAGCTGCCATGCTGTAATACCCCTTCATCAGCCCTCTCTTATAACCGATATTCTCCGACAAAGCAATGGCCTCTCCGGTAAGCTCGATAGCTTCTTTCGGCTCAGTAGCGTAGATGGCAAAGGCCAAATTGGTAAGGACCAAAACCCGCTGAGTATCCGGAAGCTCTTGCCGCAAAACCCCTCGCAGACTGTCTGCATAAACCTCTTGCGCCGACAACCGCATAGCGAAAAGGCAAAACGACAAAACCGTAAAAAAGCGCATGGCAAAAGTTCGTTTAAAGCAAAACAAAGAAAGGACTTTCTACAATTCCCTCACATTCAAGCCGGAAAAAAAAAGCGAAGAAGAGCCAACAACACGGCCAACAACAACACATACCAAGCCAAACGATTAGCCCAAGTAGATTGCGCCGCATAACGCGCCGTCACATAACCACCTATCGTCTGCCCCACAGCCATAAGCCCTCCAATCCTCCAATCTACAAAACCATAACGCTGAAAAACCCAAATTACTACAGGCATGTAAAGCGCTATCACAAATAACTTCAAAGCATTGGCCTCAACCAAACTGTACCGAGCACCCAAAACAGCTAAAGCCAAAAATAAAACACCCATCCCCATTTGAATAAAACCTCCGTAAAAACCCAAAGCAAAAGCCAAAGGCGCCGCTAACCAGGGATTCGGCCGGTAAGCCCAATCCGTCTCTCGCAGCCAACGCATAGGCCGAAACAAAATGACGAAGAAAAAAAACAACAGCAAATAGTGAAATACGTGGACAAAACCCGTATGAGATATATGCGTAGCCAACCAAACCCCAGCCAAAGCTCCTGCAAAAATCAAGGCCAATAGCCATTTGCTCCTGCTTAAATCCAACTTGCCGGCTTTGAAAAAAGCCCAACTGCCAGCAGCCGCCTGCGTCCATACCCCCAAGCGATTTGTCCCATTGGCTACATTGCCCGGCAAAGCCAGTAAATCCGTCAAAATAGTCAGCGTAATAGCAGAACCGTTTCCGGCTAAGGTGTTAATAGCCCCGGCAAACAAACTACCAACAAAAGCTACGAGATACTGCCAGCCCTCCATCAAGCCTCCTCCCTGTCCTGGCAAAGCTCAATCAGCACACCAGCCGTTGTCTTGGGGTGAAAAAAAGCAACCCACTTGCCGTCAGCGCCCAGGCGAGGTTCCTCTTGTAAAGGCTGAAAACCGGCTTCCGCCAAACGCCTCATCTCCGCCCGAATGTCATCAACGGCAAAGGCTATGTGATGAACACCCTCGCCGCGCTTTTCCAAAAAACGCGCTATGGGGCTGTCGGGCCCGGTTGCCGCCAACAACTCGATTTTGCTTTCCCCCATTTCAAAAAAAGAGGTTTTCACACCCTCCGAAACTACTTCCTCCACCTTGTAATGCTCTCGCCCCAGCAAGGCGGCAAATAAGGCATTGGCTTTCGCCAAATCTCGTACAGCAATGCCAATGTGCTCAATCTTCTTCATGACAAAAATTTTCTCCACAAAGAAAAGCCTTTATCCTCAAATGGCAGAGCCTACTCCGGCTACAAATTCATACAACTATACCCAAACCGAAATGGTTTGGGATATTTACAACTCGCAAACGAGCGAAAGGTAGGGAGTTTGGGAGGCTGACGCCTCCCAAACCACTTCGCCATGAGTATATTTCCTCTAAGGATTAGCCGTCAACTGGAAAGGAAAAACCCGAGACCCTATTTTCAAAAAATACAGACCGGAACCCAGAGGCGGTAAGAACAAAGAATTCTCGCCAACAACTAAATCGACATACGTTTGCAACAAACGCCCTGTCGCATCGTACAATTGTACTTTTTCCCCAACCCCATTACCCAAACAACAGAAGTGCAAAGTCTGCTCCCCGCCACTGAGCAAGGTAGGCCAAAGTTCAAAAGCAGCCTGCTCTTTACGCTCCAGATGAATCAGATCCGAATACACAAAACTTCCGTCGGCATCTACCTGCTTCAACCGGTAGTAAACATGGCCGGCCGGCGCTCCCCTGTCTAAAAACTCGTACAGCCGAGGACCAAAGCTCTCTCCCGCAGCATCAAGACGGGCTATAGGAGTAAAAAGCAAGTCCTCAACAGCGCGTTGCAGCTCAAAATAAGCGCTGTTTTGCTCGCTTTCCGTTTGCCAGGAAAGCTTGTTGCCCTCTTCCAAAACCTCTCCCTCGAAATGCGACAAAACCACCGGCATGGGCGGGTTGTAAAACTCCAAAACGTACAAGCCGTTCAATATGTCAGAGCCCAAAATGCGGCCGGAAGACAAAAAGGGATAAACGCCCCAGGCTCCTTTGTAACCACTGTAGTTGGTATTCGAAGGGTAAGTGTCGTAATACGCTACCCGAGTCACATTATTCGGCTGCGAAATGTCAAAAACCTGAATGCCGTCGTGGTAGTAGGAAATATAAAGGGAATCGCCCTTAATCATGGGATTATGGGCAATGCTGGCCTCATCCGCCGGCGATAACAAAGCCGAGCGAAACACATCCGTAATCGTTATGTTTGACAAATCGGATACATCCGCCAACTTGACCCCCCGATCATGCGTCTCATCCGTAAAAGCCAAATGCGTGCCCGCCTCATTGCGCCAACAAGCGTGGTTGTAACCCGACTCCGGATAACTCGTCAAAGAACCCAACAAAGCAGGGGAAGCAGGGGTACTCATGTCGTACACGTATAAGCCGCTGGAGCCGTGATCGCAATAAGCCGTATCCTTGTACACAAACAAATCATGCACATACCCGCCGGTTAAAGCAGGCTCGGCCAACTGCACGGGATTGTCAGGTGCGCTCAAATCCAAAATGACCACATCACCCGTAGAACTGACATTGCCCACAGCATACAACTTGGCTTTGCTCGAATCGACAAAAACATTGTGCGCACGATTGAAAAAAGCCGTCGTCTGTAAAACCAAATGCACCGAATCGGGCAAGTATTGCAAGTCAATCACCATCAAGCCTTCACTGTGCTCATCAGCCACGGCATAGGCATAGTGATCGTAAGTCTTGATGTCGCGCCACAAACTCTGCGTGCCACCGACTACCTCATCAATGTAAGTCAGACTTCCGCTACTCTCAATCTTAAAAAACCAAACCTTCTCTACCGTCCCGATAATGGCATACTCGTTCCCCGCGCCGTCTTCATAACCCCACACGTCATTGTACGCCAAACCATAACGCAAAGGCAAATTATTGTCGTCCCAATGCCCTACTACCTTGAGGTGAAGAGAATCGGGCGTTTGGGATCGACCCAAAACACAAAAAGCCAACAACAGACTGATCCAAAAAAAGGTTCTCTGTGCTTCCATTTTTTTCTGATTTGAAGTAACCAAAAATTACGCCAGAATTGTCCTTTCCCTTAAAAAAGGCCATGTTTTTAGCCACTTCAATATACAAATGTAATCTATTCTACCTAACTACAACAATTTGACTGCTTGTAAAAAGCACCAAATGACCTTATAAACTGGCGATAGGATAAGCGAATTCAAATCCTCTATGCACCAATGCATCATTTTTTTTTGCCGTAAGGCAACATTTTTCACAGCCTATTCGTTGACTAAATAGTCAGTCAATAAAATGAAGCACCACACGGAGAAAGAAAGACGCTTTGCCAAAATGCGTGAAGAAAGCACGAAGGCCATCCGGCGAGCGGGCATGCGATTGTTTGCCCGAAAGGGCTACGGCAACACCAGCATGGAAGAAATTGCCAGAGAGGCCGGCATTTCCAAAGGCCTCATCTACAACTACTTCCGCAGCAAACAACAGCTGTTGGAAGAGCTCATTAAAGAAGGCATCAGCGTATTGTATCACTTGGAGTGCAAAGTTTACGAATCCGGCCTTCCGGCAAATGAGATGCTCAAGCACCTGCTGGAAGAAATTTTCCATGCAGCCAAAGAGCAATCGGATTACTGGAAGCTCTACACCTTGCTTTTGCTGAAAAGCGAACAGTTTCCCAACATCCAACAACTCGTCCTTGAATTTATGGAGCAAAGCTTTCAGCGCATGGAACAACTGTTTCGGATGCTGGGAGCTTCCAAACCCGAACTGGAAGCCAAATTTTTTGCAGCAAGCCTGGACGGTGTGCTCATGCACTACCTCTTCGCACCACAACATTATCCTCTGGAAAAGATGAAAGAACATCTCATCACCCGATTTTCACAACAACAATAAACCATGAAAAAGACGCGACAATTGCTTTTGCTCTCCCTGATTTTTGCCTTGGCCTTTCGGCAAACAATACCAGCCCAACTAAGTGCCACACAAATCGTTCAAAAAGCCGAACAAAAATTTCGCGGACATACCAGCCAGGGAGAAATGGAAATGACCATCATTCGGCCCGACTGGCAGCGCAGCATTCGCATGAAAACCTGGAGCAAAGGGGAGCAATACGCCATGGTACTCATCACAGCACCGGCTCGCGAAAAAGGTACAGCCTTCCTCAAGCGCGGAAAAGAACTGTGGAACTGGCAGCCCACCATTGAGCGCGTCATCAAAATGCCCCCGTCTATGATGGCGCAATCCTGGATGGGCTCCGACTTTACCAACGACGACCTGGTCAGGCAATCTTCCTTAAGCAAAGATTACCAACACGAACTCCTGGGCGAAGAAAACATAGACGGCTACCCCTGCTACCACATCAAATTGATTCCCAAAGAAGGTGCCGGTATCGTTTGGGGACAGATCGAAATGTGGATTTCAAAAAAAGATTTTCTCGAGCTGAAAGCCACTTTTTACGATGAAGACGGAGAGCTTATCCATACCATGCGAGGTAAGGACATTAAAAACATGGGCGGACGATTACTGCCCACCGTATTGGAAATCACACCGGCCGATGAACCGGAAAACAAAACTATCGTTCACTACCTCAAATTGGAATTCGACCAGGCCATCCCCGACAATTTCTTCTCCATCCAAAACATGAAAAGGCTCAAATAAGCACAGGCATCACACACCATAGGGAACAACAACCCCAGCATGAAAAAACAAAAAAGGACAACCGAGCCACCTTTCCTTCCCCTATTGGCCTGGCGAAACATCTGGCGGAACAAACGACGGACCCTCATCACCTTGCTTTCCGTCTTCATGGCAGTTTTGCTTTCCTCCCTGATGATATCCATCCAACAAGGAGCTTGGAACGCCATGATTGCCAACCTCCTAAACACCTACACCGGTTACATTCAAATTCACCGAAAGGGATACAACGACAACCCTTCCGTAAACCTCAGCTTTCAAGCATCACAGGAACTGATCCGAAAAATAGAATCGCACCCAAAAGTCCAAATAGCCCTACCCCGCTTGGAGTCTTTTGCCCTGGCCTCAACAGAAAACCTCAGCCGGGGCGTACTGGTACTCGGCATAAATCCCGAAGCAGAAAACGCCATTACAAACTTGACCGCCCGAATCTCTAAAGGAAAATATTTTGCTGAAGGGGAAAAAAGTGCACTCCTATCCGATAGCTTGGCCGCTCACCTCCAATTACAGCCTGGAGACACCATTGTCCTGCTCAGTCAAGGATACCACGGCATGAGTGCGGCCGGCAAATACAGCATTGCAGGATTGGTTCATTTTCCCTCTCCCGACATCAACAGAAACCTGGTGCTCCTCCCGCTCAAAACAGCACAAGAATTTTATGGAACAGGAAACCGAATCACCAGCTTAGCCCTCTTTCTCGATTCTGACAGCGATGTGGAAAAAACAGCTAAAACACTACAAAATCAAGTAGATACCAGCCAATACGAAGTGTTGAGCTGGACTCAAACCATGCCCGAATTGGTACAAGCCCGCGATGTGGATACCGCCGGAGCCATACTCATGCTGGCGGTACTTTACGTCATCGTTTCCTTTGGCATCTTTGGCACGCTGATCATGATGGTGCGCGAACGCATCTACGAAATGGGCGTACTCATTGCCATAGGTATGAAACGCTATTTGCTCGGCATCATGTTTTGGTTGGAAATCACCTTCATCGGTTTGTTAGGTGCTATCCTGGGCATGATTGCCAGCTTCCCCGTAGTGTACTACTTCCATCAACACCCCATCAACATGACACAATTGAGCAGCGATGCCACGGCCATTTACGAGCGCTTCGGCTTTGAGCCAATTTTTCCAGCCAGCATGGATCCCAACATCTTTGTACAACAGGCTTTGTTTATCTTCCTCATCACTTCCATCATGGCCCTCTACCCCTTTTGGACCTTAAAAAAACTCAAAGTCATGGAAGCCATGAAATCCTGATCACAAAACTACCAAACAAAAATGCTACTCAAAATTGCCTGGAGAAATGTGTGGAGAAATCGATTGCGCTCTCTGGTGGTCATCACTGCCGTAGCCATAGGGGTAGCTGCCCTTCTACTCATAATTGCCTACTTCCAAGGTTTTGTAGGCACTTATGTAAATTCCGTGATACACAAAGAATTGTCTCATTTACAAATACACCCCAAAGCCTTTCTTCGAGATAGAGAAGCACAATATTTCATACCTCAATCTGATGCTCTCACGGAAAAATGGATAGCCACTTTCAAAGACGAAACTACGGGAGAGCCTCTCATCAAAGCCATATCCGCCAGAAGCCAGGCACAAGGAATGATTGTCTCCCCAAAAGCATCGCGTGCCGTACAAGTCTATGGCGTAAAACCCCGGCAGGAAAAAGCCGTCATCAGCTGGCAAAACATGCTCAAAGAAGGGGTGTGGTTTGGCGAAAGCCAAAAAAAACACCCCATCATCATCAGCAAAAAAATGGCAGGGCGGCTCCAAGTAAAGCTCAACAAAAAGGTCGTTCTGAATTTAGTCAGTGCAAAAGGCGAAGTGGTGAGCGGAGCCTTCCGCATCATCGGATTGTTTGAAAGCCACAGTAGCAAAAGAGATGAAGTTCAAGTACTCATTCAACAAAAAGATCTCAATGAACTCTTGGAGCTTCCTCCCAAAGCAGCTCATGAAATAGCCATCTTGCTACAAAAGCCCGGGGCTCTCGAAAAAATAGCTGAAAGCCTAAAAAAACAATATCCCGACTGGAGCATACAAAACTACAAAGAACTCGCTCCGGAAATTCAGCTTTTCGACAGCCAAATGCTACTCATGCTCGGCATTCTCATCGGCATTGTCATGCTGGCCTTAATCTTCAGTATTGTCAACACCATGCTCATGGCTGTGCTGGAACGATACCGCGAACTCGGAATGCTCATGGCTATCGGCATGAACCGACTAAAAATCTTTGGGATGATTGTGTGGGAAACCCTTATCCTCGGAACAGCAGGAGCTCCCATCGGCATGCTCCTCACCTATTTGGCCATGCAACAGCTCGGCACAAAGGGCTTGGACCTATCTGCCTTTTCCAAAGGCTTGAGAGCATGGGGTTTTGATACCCGGATCATCTTTTCGCTGAATCCTTCCTGGTACTGGAAAATAGCTCTGACCATGATGCTCACAGCCCTGCTGGCCGCCCTCTACCCCGCATGGAAGGCCATTCGCTTTAAACCGGTTGAAGCTATAAACAAACGCTAAAACAAGGCAAGATGTCTCTCATAGAAACACGTCAATTGACCAAAACCTACAATCCGGAAACCGTGCCCGTCCACGCCTTGCGAGGTGTAGATCTATGCATTGAAAAGGGCGAATTCACTGCCATCGTAGGGCCCTCCGGATCCGGAAAAACCACTCTACTCAACATCATCGGCGGCTTGGACAAACCCAGCTCAGGGCAGGTCCTCATCAACCAGACGGATATTGCCCAACTCAGCGAAAACCAACTGATCGATTTCAGACGCGACCACATTGGCTTTGTCTTCCAGGCCTACAATCTCATTCCCGTACTCACCGCTCGGGAAAATGTCAGCTTCATCATGCTCCTGCAAAAACGACCCGCCGCCGAACGCAAAGCCCGTGCCATGGAACTACTCGAAGCCGTTGGTATAGCCGAAAAAGCCGATGTGCGTCCCATTTATCTCTCCGGAGGCCAACAGCAACGCGTAGCCGTAGCTCGTGCCCTCGCCTCCCGCCCCGACTTTGTCTTGGCCGACGAACCCACCGCCAACCTCGACTCCGTAGCAACCAAACGCCTGCTCGACATCATGGCACGCCTCAACGAAGAAGAAGGCATGACCTTCATCTTTTCTACCCACGACCAACGCGTCATCGACCGCGCACGAAGAATCATCCGACTGGAAGACGGAAAAATAACCCAAGATGAAACACCTTAATCCTATTCGCAACAAAGTGAGAGGGAAAATCTACACAGCGCCGCTCAATTCTCAACAAGGTATACTCATGGTGAAGTGGTTTGGGAGGCGTCAGCCTCCCAAACTTCTTATCTTTCGCGGGTTTGTGAGTTGTAAATGTCCCAAACCATTTCGGTTTGGGTATATAAACCTTTCTGTGACGGGTATAAATCATCTCATTTCAAAACACAACATCTCGCCCCAAACTACAAGGCAAAAAAACACACAGTAAAACAAGACCGCCTCAAGGGCGTTTCATGTAAAGTAGGGGCTTGATGATACAAAAAGTGCCGGCTGTACAAGCCGCCTAAAATGACAAAAGTATGAAAAAGCGTCTTCTACCCCTCCTCTGCCTCCTTCTCCTAAACTACTCCTGGACAAAAGCCCAATCAAAACCATCGGACTGGGCCTTTCAGGTCAGTGGATATCTCAAAGACATGCAAAGCCTGAGCTTTATCCGCTTACATATTCCCCCAAGCCCGGGGCAGGGAACAAGGGATACTACCCTGACCTACTTTACCAACCTGCTGCATCAACGACTAAAAACAGAAATTTCTCACAAAAGCGGACTCAGCCTCCGCATGGATTTTCGCCA
>JALSKB010000143.1 GCA_026989035.1 Saprospiraceae bacterium | reverse complement strand
GGTTACAAGCGCAGTGGCGAGTTTATTCGTTTTAGGCTCTTGGAGTTTTTCGCAGCGTTAAAAAAGGAATAGAGCCTTGATCTTTTGCTTCTTTTGGGTCAAGCCAAAAGAAGAAGCTTTACAATCGTCACGCCGATCACGCCGATCACGATCGTCACGCCGATCACGTTCGTTACGGTTAATTGGGTTAATCGGTTAAATCGGGTTAACCGGTTAATCGGAGGAATGAATTTCCACCGGCACCGACAGAGACGCACAATTTGTGCGTCTGTACGGCCGTGCATTTGATATGCGTTACGATCGTCACGCCGATCACGTCGATCACGTTCGTTACGGCTAATCGGGGAAATCGGCTAATCGGTTAACCGGGGGAATGGATTTACTGATTTCCTCCGCTTCAAAATCCTCTTTCCAATCAAAGCCTGCGCATGCCAAAACTCCCGGCCTTATTCGTTTTAGGCTCTTGGAGTTTTTCGCAGCGTTAAAAAAGGAATAGAGCCTTGATCTTTTGCTTCTTTTGGATCAAGCCAAAAGAAGAAGCTTTACAATTGTCACGCTGATCACGTCCGTCACGTCCGTCACGCTGATCACGTCCGTCACGATTAACCCATTAAACCTTTTCTCCCTACTTTTGCATTCATGTTGATCATTGACGAGGTGCTAATCAGTGAAGCGGTATTTACCGAGCACTTTATTTGCAATTTGGGCAAGTGTAAGGGTGTTTGCTGCATAGAGGGCGATTATGGAGCGCCTTTGGAGGATGCTGAGCGGCAGACTTTGGAGCGCATTTACGAAGATATCAAGCCTTTTTTGCGACCTGAGGGCCAGGCTGTACTGGCAGAGCAGGGGCTTTATGTGCTGTACAAGGATGAGCAGGTGTACGGTACGCCTCTGCTGGAGGACGGCGCTTGTGCTTACCTCACTTTTGACGAGCAGGGCATTGCCCTTTGCGGCATAGAGTTGGCTTGGAAAGCCGGTCTTACGGATTTTCGCAAGCCCATTTCCTGCCACCTCTACCCCATCCGCATCAAGCGCAACGAAAGCCGAAATTTTGAGGCCATAAACTACGAGGAATGGGATATTTGCTCGGATGCTTGTAGTCTGGGCAAAGAGCTTAAGATGCCCGTTTTTCGCTTTCTGAAAGAGGCCCTGGTGCGCAAATACGGTCAGGCCTTTTACGAACAGATGGAAGAAGCTTACCGGAGCGGAAATTTTTGAAGCGGCAGACTGAAAATTTCCTTACCTTTGCGCAGTTTTCATGGAAGAGAAAAGCAAACAAAAAGAAAATACGATATGGGCATAAATCAAACCATCCGCGACCACGGCAAGTGGGTCATGATCGTCATGGTGGCGCTGGCGCTGGGCGGATTCATCATCATGGACATCATGACGGGCCAGGGCAGTCTTTGGGGCAACAGCCAGGCGGTCATGGGCAGCATAGAGGGCGAAAAAGTCGATATACGGGAGTTTAACAGCACGGAGCAGATGCTCTATCGCGGAGGTGGCGACAGCTATGCTCAGCGCAATGCTCTTTGGAACTATATGGTAGAAAAACGCCTGGTCGAAAAAGAGGCTGAAAACTTGGGCCTGGGTGTAGGCGATGAAGAACTGGAAGAGCTGATGTACGGCCAAAACCTCAGCCCCATCATCACCTCGCGCTTTACGGACCCCACCACAGGGCAAGTAGATCGCAATCGCCTCAACCAAATCCGACAAACTTTGGAATCGGGCAGTACCGATGTGGATCCCAATTTCCTGCGCTTTTGGGAATACCAAAAAGGCGAGATCATCAAAGATCGCCTGCAAACTAAAATGGCCGAATTGGCGGCAAAAGCCATTTACGTGCCGAGCTGGCAGGCTCAAATGATCGCCAATGACGAAAGCAAAACCCGTACGGCGGCCTATGTGAAAATCCCCTTAGATGCCATTCCGGATGATGAGGTAACTCTCGAAGATCAGGATTACAAAGCTTATCTGCAAGAGTACGGCTGGAAGTACAAGCAGGATGAAGAGGTGCGGCGTTTGCAATACATCGTCTTTGAGGTTAAACCCACAGCCAAAGACTCCATGAAGATCCGCCAAAAATTGGAGGAAGACATCGCTCAGTTTAAAACGACGAGCAACGACACGCTTTTCATCCAAAATCACAACGGCACCTTTGATGGGGCTTATTACAAGAAAAGCGAGCTCAGCCCGCTGGTGGCGGACACCCTGTTTAAGATGCCGGTAGGTGAAGTCTATGGACCTTATGTGGAGGCAGATCAATACAAGGCGGTCAAGTTGTTGGATCGCAAAGTGGTTCCGGATTCAGTGCGTGCTCGTCATATTCTCATTCGGGTGGATCAAAACAGCAGCCCCCAGCAAATCTCCCAGGCCTTTGCCACCATAGACAGCCTCAAGCAGCTCATTGAAGAGGGTAAGGCCTCTTTTGATTCTTTGGCCTTGCAGTTCGGTCAGGACGGAACGGCGGCTAAAGGTGGTGACCTGGGCTTTGCCGCGCCGGGCCAAATGGTCAAACCCTTCAACGACCTCATTTTCTTTGAGGCCGAGCCCGGTAAACTCTATACCGTTACGACCCAATTCGGCCTGCACTTGGTGGAAGTAACCGATAGAAAGTTCATCAACAAGGACGAGGCGGTTAAAGTGGGGTATATCTCCCGTTACATCACGCCTTCCCAGGAAACCCAAAAAACCGTTCAGCTCAAAGCGCTTGAGCTTGCAGAGAGTTATAAAAAATGGGATGAGCTGGTCAAGGCTGCTAAGCAAAAATATCCGGACATTAAAGTGCAGACCAGCAATCCCGTCAAGCGCAACGATTACTTCATTTCGGGCCTGGGTGGTGGCAATACTTCCCGTGATATGGTGCGTTGGGCCTTTGGTGATGATCCCAATCTCGAAGACCCGCAGCCGGGCGATGCTTCTCCGGTGATTTATCGCTATCAACATCCCGAGCGCCTTTACTACGAAAAATTCGTGGTTGCCGGGCTGAAAGGCATACAAAAAGCGGGCATTCCTGCTGTGCAAGAGGTGAAAGACGAAATCGAACAGGATGTGCTCAACTGGAAAAAGGCCCAAGTTATAGCCGAACGGGTAAAGGGCAAGAGCGATTTGTCTTCCGTCGCTGCGCAGTTTCAGCTGCAGGTGGATACGGCTGCCAATGTGAAATTTACAGCTTCTTCCGTTCAGGGTATCGGGCCGGAACCCAAGGTCATTGCAGCGATTTTCCTCACGCCTTTGACGTCGGTTTCCGACCCCATCATCAGTGACAGTGGGGTTTTCCTCGTTAAACCCTTGGAGGAAACGCCTCAACCGGCTATGGCTGTGGACCAAGTGCGTCGCTTGCAGCTCACCAGCTTGCAGTCAAATGTGCGTGCTCGTTTCATGCAGGCTCTGCGCAAAAAGGCTCGCATCAAGGATTATCGAGCCAACTTTTTCTAAAAAATATATGGAGAGGACATCTCTATTTAAGGGAGATTGGCATAACTTGCCGATCTCCTTTTTCTTTTTCGCAAAGTCTTCGGATGACAGGAAGCTTGTGCTCTATTCGCGTATTCTTTCAAAACCACGCTCAAAAGCACAGCCCGTTTATTTTTTAGCCACTAATGCGCTAATGGGGTTTTCCCTTTATTTCCGGGCTGAGTGAGGTGCGAAAGCTGCGTTCTAAGCCTTTTTCGGCTTTTTCAATTCTTCGAGAAAGTTTTCGACTTCCCGGGCAAAAGCTCGGGGATGCTCCATCATGGGAGCATGTCCGCAGTGGTCCAGAAAGACCAGTTTGGACTGGGGGATAAATTTGTGAAATTGTTCTGCAACAAAGGGCGGTGTGATGTTGTCTTGTTTGCCCCAAATCAGCAAAGTGGGGGCTTTGATTTTGTGTAGTTGGTTTTCGAGATTGTTTCTGATGGCCGACTTGGCCATGGCGATAACCCGTATGGCTTTGTTTCGGTTGTTGACGATTTCAAAAACCTCATCGACCAGCTCTTTGGTAGCTACTTTGGGGTCGTAGAAGGTCTCTTCCGTCTTTTTTTTGATGTATTCGTAATTGCCCCGCTTGGGAAAGCTGGAGCCCATGGCTTTTTCAAATAAGCCGGAGCTGCCGGTCAAAATCAGCGAAGCCACTTTGTCGGGAAATTCCAGCGAAAACAACAGGGCCAGGTGCCCGCCCAGGGAGTTGCCCAATACGTGAATCTTTTCAAAACCTTTGAAGCGAATAAAAGCCGCCACGTGCTGGACCAAACCCTTCAACGAAACTTTGCGCAAGGGCAGGTCGTAAATGGGCAGCATGGGTACGACTACGTTGTATTTTTTTCCAAAGTAATCCAAAAGGCCTTTAAAATTGCTCAGCGCTCCGAAAAGACCATGTAACAACACAAGGGTCTCTTCTCCACCTTTCGTTTCGATGTATCGAAAGTCCCCTTCCGTCTTTAGTGCGTATTCCATGCTCGTCAAAAGTGTTGATGTTTGGCCCGAATGGGCTGGTTTTACGGGCAAAAATAGCAAAATTTAACCCCCGAACAATTTTAAAGGGTGCGGGCTATATCCAAGAAAAAGCCCCAAAGGAATAAACTCCTTCGGGGCTAGATGAGATGACATTGGAAAATGCTCTGTCAAGAGAAAATTATCCAATGATACCGTGATCTTTAGCCATGTTGGCGGCATACATCCAGGCAGCACCGCCCAAAGCCAGGTCCTTGAGCAAATTCCCCATCGATGCGGGATCCTGCCCGTCGGGACTCATGACACCCGGCAGGTGAATGCTCAAGGCGAAAATGATCAACATTAAGCCCAGTAAAGCCGTGGCTAATTTGTCCAGTTTGCCAATCAAGATGGCGACAGCAGCGGCTAAGAAACCTGCACCGGTCAAATAGACCCAAA
Source organism: Saprospiraceae bacterium (assembly GCA_026989035.1). Taxonomy (GTDB): domain Bacteria; phylum Bacteroidota; class Bacteroidia; order Chitinophagales; family Saprospiraceae; genus WGBN01. The sequence continues at coordinate 9,543 of JALSKB010000143.1, read as the reverse complement.
AGACACCACCCGGAATGGGTACCATGCCGGCCATATCTTTGGCATGCATGAAATGGAAAAGCCCGAAAACAGCCAACGGCAGGGCATACAAATAACGACCAAGTCCAAAAATTGCATTCATAGCAGAAAGGGTTTAGTTAGCAAAATATTCGTCCTGTTCATGGCAAATATACAAAATATTTTGTGCTTACTTTTTCTTGCGCAGAAAATGTGCAAAAAGTCCTTGTCGAGACAATTGGAGCTGAATACCTTTCAAATATACCTCCCGACGCTTATTTTGCGTTGAAAGAGTGTCCTGCAGCTTGGAAGAAACCCTGGTTTTAGGGCTTTTGCTGCAGTTGTTTCCTCTCTCCATTCATGCGAACGCGTAAGTTCATTTGCCGCAAGGCAGCTGATCACCTAAACCTCGTTCTTAACCCAAGCGTTTCGCATGAAAACTCATCGCATTCCCGAGGCCTTTTTGCACTTTTTGTGGAAAACTCGCCGCTTTGACCACCAGGCCCTTCGCACTACGCAGGGAGAGTTTCTGGAGGTGCTGGATGCCGGGCAGCACAACAGGCATGCCGGCCCGGATTTTTTACAGGCGCGCATTCGAATCGGCCGTCGGCTCTGGGCCGGGCAAGTGGAAATCCACGTCAGGGCTTCTGACTGGATAGCTCACAAGCACCCTTTTGATCCCGCTTATCAAAACGTCGTTTTGCACGTGGTCTGGGAAGAGGACCGGCCCATCTACCTGGCTGACGGCAGTCGCTTGCCCTGCCTGGAACTAAAAGACCGAACGCCTGTTGCTTTGTTGGCACAATACCGTCGCTTGCAGCAGAGCAGTTTAAAGGTGCCCTGCACTTCCCGTTTGGCGGAAGTATCTCCCCTGGCGCGTTCGGCTTGGTTGGATCGCATGTTGGCCGAACGCATGGAACTCAAAGCGCAAAAGCTGGGCGATGTTTTTGAGCGCACCCAATCGGATTGGGAGCAAAGCCTGCGGGTATCCGTAGCACGGGCTATGGGCTTGCCGGCCAATGCCGATGCCATGCAAGAGTTGATGCTGCGCTTGCCCCATACTTTGCTGGCTCGCTATCGAGATAACCTGCCCCGGATAGAAGCTCTCTTTTTCGGGCAGGCAGGCTTGCTTCAAGGTGCTTTCCGAGACGATTGGCCGCGGGAGCTACAAAAACACTATCGCTTTTTGCAGAGAAAACACGGCTTAAAACCCCTGCAAGCGTTACACTGGAAGTGGTCGCGCATGAGGCCGGCCTCCTTTCCAAGCCTGCGCATCGCTCAATTGGCAGCGCTTTGCAGAGCTCATGTTTGCTGGTTTTCCGCCTTTCGGCAAATGAAATCCGTCGATGAAATCAAAGCGTTTTTTGAACTACAAACTTCGGATTATTGGACGGCACACCATCATTGGCAGCGCCCCTCGGCGGGAAATCTTTCGCAGCCCGGGAAGGAGTTGGTGCAGCGGGTCGTACTCAATGCGCTTGCTCCTTTATTCTTTTTTTATGGACAACAGTCGGGAGATCCGGCTTATCAGGAGCGAGCCCTGCACTGGCTGCATCAATTGCCGGCAGAGAACAATCGGATTACGCGGATGTGGAGAGATTTTGGTTGGGATATTAAATCGGCAGAACACAGCCAAGGCATACTCCACCTACAGCGCGCGTATTGCGAGCGCCGGCGCTGTTTGGAGTGCGCCGTAGGCCATGCTCTGCTGAAAGGAAGCTGAGGCTTGTTTTAAGAAGCTTGGTCGAGGTGCACATCCATTTGCGGGAAGGGAATACTGATGCCTTCCTTGTCAAAAGCCTTTTTGATGTTTTCGTGCATGTAGAAGTAAACGTCCCAGTAGTGTTCGCTTTTGCACCAGGGCCTTACGGCAAAGTTGACCGAGCTGTCGGCCAGCTCCTGAACGAAGATGTCCACGGGAGGATCTTGTAAAATGTGCTGACAGCTGTCGGCTACCTTTTGGATGACGCTGCGTGCCTTGTCGATGTCGTCGCCGTACCCAATGCCAAAGTTCATGTCCACGCGAATGGTTTCCTGCCCGCTGATGTTGGTGATGATACCGGAAGTAACGACTCCGTTGGGGATGATGATGCGCTTGTTGTCGGGGGTGCGTAGCAGAGTATTGAAGATTTGAATGGCTTCGACTACGCCGGTTTCGCCGTTGAGGGTTACCAAGTCGCCTACTTTGTAGGGCTTGAAGATGAGCAACAGAACCCCACTGGCAAAATGCCCCAGGCTGCCTTGCAAGGCCATGCCGATGGCAAAGGCCAGGGCCGTAAAGATGGCGATGAAAGAGGTTACGTCAATGCCAAACATGGAGGCCACGGCCAGCAGCAGCATGATTTTAAGCCCGGTATCTACCAGGGAGACGATAAAAGGTCGAACGGTCTCGTCAAATTTTCTCTTTTGGAGCAGGTTGTTGACCACCTTTCCCAGGCGATTGACAACCCAAAAACCTATAATGAGGGTGAGTATAGCCCCAATGACTTTGGGGGCATAAGTGGTAATCAGCTTGGTGAGTTGTTCGGGATTGATCCAGTCCATTTGTTCTTTGTTTTGGTTTTTAAATTTGTGTTGGTACCGAAAGGGTGTTGGCCTCAAGCTTGGCCTATTTTAGCCATTACAGGCAAACCAGAGTCCCGTCTGTTTGAATGAAAGGCGGCACAGCAGCAGGGAGAGAGCAGCGCTCTTGCCTTGCCATTCGGTTTTTGTAATTTTACACTCTCAAGACGTTGAAAACTTCGAAAAGTCATGGTATGCACCTGAGCAAGGAGGAAGCTTTGAAAAAAATGCAGCACTATTGTGCTTATCAGGACCGCTGCCACCGTGAAGTGGATCGGAAGCTCGGCAAGCTGGGCATTTGGGGTGATTGGGCTGCAGAGATCAAAGCCGAACTCGTGCGGGAGAACTTTCTCAACGAAGAGCGCTTCGCGCGCTCTTTTGCGCGCGGCAAATTCCGCATCAAGGGCTGGGGCAAGATACGCATTGTCAGGGAATTAAAAAAAAGGGATATTAGTGATTATTGCATACGAAAGGCTTTGGACGAAATCGGCGAAGAGGCATATAAAGAGCGACTTCAAGCCCTTTTGGAGAAGAAAAAAGCTAGACAGCGCGCCCTTTCTGCCGAAAAATTGTACGGTAAGCTGGTTCGATATGCACTGCAAAAAGGCTACGAATGGGACTTGGTGCGCGAAGCTGTCGGAGCTATGTGTTTCGCAGAGGATTAAGCGATGTTGTCTTGCGCGTTTTCCGACATGCCTTTTTCCGTTGGCGTAGAAGATGCGGATTGCTCCGGTTTACATTCACTTTGTTTTTGCTCGCTTTCTTTTTTGTCTTTTTCTACGAAGAAATCTCTATAAAAGAGCATTAAGGTCACTACGCCAAGCGAAATGGAAGCATCTGCGATGTTGAAGACGGGATTGAAAAAGAGGAAGGGTTTGCCACCTACCCAGGGCATCCACTCGGGATAGACACCTTCCCAGATGGGCAGGTAAAACATGTCCACCACATGCCCGTAAAGGAAGGGCGCATAACCTTGGCCGAAAGGCACCAGAAAAGAAAGAGCTCCGGGATAAGAAGCTGTGAAAATCAAGCCGTAGAAGGCGCTGTCGAGGATGTTGCCCAAGGCTCCGGCTAAAATTGCTCCAAAGCAAATGAGCAGACCTCGCGGAACGTCTTCTTTTTTTCTGAGGTAGTTCAAAAAGAAAGTTAGGAAAATGACGGCAACGATGCGAAACAAGCTTAGGGCCAGCTTTCCGTACTCCCCGCCAAAAGTCATGCCGTAAGCCATACCCTCGTTTTCTATGAAATGGAGCCGAAACCAGTCGCCAATAAGATGGATTTCGGATCCATAGGGCATGTTGAGCTTAACCCAGATTTTCAGAGCTTGGTCGGCTGCAACGATGGCCAGAACGAGCCACCAAATCCAGTTGTTTTTTTTCTTGGTCATATAAATAGAACAAAAGTGTCGGGTTTTTTCTACGGTTGATCAGCGTCTTTTCTTTTGTTTGGCTACAATACTCAAGGTGGCATGCGGTACCGCCTTGAGGCGTTCTTTGGATATCAGTTTTCCGGTTTCCCGACAGATACCATATACTTTGTTTTCTATGCGCAAAAGGGCATTTTCAAGATGCGCGATGAGTTTTTTTTGGCGTGATACCAAGGTTACCAGTCGATCCAGCTCGGAGCTGCCGACGACGTCATCCAGATTTCGGGTTTTGCCTTCTTCGCTTTCAGCCAGCTCGACCAACTGGTTCTCAAGGAAGGCCAGTTGTTCACGGGCCTGGCGGATGCGGTCCTCTACAATCAGTCTAAACTCCTCCAATTCTTCGTCGCTGTAGCGCGTCTTTTCGGCGGGAAGCTTGTCGCTCATGTCTTTACTAGGTTTTTGGACTCGTCAAAAAGGAGATGCTCGTTGCAACAAGCATCAAAATAGGATGTGCAAAGGTAACGAAATTTCTATGCCGGATGTTTAATGGCTGCTGGGTTCTTCCTGTTCCTGCTCTTGTCGCTTTTTTTCGTGCATCTCTTCCCAGACCCGGCGGCGCTTGACCAAATCGGTCGCCAGGTACAGTGCTTTGCGGAAAGAAGCGGGATCTGCGCTGTTTTTGCCGGCAATGTCAAAAGCCGTTCCGTGATCCGGAGAAGTGCGGATGAAGGGAAGACCGGCTGTGAAATTCACGCCTTCGCCAAAAGAGAGGCTTTTGAAGGGAATCAGCCCCTGATCGTGATACATGGCTAAGATGCCGTCAAATTTGGTGTATTGGCCCGAGCCGAAAAAGCTGTCGGCCGGGAAAGGGCCCATCACCAGGAAGTTCTTCTTCTTTAGCTCAATGATAGCCGGCCTGATGAAGTCGGATTCTTCCGTACCCATAAGTCCTTCGTCACCGGCATGGGGGTTGAGGCCCAAAACGGCGATGAGCGGTTTTTCCCGCCCGAAATCTCGCCGCAGGCTTTCGTCCATGAGGCGTATCTTGCGCAAAAGAAGTGATTTGCTGAGTGTCGAGGTTACCTCTTTGAGCGGGATGTGATGCGTAGCCAGCCCTATGCGCATGTGACCGCTGACCATCATCATCAGGCTTTCGCCGCCCAACTCTTTGGCCAGGTATTCCGTATGGCCGGCATAGGGGAAGCCCGCCATTTGCATGGCCTTTTTGTGTATGGGCGCTGTGAGCAAAGCGTCTATCCGACCGGCCCGGAGGTCTTGCGTGGCTTGCTGAAGCGATTGCCAGGCGTACTTGCCTCCGTCTTCGGTGATTTGTCCCAGTTGAATAGGCGCCTCGTCTTCCCAGCAACTGACGAGGTTGATTTTGTCGTCTTGTATTTTGGCTCCGGAGCGCAGCACTTTGAAGGAGAAAGAATCCAGCTGCGTTCGGCTGCGATGAAAGTTCAAAACTTTCACGGAGCCGTAAATGACCGGAGTACATTGCTTGAGCATTAGGGGGTTGGCCAGCGCCTTGATGATGATTTCCGGGCCGATGCCGTTGATGTCTCCTATGCTGATACCGATTTTCGGTTTGTTCATTGTTGTCCTGGACTTAGCGTAAAATGGAGTCGGTTAAAGTCGTTGTGCTGCTAAGCAACTGATTTGAGCTCCTTTGTCGTGCTAACCGGCAAGCCCCGACACTGCGCCTTTAGCGCGTGTACAAGCTTTGCAGATGCCCAATCCCTTTGGTTTGAGTATCTTTATCTTTGCCAAACAAAGGGCTTTGTTTTGCGAAAGCAAAAGTAACAAGATTTGCTCAGTACGCAAATCTGCGTTTCTTTGCTCTCCGATATGCCACTTTGTCGTGAGTGAATGTACCGCTATCGGGCAAAGAAGGAAAAATAGGCTGAGACATCGCATTTATGAGGGCAAAAAAGTCGTATGGACAGCACTTCCTCAAGGACAAGGGCCTGGCCCGTCGTATTGTAGATGCGCTGGAGTTTTTGCCGGACTGCCCCCGTATCTTGGAAGTGGGCCCTGGTAAAGGTGTGCTGACGCGCCTCTTGTTAGCGCGTCAAGAGGCGTTTCTGGCTGTTGAAGCCGACCGCGATATGTTGGCCTACCTGGAGGAGCATTTGCCGGAAACGGCCGAAAAGCTCATCGCCGCCGACTTCCTCAAGCTCGACTTGAAAACGGTCTTTGACGGAGCTTGCTTTTCTCTAATTGGAAATTTCCCCTACAACATTTCCTCCCAAATCCTCTTCAAAGCGCTCGAAAGCAGGGCCTTGGTGCCCCAACTGGTGGGTATGTTTCAACGCGAGGTGGCAGAGCGCGTGGTGGCTCGGCCGGGAAGTAAAACCTACGGAGTGCTCAGTGTCTTGGTACAGGCTCATTACGAGGGACGCTATTTGTTTACCGTCAAGCCCGGAGCTTTTTCACCACCCCCCAAAGTGCAATCGGGTGTGATTCGATTACAGCGAAGAGAAAAGCCGTTGGTGCCGGACGAGCTTTGGCCGGCCTTTCGGCAAATGGTGAAAACCGCTTTTGGGCAAAGGCGTAAAGTGCTGCGCAACGCGCTGAAAACCCTGGCTCAACAACCCGATTTTCTCGAACACCCCCTCATGCAACAGCGCGCAGAACAACTTTCCATAACGGAATTCCTCGACTTGCTTCGGGCAAATCGCTGAGGGTAAGGGGCTTTTTAGCCTTTCGGCAAATGGATTTGCTTGAGGGTTTTAACCCGCAAATTTGACCTTTTATCAGATTTATTCTACCTTTGTAGCAGAAAATTGAGCGAATCCCATTGAACAACGATCTCATGAAATGAAATCTCTACACCACCTATTCCCTAAACAAAGAGTCAAAAAGCCCCAAGGAGGCGGTTTGTGGGTGCTTTTTTCCCTGATGCTGCTGTATGCAGCTTCGGGTTGCACTACAGACCAACTGGCCAATCCGCTGGATGAAAAGCTGAAAACGACTTTGCAAAATCTGGCTCCGGAAGGAACTTTGGACTATTGGACCATGCCTCAAAGTTACGATCTGGCAGCTATTCCGCAAGACCCTAATAACCCGCTGCTGCAGGTTAAGGTCGAGCTGGGTAAAATGCTCTTTTTTGAGCCGGGCATTGGTTTGGATGCAGTGCATGCCGACGGGATGCAGACGTATTCCTGTGCTTCCTGCCATTTGCCGGAATGTGGCTTCACTCCCGGTCGTATCCAGGGCATAGCCGATGGCGGGCTTTATTACGGAGAGCAGGGCGAAGGTCGAGCCAAAAATCCGCACTATGCCGAAGAGGAACTGGATGCCCAGGGCCTGCGTCCGCTCAGCGTGCTGAACGTGGCTTATGTAACCAACTCGACCTGGAATGGCCGCTTTGGTGCAGGCGGGGTGAATGTGGGTACGGAATATGCTTGGGAAGGGCCGTTGGAAGTCAACCACCTCGGCTTTTCAGGCTTGGAGTGTCAAAATATCGAAGGCTTGAAGCTGCATCGCATGCTCATCAACAAAGATATCACCGATTCCTTGGGCTACACGCCCTTGTTTGATGCAGCTTTTCCGGAGTTTCCGCCGGAAGAGCGCTATACGCTGATGACGGGCAGCTTTGCCATTTCCGCTTATCTGCGCACTTTGCTGACGAATCAAGCGCCCTTTCAGCGCTGGCTCAGAGGCGACCTGGAGGCCATGAGTGAGCAGGAAAAGCGCGGTGCTCTGGTCTTCTTCGGTAAGGCCTTGTGCTACCGCTGCCACAAGGGACCGGCTCTCAACGCCATGGAATTTTACGCGCTGGGGGTGAAAGACCTCTACGAACAAGAGGGGGCTTTCTTTACCAGCCCTGACGACCCTAGAAATCTGGGACGGGGAAGCTTTACCGGAAAGGCCGAAGATATGTACAAATTTAAAGTGCCGCAGTTGTACAATCTTCAACATTTCACGCATTTTTTCCATGGCAGCAGCCGTGCCAGCTTGGAAGATGTAGTGGAGTTCTTCGATAAAGGAGAACCGGAAAATCCCAATGTTCCTGAAGAACAACTGGCCTTGCAACTGCATCCGCTTTACCTGACCGAAGAAGAAAAAGCAGACCTCACGACTTTCCTGAAAACGGGCTTGTACGACCCCACCGTTACAGACCGCTACAAGCCCTCTGCGGTGATGTCGGGCTTGTGCTTCCCCAATAACGACCCTGTTTCGAGAATTCAATTGGGCTGTGAATAAAAAAAAACCGTGCTGAAAAGCGCGGCTTTCTTCTTTAAGGCCTCAGCCCTCCGGTATGCACAATCACCAGCGTGCTGCCCGGTGGGAATTGCCCTGCCTTGGCCCTTTCCAGCAGGCCGTACAACATCTTGCCCGTATAGACGTGTTCAAGGGGTAGCCCGGTGCTGTCTTGAAAATGGGCGAGAAAGCGTTGAAGTTCCGATGGCTGGCGGGCGAAGCCTCCGAAATGCCAGCGGTGGTCGATCTCCCAGTTTGGCAATATAGTGCCTTTCGGCAAATGCTCATTCAGGAGTTTTTGCACTTCTGCCTGGAGGAAATTGCCTTTCAGGGCGGAAAATCCGATGAGCTTGCAGCTGTTTTTTCCGGCTTTCGCCAAACCGGAGATAAGCCCGGCTAAGGTGCCACCCGTTCCACAGGGGAGGCAGAGGTAGTCGGGCAGGCAGGGCATTTGGGCGAGCAGCTCCGGTATGACTTCTTCTACACCGGGCAAGGCCAGGCCATTGGTGCCTCCTTCGGGAATGAGGTAGAAAGGGCCGTATTTTTGCCGTAAGGCAGCTAAAAAGTCAGGATTCCGTCGCTGTCGGTAAGCTGCTCGGGAGATGAAGACCATTTCCAAGCCGGCTTGCTCCACGAAAGCCAGGGTGCTGTTTAAGGGTTCCCTGCGTTCGCCCCGAATGATGGCGATACCTTCCAGCCCGAGAGCTTTTGCGGCAAAAGCCGTGGCGTAGAGATGGTTGGAGTAAGCCCCACCGAAGGTAAGCAGGCGAGGGTATCCCCTGCGAAGAATGTCCAGCAGGTTGTATTTGAGTTTTCGCCATTTGTTGCCGGACAAATAGGGGTGAATAAGGTCTTCGCGCTTTACCCACACCTGTAGCCCGGCCGTTGCAAAAACGGCATGCTTCAGCTCTTGCAGCGGTGAAGGCAGGGAGAGAGGAGGTTGGAAGGAAGTGGCAAAGCGGATGTCGTCGTTCATGAAAGCGAAGCAGCGTGGCTTTTGGTTGGTTTTAACCGGCCTCTGCAATCACTTCTTTGATTTCCGGCATCATGCGTTTGAGCATGCCTTCTATACCGGCCTTGAGGGTCATGGTTGAGGAGGGGCAGCCGCTACAGGAGCCTTGCATGAGGACGGTTACCACACCGTCGCGATAGGATTTGAATTCGATGTTGCCGCCGTCCATTTCGACGGCCGGTTTGACGTATTTGTCCAGCAGCTCCTTGATTTTTTTGACCATTTCGGCGTCTTTTTCGGAGTATTCCATGCCGGCACCTATGCGGGCTTGGCGCTCGGCCATAGCTTCGAAGTAGCCGTCTTTGACGATTTCCCCTTTTTCTTCTACCAGGTAGGTTTTGATGAACTCCTTGAGCTTGATCATGAGGTCAGACCAGTCGTAATTGGGCTCTTTGGTTAC
>JALSKB010000142.1 GCA_026989035.1 Saprospiraceae bacterium | reverse complement strand
AAAAAAAGGTTTGTCTTTCCAATTTTTGAAAAAGCCCAACAACAACATGCCCAGACCCGCCAACCGATACGGCTTAAAAATCGTATCTACGCCATATAAATAGCTCAGCAAATCTTCAAAGGGAGCCAAAAACACATAGGCGAAGAGTAAAGCCAGCAAAATTTTGTTGAGCATCAGGTGGCTAACTTTTCCTTTAAAAATGCAGCTACACGCGGCGCATAAAAACGCTTGCTCACCTCCTGAGCTCTCCTCACCAGCTCACGCCGACGACCCGGGTTCGCCACCAAACGCTCCAAAGCACCTACAATAGCCTCTTCCGAAGCTTCTTCCACCACCTCAGCACAATCATGCTCTTTTAAAAATCGAGTCAAAAAAGCATTTGGCGGAGTATGAGCCAACACGGGAAGACCGGAAATTAAAAAGGGAATGGTGCGGGTGGGAAAGATGGTTTCGTACTCCACCTGAGAATACCCCCCGGTAAAACCATGCGTCAAAACACAAAAATCACAACTTTGTATTTCTTTGAAAAAGCTCTCCTGAGGGACAAAGCCCAGGTAATTGACGGCATCAACATCAACACCCCGGCTGCGCAGTAAAAACTTCTGTACTTGGGTGATCATCTTAATGCGAAAGCGGGGATTCCCTTTCAAGGCATTAATTAAGCGTCGCGTAGCCTCAATGTTCGATTGATTAAAGTTCCCCATCAACACCAAATCGTAGCGCTCTTTGACGAGATCAAAATCATCTTCCCGTTCCGGCGGATAGGAATCAAAGGTGTGAATCAAAGGCACAAATTTTTGATGCAAAGCCCCAGGATAACGAGCGCGATAAAATGCCTGCATTCCCTCACTCATCACAAAGATATAACGGGAGTACGCAAAGACTTTGGGCTGCACCCAAGCTGCAAAACGCCTGTGAAAACCTTTGGGCCTGTTTTCCAGGTAAGTGTTGTGAAAATAAGAGCTGAATGGCAACCGGTTCCATTTTGCTATGAGATAAGCAGCCAGCAAATAGTAGTTGTCCGGATAAGTACCCAACACATAATCGCATTTTTCCTTTTGTTGAATGAGCTGCAGCCTCAAGAGCAGATAGGGGAAGAGCAGCCAACGAAAAAAAGCCGTAAAACGCTTACCCTTACCTTTGTAGCTGAGGTTCGTGCGAATGTAGTAATAGCGGGGCAAATCGGCAGAGCGCTGCAAACGCCCTTCAAAAAGGACTTGCTCGCCCACCACCACCATCTCCTCCCTCGAAAAAGAATTTGCCAGGCTCTCCGTTACAAAAGCAGCTGCTCCTCGGTTCGGAAGAATGCCAAAGCTGACGTACAAAATTTTCATGAGGTACATTTCGCCTCTTCAACCTGGTTAGCAATCCAGGCATAGGTCTTTTCCAGGCCTTCCCTCAAACTTTGCGTGGGCTTCCAGCCCAGTTTTTCGTAAATCAGGGTGTTGTCCGAATTCCTGCCGCGTACTCCCTGAGGGCCTTCCACATGACGCAGCCGGATTTCCTTGCCGGCTATGTCGGCAATCATTTCAGCCAAAGCGTTGATGGTTACCATCTCTTCCGAACCAATGTTTACCGGACCGCTAAAATCCGACTCCATTAAGCGACGCACAGCCTCTATACACTCGTCGATATAGAGAAAAGAACGCGTTTGCAAACCATCTCCCCAAATTTCAATCTCACCGGGATTGTCAGCCTCCGCCACCTTGCGGCAAAGGGCAGCCGGAGCCTTTTCCCGGCCCCCTGTCCAAGTACCTCGTGGACCGAAAATGTTGTGAAAACGAGCTATGCGCACTTCCACGCCCCAATTCCTCTGGTAAGACAAATACAAGCGCTCGCTAAAAAGCTTTTCCCAGCCGTACTCACTATCGGGCATGGCCGGATAAGCGGAATCCTCTGAGCATTTGGGGTTCTCCGGATCCATCTGGTTGTACTCCGGATACATACAAGCCGAAGAAGAGTAAAAAATCTTTCCGGCTTTCGCCAAACGAGCCGCCTCTACCATGTTGAGATTAATAGTAGCCGAATTGTGCATAACTACCGCATCGTGTTCTCCGGTAAAAATATACCCCGCCCCGCCCATATCGGCCGCTAACTGATAAACCTCATCGATATCCCGATCAAAAAGAGAAGCGCATAGACGGGG
>JALSKB010000141.1 GCA_026989035.1 Saprospiraceae bacterium | reverse complement strand
GCACGGTAGTGGTGATAGATAACGGAATGGTTACCGAAGGTGGTGGTAGTGTTAGTGGGTCCATGCCGGCTTTTAGTGTTGATGGAGATCAATTGTTTGCTTATCAGGGGACTCTTTCCAATCCAACCATTTTGGCCGGTTTACAAATGAACGGTGATTGGGATGCGGATGCGACCAATGCCAACACCTCAGCGCAGCCTTCGGCTATTAACGGAACAGGTGCTTTTAGTCTGGCTGTTGTGCCTGAAAAAGACAATGCTGTTTTTGTGGGGACAGTTACCGGAACACAAGCGGAAATCATAACGGCTCTCAATACTTTGAGCAATTGGACGACGAGCAATACTCGCATTGCCGACCTCTCTCAAGGAAGTTTTACTCTTCTCCCCATCACCCTCATCTCCTTTGAAGGCTGGTATCAAGGCTCCTCCGTTTTGCTGACTTGGCGCACGGCCTTGGAGCTGGAAAACGACTACATGTCGGTTGAGCGCAGTGCCGATGGATGGACCTACGAATCCATAGGCAGGGTGCCTGGGCAGGGAACCACCTATGAGGAACACAGCTACACCTTTGTCGATGAGTAACCTCTGCCGGGGGCAAACTACTACAGGCTTTGCCAGGTGGATTTTGACGGCAGCAAGACGTACTACAGTCCGATAAGTGTGATAGCGGAAGGGAATTGGAGCATTTTTCCCTCTCCTGCAGAAGACCGCTTGCATCTTCGCTCCACTTCCCTGAGTAAGCGTTTGAAAGGGCCTTTGGACTATCGCATTTGCGATGCACAGGGCCTTGTTCGACTACAGGGTCGCTTGGACCCCGAGCTTCAAGAGATTGAAATAAACCTAAGGGATTTACCGGCCGGCCTATATGTTCTGCATTATCAGCAGTCGGGTGCCGCCGGTTTGTTGCGTTTTGTGAAAAAGTGAGTGCTTTTCTCAGCGTGCAGCTTGGTGTTTGTCGGCTCTTTTTTACCTTTGCAACATGAAAAAGTACATCCTTCTTTTTTTTACAGCAGCCTTTTTCTTTGCCCTAAGCGGTTGTGATGGAGATCGCAATACTACCGAAGCAGGGCAGACACAGCAACAGGAGCAAAGTGCAGGGCAATCGCCTTCTCAGCAGACTCAAGCCTCCAATCAGCTGGCTGCCGATGCCAGTCAAAAGACAGCTTCCGGAAAGTGGAAGGCCAATCTCGAAACCACTCAAGGCATAGAGAGCATGATGGAAATGGTAGGCAGTTTTACGGGGAAAGATGCCGATTTGAAACATTGTGCTAAATTGAAACAGGTCTTGTTGGCTACCTTCAATCGCATTTTGCAACAGTGCACCATGCAGGGACCTGCTCACGATGCCTTGCACGAATACCTCATGCCGCTCAAAGAAAAGATTGACGGCCTCTCAATAACCGATACGGAAGAGTGCCTGCAAAACGTGCGCCAGATCAGTGAATACCTGTCCACGTATTACGAGAAGTTCGAGTAGGGGTTGTGCCTTCTTTTTACGCTCATGGCAAATTGCTGTTGACGGGAGAGTACTTTGTTCTGGCCGGTGCCAGAGCTTTGGCTTTGCCGCTTCGCCTGGGGCAGCATTTGCAGGTGGAAAAAGGTGAAGAGCAGGGCGTACTTTCCTGGACGAGCCTGGATGAAAACGGTAGGCCCTGGTTTCGACTGCGTTTTGCCCTGCGAGATTTTTCCGTTTTGGAAACGAGCGATGTGGCATTTGCCGAAAGGCTACAAAGCATTTTTTTTGCCATAAAAAGACTGAGAGGGAACAAGCCCTGGCTTTCGCCAAATGAATCCCTGTGCCTGAGCACGCGTTTGGAGTTTTCCCGTAGCTGGGGTTTGGGTAGTAGTTCTACGCTTTTATCCTGCCTGGCTCGGTGGGCTGAGGTGGATCCCTGGCAATTGTCGGACATGACCTTTGGCGGTTCGGGTTACGACTTAGCTGCTGCTGTCTCTACAACCCCCTTTTTCTTTCGCAGACGAAAAGCGGAGCCCGACATATCTCCGGCTCCTTTTGACCCTCCCTTTCGGGAAAATTTGTATTTCGTTTACCTGGGGCGCAAGCAAAACAGCAGGGAAGGCATAGCTCGTTTTGAAGAGCGTCGCTCGAAGTTGAGCGATCGTCTTCTCGAACAGGTTGAAGAAATGAGTACGGCTTTTACCATTTGCCGAAAGGCAGATGATTTTCAGCGTCTCATGCGCGAACACGAGCAGTTGGTGTCCGACTTTTTGAATTTGCCTCGTTTGCAACAACAGTATTTTTCGGATTTTAAAGGAGCAGTCAAGTCTCTTGGAGCCTGGGGCGGAGATTTCGCCCTGGTCTGCAGTGAAGAATCGGAGGATTATCTGCGGGCGTATTTCAACCAAAAGGGCTTGTCTCTGTTGTTTTCTTATGATGATTTAGCTTTCGCCAAATGATGGAGTAGGTGACACTTGTCGAATTTCTTTAGCATAGACGCGGTGTAACTGCCGGTAAAACGAAATCGCTTTGGCGGAAGCATAGTGAAAAAACGAGACGTATGGCTTGGACTTGGTACGAGGGGTGTATTACCCGTATAGAGCATATCAGTGTACATACCCGGCGCTTTTGGTTGGAAGTGGAGGGCGTTGAGGATTTTGCCTTCAAAGCAGGGCAGTTCATCACAGTGGATTTGCCCATAGGGGAGAAACGAACCGAGCGTTGGCGCTCGTATTCCATAGCGAATCCTCCGCGTGGAGGGAGCGTCCTGGAGCTGTGTATTTCAGATCAAGGCGGGCCGGCTTCCCGCTATTTTTTTGATGAGGTAAAGGAAGGAACGGGCTTGCGCTTTAAAGGCCCTTCAGGAGTTTTTGTGTTGCCCAAAGACTTACCTGAAGAAATTGTGATGGTCTGTACGGGTACGGGGGTAGCGCCCTTTCGCAGCATGATATGGCTTTTGTACGACAGCGGTTATGAAGGCAGGGTTCACCTCATCTTTGGTACTCGTTTTGCTTGGGATATTCTCTATCGCAGGGAGTTTGAGGTTTTGCAAGAGGACTGGCCTCAATTTAAATACGATGTGGTTTTGTCCCGCGATGAGCAATGGACCGGCCGTAAGGGTTATGTTCATCAGGTGTATTTGGAGGCTTACGGAGAGGTTGCACCGAATCGCCTTTTCATGCTTTGTGGTTGGAGGCCTATGGTTGATGAAGCCAAAAAGCATTTGCTCGAAGAGTTGGGTTACCAAGCGGAGCAAATCAAAGTGGAATTGTACGGGTAGATGCCCGACTTGAGAGAACCTACCCGCACTTTTTTAGTAATTGTTGTCCACCACTTCCCAGTAATTGCCTGAGGACCCCATGTTTTCGATGATGTTGAGGCTGGTTGCGTGTTGATTGAGCATGATGTTTTGCATGGTGTTAAACATCATGTCGTTGAGCTGCAGCTTGGTTTGCATTTGTTGGAGGGCTTCCTGTGCAGAGGGGGAAGGGTTAGAGCCGTAAGTATTTTGCGGATTGCTGTAGTAGGATGAGTAATCTTGGGTATAGCCCTGTTGATAGCCGTTGTTTTGCAGCAGTTGGGCTGCCCATTGCTGGCGTTCAGCGGGAGAAAGTTGGGCGTAGAGGCTGCGTAGGTATTCGTTGAGGGTGGCCATGATGCAGATGGATGCCTTGGTTTGTGGATCGGCCGTGTTAAACAGCTCGCCCAGGTATTGAGCGTAAGCCATGCGATCCTCTTGGGTGAATTGCATGGGTTGCCCGGCCAGTTCGGCATAGAACTGCACCACGCCCATGAAGCCGTCCACATCGCGCCAACTGAGAAGCAGGCCGGTGGTGGGGTCGAGCTGAATGGCCGGTGCATAGCTCTGCATGAGTTGGTAAAAATAGGGCTTTTGCGGCTGTTGTTGCATGTTTTGGTAGAGGGAGGCCAACAGCATATTGCGGCTCAGAGCGATTTGCCCTAAGTCTGACAGCTGGTAGAATTGCTGCATTTGCGAGGCCAGGTTTTCGATTTCGCTAATGCTGGCTTGGGGGTTGGCCCGGAAGTCGGCCAAGGTAGCCTGTTTAAAGGCCTCTTCATCGGCGGGAGCCAGTTTGCTGCCCAGGACAAACTCTGCAAACTGCAGAGCTGCCTGCCAATGTGCTTCGGTGAAAGTGTAGCCATTTTGGGAAGCCAAGGTTGCTCCTGAGGACATGCTTGCTGAAGACATCGTGAAAGTGTTTTGAGTAGGAGTGCTACCTTCTCTTTGCAGTTGAAAACTCTGAGGCGGATTGTCGGATTGCAGGCTCAAGCTGTTTTGCGTAAGCTGAAGAATGGTGAAAGTCTGGTTTTGTCCGTAATTGAAAGCAGCAAAGGTGATCTGATTTTGTTGCAGCCAATAACTGTTTTGGTTGCTGAAGCCATTGGGGTATTCAATGTAATATTGACCACGGCCCTGGGCATCGGTTTGGGAGAGGGTCAGGCGGACACCTTGCTCTGGCAGGAGCCAGCTGCCGGCCAGAGGAGCTTGGGCCAGCAAGCTCAATGGAAGAAAGCAGAAAATCCAAAGGATGTTTTTCATGATCTGTTTGGTTTGGTTTCAGGCCAAAAGTAGGCCTTGAACCGGCCGGCTGCCTTGTCGGTTTGAGACTTCGTTTTGCTGTTTTGTGCCATGGAGCAGAAAGCAGCAACAACAGCTTGTTGTTGGGAGAGAAAAAATTTTAAAAAAAGAAAAAAACTCTTTGAAAAGAAAAATTGTTGTATCTTTGCCCTTCCCAAAAAGGGGATTTGCCGAAAGGCAAAAACGAGAGTGCGGAGTGGAGCAGTTGGTAGCTCGTCGGGCTCATAACCCGAAGGTCGCAGGTTCAAGTCCTGCCTCCGCGTCATAGAGAAGGTCCGATAGTCGCTTGGAGCGGCATCGGGCCTTTGTCGTTTATCGTTCGACGAACAGGGGTCTCAGAAGAGCTTGGATGATGTCGGAGGAATCCGCTTGGAAGTATTCTCCCGGATACAGGCTGCTGGTGTAGAAGAAGGGAACTGTGGAGCTGCTGTCGCAGAAGACATTGATTTGTACATAGCCTTTCGGCAAATAACTCAAAGAGTCGGGCAAAATCTTGAGGGTATCGGGTTGTCCGATGCCGAGTAAGAGGCTCCACTGTTTTTCTGCCGCTGGGATTTGCCCTGCGCGAAAGCGGAAGCCGGTGGTTGTGGTTTTGGCTTGTAGCTGATGCAGCCCTTGATGGGTGATGTGGTTGCCCAGGGAGTCGAGCCAGAGGGAGTCGTGCCGAAAAGCCTGAAGTCGCAGGCCTGTGGTATCGCTTAGGGCTACATAGCTGACCTTTTGCCAGGAAAAGGGCAGCATTTTTTTGTAGAGATAGTTTCCCGGAGGTTCCCAGCAAGCCTGGTGTTCTCCTTCGTGAATCAGGAAGATTTCCGAGCCGCTTTGTTGCTGCAGATAAGCCCGGGCATAAACGTCATCTTCTTTGGGAGGCCAGAGGGAAAAGGCAGCCAGTTGTCGCTTGCCCTGGTAAAAGCGAAAGCGAAAGGCCTTATCCTCATCGAAAAGTGCTTTGTCGGTGCTTTTTGCAGCTATGCTGTCGCTGACAAATCGACTGCAGGCGGCCAACAGATGCTCGACCTTTCCTGACTCGGGCTGCACTGTAGCCGAACCGTTGGATAGCAGCCAGTGTTCGCCTTCCCGCTTAAAAATCCATTCTTCCGTTTGACCGGCTTGCACAACGCTAAACCAGTCGATGAGAGCCGTATCCAGGGCGACCAACTCCAGCTCGAAAGGCTGGTTTTGCTGTCGGTCATACCAGCGATAAGCCAAATAGGCCGAAGAAAAAAGGAGCAAAAGCAAAAACCAAAATTTCCAGCGCATGGTTGTTTTCCTGCTGTTGTTGGGGGCAGAGGCAAAGGTAGAGAAATTTCAGCAGGGAATGACTTTGCTCCGGTGAAATGGGTTAACCGGTGAGTAGGGGAAATGGATTCCACGCTATAGAGGTGCACAAATTGTGCGTCTGTGCGGCCGTGCATTTGATATGCGTTACGATGATTGCGCTGATTACGTCCGTTACGTCCACCTACTAGGTTATCCAAAAGATTCCGTGTAGGATTTATCCCCTCCCTAAATGACGTCTGTGTGACAAAGCAGATAAAACGTCTAAAAAAACACTGGTTTTGTTTGTTTGTTTGTTTGTTTGCGCTTGTTGAAATGTTTTTTTAATTTTGTAAACACGGCAAGCGTGAAAAGTTTCTTTTTGAAAAGATTGGTTTTTGCTTTCATTTTGTCTCTGTTGAGCTTTCATTTTGTTTGGGGGCATACTTTTTGTTCCTGCGGTTCTTTTGCCAGTGGTGTAGTGAATTATTCCGTTGCAGGAGCTGATTGTTGTGACGACAGCCCCGTGGGTTATGGGACGATGTTGTATTACGAGCAACAGAATAATGGAGTGTGGCAGCTGACAGGTATGGACTTAATCGATGGTAGAGAAGCTCAGGGAGAGTGTTGTGCTCTCGGATGAATTCCTTTTAAGGTTTGTTTTTTGCTTTAGCACTTTAAAACAATATGATGATGAAAACTCTTACCTCTTTACCGATTTTGTTGTTTTTGGTTTTGTTCTTACAGAGTTGTTCTGAAGAGCAGATCAGTTCAGATCGCTTGGTGGCGCAAGTTGAGGCGGTGGAGCAGCCGCAGCCAGCGGGTGTTGTGCCTAGGGACCACCCCGTTTGGGCGTATTTACAGACGGACGAGCACAGTTGGAGGGAGTTGGACGCCTTCTACCGCAAGCAGATTTTGAAAGAGAGCGATAGGTCTTATGCGGAGTCTTTGAAAAAAACGGCCATATCGCTTTTGGTTGAGGCTTATCCCGACTTTTTGCAGGAAGCCTCTGCCGAGGAGCTTGCTTTTTACATTGATCAGCAACAACAGCTGGGTTTTGTTGTGCCCGATGTTTTTCTGGCTTGCTTAAAGGCCATGGAAAAGTACAGGGACAAAGGTGAGCTGGCTGCTTTAGCTGCCGAAACAGGGGAGCGGAGCATGGCGTATATTCGCAAGCAATTTGCGGATCCTCAGGCTGTGTTGGAGCGCATGGGAGCCGGCTTTGAGCAGTTGCTGGCCTACAGCGAGCTGTAAGCCGATTTTTTCGATGATGAAAAAGGGGGCGTGTTGGGGCATGCCCCTTTTTGTTTTGCCAAAAAGTTGTATCTTTGCAGCCGCTTTGAGCTGTCGGAGCGCAGATGTAGCCAAAAGTTCTATCAAATCATGGATGCCTTGCTACCGTTTTCGATTCCTGTAAGTGGCTTGAAAGAGGGCGTGCACCGCTATGCTTTTCAAGTGGACGAGGCTTTTTTTGCGGCCTTTGAGGGTTCTTTGCTGAAGAGGGCAGCTGTTGAGGTTGATCTGGAGTTGGACAAACGGCCTTCTTTGCTGCTGCTCACTTTCAGGATGCAGGGCTGGATAGAGGTGGAGTGTGATCGCTGTC
Organism: Saprospiraceae bacterium; assembly: GCA_026989035.1. Lineage (GTDB taxonomy): Bacteria > Bacteroidota > Bacteroidia > Chitinophagales > Saprospiraceae > WGBN01. Next base: position 7,116 of record JALSKB010000141.1, on the reverse strand, counting down.
TGGGGGCTTTTCAGCTGCCCCTGGAGGAAGAACACGAGCTCATGGTCAAGTATGCCGAGGAGGTTTCCGATCAGGCCGAAGTGATGTACATCCGCAGAGATGCTTTTGAGTTAAATCTGGCCAAGCAGGTGTACGATTTTCTCCACCTCAGCATTCCCATGCACACGACCCATGATTTGGTGGAACAGGCCTGTGATCCGGAAATGCTTCGTTATCTACGGGATACGGAGGAGGCGGAAGAAAAACAGACAAAGCCAAACGACATCCCTGCCGAGGGGGTGTGGGATGCTTTAAAAGACATTTTTAAGTGAAGCCTGCTTTTGCGGGCAAACATTAAAACCATAAGTTATGGCACATCCTAAGAGCAAAACCTCCAAGCAGCGCAAGCGCAAGCGCCGCACGCATTACAAGGCTTCGGCTCCGCAAATTGCCGTGTGCAAAAAGACGGGAGAAAAGCACATCTATCATCACGCTTATTCCGATGATGAGGGCAACCTCTATTATCGCGGTAAGCTTCTGGTGAAGGCAGAGGTGGAGGAGTAAGTGCAAACTCCTTTGTCTATGCGAAAGATTCACAATACCTCTGAAGCGCCTGCTCCCGTAGGGCCTTACAACCAGGCCGTATGGCACGGGGATACTTTGTATGTCTCCGGTCAGATAGCCATTGACCCGGCTTCCGGCGATTTGGTAACCGGCAGCATAGAAGCCGAAACCCGCCAAGTGTTGAATAACTTGGGAGCTATCTTGCGCTCGGCCGGATTGGGCTTTGACCAAGTGCTCAAGTGTACGGTCTTCGTCAGCGATATGAACATGTACAGCCGCATCAATGCGGTTTACGCCGAGTACTTCGCGGAAGATTGGGCGCCGGCCAGGGAACTGGTAGAGGTCTCTCATTTGCCGAAAGGCGTAAACATCGAAATCTCTGCCATAGCCGGAAAATAACGCTCCGATGGAAAAAAAACGCGTCCTTTCGGCCATTCAGCCTACCGGAGATTTGCACTACGGCAATTACTTCGGTGCCATCAGCAATTGGGTAAAACTTCAGGAAAAGTACGAATGCACCTATGGTGTGGTCGATTATCACGCCATGACCATGCCCTACGTTCCCAAAAAACTGAGGGAAAATACCTGGGATATCGTCTTTAGTCTTCTGGCCGTGGGCGTTAAGGCCGAAAACCTCTTTATCCAATCCTTGGTGCCCGAGCATGCCGAATTGAGTTGGATTTTCAATTGCTTTTGTTCTTACGGTCAGTTGTTGCGCATGACGCAGTTCAAAGACAAAAGTGCGAAGGCTGCCGAGACGGATTTCATCTCCGCCGGCCTACTCGATTATCCCGTTTTACAAGCTGCCGATATCCTGATCTACAGGGCAGATTACGTGCCGGTGGGGCAGGATCAAAAACAACATTTGGAATTGACGCGCGATATTGCACAGCGCTTCAACAAGGTTGTTGGCAAGGAGTATTTTGTCTTGCCGGAAATTCTCTACACCGAAACGCCAAAGATTCTCTCTACAGCTGATCCATCCAGAAAGATGAGCAAGAGCGCCGGAGAAAAGCACTACATCAGTGTCTTTGCAGAGGAGGCCCGCATTCGCAAGCAGATTCGTTCGGCGGTAACGGACATGGGAGAACAGCCTTCCGGCAAAATGAGTCCGGGCGTGCGGAATCTGTTTGAGTTGTTGCGCGCAGCCGGAGACCCTCAGGGCCTTTACGAAGAGCTTAAAAGCGAGTACGAATCCGGAGCTTTGAGGTATGTGCAGCTGAAAGATGCGGTGGCGGATGCCTTGGTAGCTTTGAGTAAGGTATTTAGAGAATGCAAGGCAGAGCTGCTGGAAAACAAAAAAGAGGTAAAAGGCGCCATCAAGGCCAGTTCTGCCGAAATTCGCAAGCGAGCGCAGCAGACGGTGCGAGAAGTGAAGGAATTGGCCGGCCTGTTGAATGTCAAATGTTGAGCAGAGCCGGCTCTGCAGCAACACCTATTGCTTTTGCTCATGAAAGTTATTTGCATCGGCCGAAATTATGCCGACCACGCCAAAGAACTGAACAACCCTCTGCCCGAAAAGCCGGTGGTTTTTATGAAGCCCTCTACGGCACTGTTGGTCAACAACAAGCCTTTTTTTCTCCCTGATTTTTCTCGTGAAATCCACCACGAACTGGAAGTCGTGCTGAAAATATGCCGAAACGGTCGGCATATTGAGCCTCGCTTTGCACACAAGTACTTTTCGCAGGTGGGCCTGGGCATCGATTTCACCGCTCGGGATGTACAAGCAGCATGCAAAAAGAAAGGTCACCCTTGGGAAATAGCTAAGGCTTTTGACGATTCGGCCCCTTTGGGCAAATTCTACTCCAAAGAAGAACTGGAATTGGAAGACCTGCGTTTTGAACTGTACAAAAACGGCAATCCGGTGCAACTTGGCAACACGCGGGATATGATTTTTTCCTTTGCCGAAATCATCAGCTACGTTTCCAGGTATTTCCGGCTCTTGCAAGGCGATTTGATTTTTACCGGTACGCCGGCGGGGGTGGGGCCGGTGCAACGCGGAGATGTGCTTGAAGCTTTTTTATACCTGAAAGACGGTCGCAGGGAATCCGTTTTGCGCACCAAAGTTTTGTGATATACCCAAACCAAAATGGTTCGGGATAGCTAAAACTCGCAAACAGGCAAAAGATAGGGAGTTGGGGGGCGTTAGCCTCCCAAACCACTTCGCCATGAGTATAGCACGGCTTGGAGTGCTCCCGGAGGGCTGTTTGATGTAGCAGCCTTTGCTGGAATCTCTAGCCCTTCCCTTGTTTGTCAATTTTTCTTGTCTTAAAGCCCTCGGGTTTGGATAGAAATGCCCTATTTTTGCCTCCGATTTTTTAAGGAGTTGGCGGGGAATGCCTGAGGAGGGCTGCCCGACACCACATAAAACACATACTCATGCCTTACCTCTTTACCTCCGAATCCGTTTCGGAAGGACATCCCGATAAAGTAGCCGATCAAATTTCGGATGCCTTGGTGGATCATTTTTTGGCTTTCGACCCCAGCTCTAAAGTAGCTTGTGAAACCTTAGTTACCACCGGGCAGGTGGTCTTGGCAGGGGAGGTGAAGTCCGGTACTTATCTGGATGTTCAACAAATAGCTCGAGATGTGATTCGGGACATCGGCTATACCCGCTCGGAATACATGTTTGAAGCCAATTCTTGCGGGGTCTTTTCCGCCATACACGAGCAATCGCCCGATATCAACCAGGGCGTTGAGCGCGAGAAGCCTGAAGACCAGGGGGCCGGAGATCAAGGCATGATGTTCGGTTATGCCACCAACGAAACACAGAACTACATGCCTTTGGCTTTGGATCTCTCGCACAAGCTGTTGCGGGAATTGGCAGCTATCCGCAAAGCCGGCGAGATGATGACTTATTTGCGCCCTGACGCAAAATCTCAGGTTACCATTGAGTATTCCGACGACCATCGCCCTATGCGCATAGATACCATTGTGTTGTCCACCCAGCACGATGATTTCGATGAAGACGACAAGATGTTGCGCGCCATTCGCGAAGACGTGATCAACATCCTTATCCCGCGCGTGATGGAGCAGTGCTCTCCCGAAATTCGCAAACTCTTTAACGAAGAAATCACCTACCACGTCAACCCCACGGGCAAATTCGTCATAGGCGGGCCGCACGGAGATACCGGCTTAACAGGTCGAAAAATCATCGTGGATACCTACGGAGGAAAAGGCGCGCATGGGGGAGGGGCTTTTTCAGGCAAAGACCCTTCTAAGGTGGACCGTTCGGCGGCCTATGCCACCCGTCACATCGCCAAAAATCTGGTGGCGGCAGGGGTGTGCAGTGAAGTACTGGTGCAGGTATCTTATGCCATTGGCGTGGCAGAGCCTACCAACATTTTTATCAATACTTACGGAACCTCTAAGGTACAGCTTTCCGATGCCGAAATCGGGCGTCGCGTGCAAGAGTTGTTCGACATGCGCCCTTATGCCATTGAGCAACGCCTGAAGTTGCGCAACCCCATCTACCGCGAAACAGCGGCTTACGGCCACATGGGGCGTCAGCCGGAAACCAAAATCTTCACTTTCCGCGATGGCTCGGGCCGGGAGAAGAGCTTTCAGGTGGAAACCTTCACCTGGGAAAAACTCGATATGGTGGAGGAGGTCAAAAAGGCCTTTGGTCTGTAAGGCCTGCCTTTTTATCGAAAAAAAGTCTTTGCCTCTCTCGTAGGGCCTACCTTGGTGCTCACATGTAAAACCGGCTTATGCACCTCATCTCCGTTCGCGATATCAAGAAGACTTATGTGATGGGCAAGACCGTCGTTCACGCCTTGCGTTCCATTACGCTGGATATTCAGGCCAATGAATACGTGGCTCTGATGGGCCCTTCCGGTTCCGGCAAATCTACCCTGATGAATATTCTGGGGTGCCTGGATACTCCCACAGCAGGCACCTACCTGCTGAAAGGGAAAGACGTAAGCCGTTTGGATGATGATGAGTTGGCGCACATTCGCAACAAGGAAATAGGCTTTGTCTTTCAGACTTTTAACTTATTGCCCCGCCTGACGGCCCTGGAAAATGTCGCCTTGCCTTTGGTGTATGCGGGTGTTTCGCGTTCGGAGCGCGAAGCTCGAGCTATCGAGGTCTTGGAAGCTGTCGGTTTGGTCGATCGCATGACGCACAAGCCCAATGAATTGTCGGGAGGGCAGCGGCAGCGCGTGGCCGTGGCTCGGGCCTTGGTCAACAAGCCCAGCATCATTTTGGCCGATGAGCCTACCGGCAATCTAGATACCAAAACTTCCGTGGAAATCATGCAGCTCTTTGATGAGATTCACCAACAGGGCAACACCGTCATTCTGGTAACTCACGAGCCGGATATAGCAGAACACGCCAAACGCGTCGTCTATCTGCGAGATGGCTTGATTGAGCGCGAGGCGCTCTCGCAGGAAGTGGAGGAATCTGCCTGAATGCTTTTGCCTTTAATTCCATACCATGGCTTTTAAAATTTACACCAAGACCGGCGACAAAGGTAGTACGGCCCTCTTTGGCGGGGCACGCCGCTCTAAAGCGGATTTGCGCATAGAGACCTATGGCACAGTGGATGAACTCAACGCGCATTTGGGGCTGCTGGCCGATTGGTCCCCTGCTGCTGAAATTTCTGCCTTGCGGCAAATCCAAAACGAGCTGTTCGTGTTGGGCGCCATGTTGGCCACAGCTCCGGGCAAATCGTTGAACATGGAGCCCCTTTCCGATAAATCGGTTTTGCGTTTGGAACAAGGAATTGACAAAATGGAGGAGCAATTGTCTCCTTTGAAGCACTTCATTTTGCCTGGAGGCGCTGCTGTCATTTCCCAGGCGCACATTGCGCGCTGCGTGTGCCGGCGGGCTGAGCGCTTGTGCGTGGCTTTGTCTGAGCGCGAAGAAGTTGATCCTGTAGCTATCCGCTATCTGAATCGCCTGTCGGATTATCTCTTCGTCTATGCCCGTCATTTGGCCAGGCAAAAGGGCGTTTCGGAAATCCCCTGGAAGCCTTGATGTCAGAGCCTGCCGGTTCTGTCTTCCCTTCCTTGTTTAACTCCGGATTCGGACAGACGTCGTGCTTTGATTTGGCAGAGGGGCTGGGCTTAAAGATATTTCTCTACATTTGTAGTGCATTTGTCTTTTCACTTTAAAAATCATCGCTATGAGGTATATCACCTTTTTATGGGCACTGACTTTTTTCCTGACTGCTTGTGGCAGCAAGGAAGAGAGCAAACAGCAGGATGAAAACTCCAAAAATCAGCAAGTTGAGCAAAAGTGTACCTGGAGGTACGACGATGCTTCCACGGTCGAAGTGCATTGGACAGTCTATAAAACGACGGCTCGTGTACCTGTTAACGGACAATTCAGAGAGGTCAAACTCGTAACAGGTCCTCCCAAGGAGAGCTTTGCCGAGTACCTCAAAAGCGTTAAGTTTGAAATTCCGGTGGCAGGTACCATTACAGGGGATGCGGCTCGTGATGCCAAGATCATCAAGTTCTTTTTTGAAAGTATGGCTGAAACGCAAAGCATCATAGGCTCTGCTCAGACTGTATCGGGTGATGACCGTTCCGGTACGGCCAATTTCACCGTAAGTATGAATGGGGTCACCAAAGAGGTGCCCTTGTCTTATACCTTTAACAACGGACAGCTTCTCATGAAGGGCAAACTCAATGTGGACGATTGGAATGGCCAGACGGCTATGAAAACCCTCAATGAGGCTTGTAAGGAAAAGCACACCGGCGAAGACGGCAAAACCTATGTAGCTTCAGAGGTGGATTTGCAGATTGTTGCCCAGCTGAAGTGTGAAAAGTAAGAATAGAAAACGGGAGGTTTCACCCTCCCGTTTTTTTGTATATCCGGAGCGAAATGGATTGGGAGATGTCAGCCTGTCAAACTCCTTGTCTTTCGTTCACTTGCGAGCTGGGAATATTTCAAACCTCTTCGGTGTGGATATGCGTTAAACCTTGTTCTCAGAGTAAAAGTCTAAATGGGAAAACTTTACCCATGAAGTATTCCTTAGCTTTATCCATTTTCCTTGGCTGTTTTTTTGTTTCCGTTCCCAGCTTTTTTGCCCAATCTCCTCCGGCACAGTCTTTTTTTGCCATTCATTGTGATCCGGGGTATGCCACCAATTTGCATTTCAATCGCTTGCGCCAAATGGTGGATACGGCTACGGCTCATGAAGTGCCCCTAACCTTGCAATTCTCACCTCAGTGGGTAGATATGATTTTGGCTGATACGCAAAAATTAGCTCTGCTGCGTTCCTGGCAAGCCTGGGGGCATGAGGTCGCTGCTCACCACCACAGCATTTATCACTGTTACTGGGACAGCCTGACCAATTACCCCCCGGATTCCATTGCCTTTCACCAGCCCATCAGCAGCAATTGCCCCGAGGGTCTTTATCAGGGAAGTATGCAAAGTTTTTGGGATGCGCTGGATGTTTTGGCGGGAGATTCTCTTCTACTCACCTGGTCTTCCAGTGACGAACACCCCGCTGTGGATATGTATCCGAATGTCCCTTATCGAACGGATGGTGGTAGAGATGAACCGCAACAGGGCTTTTCCAACCCTTATGTGAAAACCCATGGGCCTACGACCTTGGATGGG
>JALSKB010000140.1 GCA_026989035.1 Saprospiraceae bacterium | reverse complement strand
CCAAGACTTCTCCTCTTTTTCGGCTTTCGCCAAACCCCGCCAACCACTTGCTCAACATCCACTTCTCGGGCACGCCACCCTACAGCCTGCGCCTGTACAGCTCGCAAGGAGAAAAAATATGGGAAATTCAGGACATCCAAAACCAAGACCAACAAATCCGGATAGCTGAGCTACCCTCGGGATGTTACCTCTTGCAATTGACCAGCCGCAACCGAACGGAAACACAAAAAATCATCCACCCGTAAAACAAAAAACATGGAAAATTTCATGCTGTTTTTTGAACATTTGCCCGCCTGGCAAAAACTCGCCTGGATTGTCATCTGCATGAGTGCCTGCTGGATGCTGGAAGGGCAATACCCGCTCTTTCGATTCCAATACCAAAAATGGAAACACGCCAAAGTCAATTTTGTCTTCCTCTTTACCACATTACTCATCAACCTGGGCTTCGGAGCACTGACTCTGGGCGTTTTCACTTGGATAGAACAAAAGCAAATCGGATTATACTACTTGGTCAACTGGCCCCTTTGGGCCAAATTTCTACTCGCACTGGCCATCATGGATCTTATCGCTCAGTATTTTGTGCATTTCTTGCTGCACAAAATCAGGTTTATGTGGCGCTTTCACCTCATTCACCACAGCGACACCAAAGTGGACGTTACCACCGGCACGCGTCACCATCCCGTAGATTATCTGTTTAGAGAAGTTTTTTCTCTCATAGCAGTCATCATCAGCGGTGCCCCCTTAGCTTTTTATCTGGCTTACCGCATCATCACCGTCTTTTTTACTTACTTCACCCATGCCAACATCACCGTGCCCGAATGGCTGGACAGCCCGCTGCGGCTGTTGTTCGTAACACCCAACCTCCACAAGTTCCATCACCATCACGAACGCCCGTGGACAGACAGCAATTACGGCAACATCCTCTCTGTCTGGGATCGCCTCTTCGGCACCTACACCTATGGAAAACTGCAGGAGGTTCATTACGGCTTGGATATACTCAATCCCGAAAAAGACGAAGAGATAGCCTATCAAATGGCGCTGCCCTTCACCATCAAGCAACTCGACAAACCGATGCAAGCAGAAAGGCGTTGAGCAATCTAAACCCTTTCAAACTTACAAAGAGAAGAAGCCGTCTTTGCCTATGTTGTACCTCAACGATCAGAAGTTAAGCCCCTCCGCACCTTCCGGCCGCAGCATCTTGGAGTTCATTCGGGAAGAGCAACAACTCAAAGGCACCAAATTGGTTTGCCGCGAGGGCGATTGCGGAGCCTGTTCCGTACTGCTGGGCAGCCTGCAAGCCGACGGCAAGCTGCACTACCAGAACATCACCTCTTGCATTGCTCCTTTGGCCAATGCCTACGGAAAACAAATCGTAACCATTGAAGGCCTCAACTTAAAAAACGGCCGGCTCAATCGCATTCAACAAGCGCTCAAAGAAGCAGCAGCCACCCAATGCGGTTTTTGCACGCCGGGCTTTGTAGTTGCTCTCAGCAATATGGCACTGCAAAAGGCTATGGGAAAAGATTTAAGTCCTAAAGATGCCCTCAGTGGCAACATCTGCCGCTGTACCGGATACAAATCCATAGAACGTGCCGCAAAACAAATTTTTGAACTTCTGCAGAGAGAAAAACCCGACTTGCAAAAACTCGTACAACTGGAGCTTTTACCGAGGTACTTTCTCAACATGCCGCAAAAACTCAAAGAGCTACAGCACCAACAATCTTCCAACGGACAACCCTCTTTTCAACACACCTTTGTCGGAGGCGGCACCGACTTGTACGTCCAACAAGGAGAAGCGCTCAGCCTTGGAGAAGTTTCTCCTCTCTGCAGCCAAAGCCAACTAAGCGGCATCAGTGTCAAAAACAATACTTACCACATCGGTGCCGCTACCACCATCAGTCAAATCCGGGAGCACCCCCAATGGCAGAAAGACTTTCCAAAGCTGCACGAAATGCTCCGTCTGGTGGCTTCCCTGCCCATACGCAACATGGCTACCCTAGCCGGCAACTTCGTCAACGCCTCGCCCATAGGCGACATGTCTATTTTCTTCCTCGCCCTGGGGGCCCGACTTCAACTTTTACACCTAGCTCAAAACAAAACCAGAGAAATTCCACTGGAAGATTTCTTTCTCGACTACAAAAAAACAGCCTTGCAAAAAGGCGAGCTCATCCAAAGCCTATCCTGCCCCAGGCCGGACGCCCATACGCATTTCTCCTTTGAAAAGGTCAGCAAGCGCACTTACCTGGACATCGCCAGCGTAAACTCCGCTTTAAAAATCTGCATCAAAAACCAACACATTACAGAAGCCCGCCTCGCCATCGGAGGCGTCAAAGCCATACCGCTTTTCTGTAAAAAAACATCGGATTTCCTCAAGGGAAAAGAACTATGCAGTAAAACCCTGCGACAAGCCACAGAAATTTTACAAGATGAAATAGCTCCCATCAGCGATGTGCGCGGCTCTGCCACGTACAAGAGGCTTTTGGCGCAACAGCTCTTCTTCGCCCACTTCATCAAGCTCTTCCCCAAAACCTTTAAGCTCAAAACGCTGTTGGCTTAAAATCAGCTAATGAAATGAAAAACATAGATTCCGACAAACACCTGCGCGGAGAATCGCTCTACCTCGACGATCTGCCCACCTTACAGGGCAGCTTACACGCCATGGTTTTTGCGTCGCCCACCGCACATGGCCTCTTACAAAAGCTCGAGCTGGAAGAAGCCCGAAAAAGCTGCGGTGTATGGGGAATCCTCACAGCCAGGGACATTCCCGGAGAAAACCAAATCGGCAACATCATCCCCGACGAGCCTCTCTTCGCAGAGAAGGAAATCCACTACAGAGGACAACCCATTGCCCTCATTTTGGCCGAGAGCAGAGAAGCCGCTCGCCAAGCGCGGCAAAAAATAAAAGTTGAGATTGAGGAGTTTCCGGCTGTTACGACGGCAGAAGAAGCCTTTGAGAAAGGTATGTTCATCACAGAGCCACGCACCTTTACCATGGGTGATGTGGACAGGGCTTTCGCCAAATGTGCCCACGTCTTTGAAGGTAAGACCTTCACCAACGGGCAAGAACACCTGTACCTGGAAACTCAAGCAGCCTATGCCATACCTGCAGAGGGGGATCAGATCAAAATCATTTCGTCCACCCAAGGCCCCAGTCAAGTACAAAAAGCCGCAGCTCAGGTGCTCGGCCTGCCCATGCACAAAATCGAAGTGGAAGTCATTCGGCTCGGTGGTGGCTTTGGCGGGAAAGAGGACCAGGCAACGCCCTGGGCTGTCATGGCGGCCCTGGGTGCACAGCTAAGCCGCCGGCCTGTCAAGCTCGTTCTCAGCCGCAGCGACGACCTGCTCATGACCGGCAAGCGCCATCCCTACAGCGCCCGCTTCAAAATCGGCCTGGACGAAAACCTCAAAATCCTAGCTTATGAAGCCCGCTTCCTTCAAAATGCCGGTGCTGCTGCCGACCTCTCTCCGGCTGTAGCTGAGCGCACCCTCTTCCACGCCACCAACAGCTATTTCGTAAAAAACGCACGCCTTAGCGTGTACTCCTGCCGCACCCACCTGCCCCCCAATACCGCATTCCGCGGCTTCGGCGGCCCGCAGGGCATGTTTGTCATGGAAGCTGCCATAGCCCTGGCCGCTCAAAAACTAAAGATCGAAGCTCGCCATATCCAGCAAGCCAATCTGCTGCAGGAAGGCGACCGCTTCCCCTACGGCCAACGAGCCGAACAAGCCCTGGCCCGCAAAAGCTGGGAAACGGCCTACCTGCACTACAAAGCCGATGACCTTTGCCGAAAGGCTGAAGACTTCAATAAAAAACATGAATACATCAAAAAAGGAGTTGCCTTCATGCCCATCTGCTTTGGCATCTCTTTCACCAACACCCCCATGAATCAAGCCCGAGCCTTAGTACACGTTTACCGCGATGGTAGCGTGGGCATCAGCACCGGTGCCGTGGAAATGGGGCAAGGCGTAAACACCAAAATGCTGCAAGTAGCCGCCAGCTGCTTCTCCATCCAACCCGAACGCATCAAGATAGAAACGACCAACACCACCCGCGTCGCCAACACCTCTCCCAGCGCTGCCAGCGCAACTTCCGACCTGAACGGGAAAGCCCTACTCAAAGCCTGCGAACAAATCAAAAAACGCCTGCTCAAAACAGCCGCCAAAGAGCTAAAAACCAATCCGCAAAAAATTAGCCTCCAAAACGAATGTGTCCTCATCGATAAAAAAGACAGCGGACTTAGATGGGAGGAGCTCGTGCAAACAGCGCTACTTCAAAGAGTGTCTTTGTCCGAAACCGCTCACTACGCTACGCCTAAAATACGCTTCGACAAAAAAAGAGAAAAGGGGCGTCCCTTTTCCTACCATGTTTACGGCACAGCCATCATCACCGCCAAAGTCGATGGCCTAAGAGGCACTTATCAAATAGAGAGCGTACAGATCGCACATGACTTTGGCAAGAGCATGAACACAGCCATTGACCTGGGGCAAGTTGAAGGCGGCCTGGTACAGGGCCTGGGCTGGATGTGCATGGAAGAACTCGCCTATGACAAAAACGGACGCCTGCTTTCCAACGCCTTGTCCACCTACAAAATACCCGATTTGTTTTCCGTACCGGAACGAATTGAAGTCGTCCCCCTGGAGGATGAAGGCCACGAAGCCGCCATCCTCAAATCCAAGGCCGTAGGAGAGCCCCCGCTGATGTATGGCATAGGGGCTTACTTCGCCATATTAAACGCCATGCGCGCCTTTCAAAGTGATTTGGAACCTTTTTTCAACGCCCCTATGACTCCGGAAAAAGTACTGACCGGTTTGCTCAAAAAACAAGTTAAAAACAAACCCCTTCATGTGGAGAAAAGACAAATTGGGTAAAAGGGGTATGCTCCATGGCAAAAACCTTTTGAACACTACGCTCCTTCAAAAACTGCTGATTCCGGCCCTCATCTATGCCACGGGAGACGGCACAGCTTCTATCTTGCTCAACGAATTTTCCATCTGGCGTTTGCTCGGCATGTTCGCCATTGGAGGCAGTGTATATGCTTTCGAAATTCCTCGCTATTTTAGTTGGATTGAGCGAAAGACAGCTCGATACGAAGGCATAAAAAAAACCATGCTAAAGACAGCCTTAGCCATGCTGTATTTCAATCCGATATGGATTGCGCGTCATTTGTTTTTCATTCAATTGCTGTCCGGGCAAGGGATGCAGCTCTCCTCGATTTCCTCTTTGCTCCAAATAGCATGTTGGTCCTTTTTGTTCAACATCCCCATTTCGCTAACTGGCAATTACCTCATTCAAAACGGCATCAAACTGTCTTGGCGCTTCACGGCCAGTGCACTCTTTTCGGCTCTTATGGCCGTTTACTATGCACTGAGTGAGACATTTTTCGGTACTTTGTAGCATGATATGGAAAACGGCTGCTCGGAAACTGCGCGAAGGACAAAACCTCTACCTGCTGGTCGTCATACACAGCCGGGGAAGCTCGCCCGGGCGCAGGGGCTTTAAAATGCTCACGACAAGCCATGGCCCTCCGGAAGGCTCTATAGGAGGGGGCGTGATGGAAATCGAACTGGTAAAAGAAGCCCAAAAAATGCTGCAAGCCGGAGAGTTGAGGGCTTTCGCCAAACGCCAGGTGCACCGCAAAAACTCAAAGGACAGCTCAGGCATGATTTGCTCCGGAGAACAAACCGTCGCTTTTCTCCCCCTGAGCCCCGAACAACTCCCCCTGATAGAACGACTCTCCAAGGCCTCAGCCCGGGACCAACTCAAGCTCAGCCTCAGCCCACAGGGCATGGAACTGCTTCCCCTCGGCCCCTTGGTGGAAACAGCTTGTTTTTTCAAACATGAAGAAGCGTGGAAATACGAAGAGCCAGTCAACCGACGACCGGAAGTTTGCATCATTGGAGCAGGTCATGTCGGGCAAGCTACAGCTCGAATCTTCGATTTTCTGGGTTTTGACATTCATCTACTCGACAACCGCCCCGAACTCGTGCAAAAGGAACAGGCCTCACACGGGGATTGGCATATTGCTCAAGTAGATTACCAAAACCTTGGCCAGGAACTTCCCGTAGGAGAAGGGCTTGCCTTCCTCATCATGACCAACCGCTACGACGAAGACCTCTGTGTTTTACGCCAACTGTTGGAGCGTCCTTGTTCTTATCTGGGGCTGCTGGGCAGTAAAGCTAAAGTCAAACAGCTCTTTGCCCAAATCCGTAAAGAAGGCTTTGCCCCCGATTTAGTGGAAAAAGTCCACGCCCCGGTGGGTTTAAAGATTGGCAGCCAGACGCCGGAAGAGATAGCCGTTAGCATAGCAGCCGAAGTTTTGCTCAAGCGTTCAAGCTCTCGTTGACCAGCCACAACAACTCGCTGAGCATCATGGCCGTGGCACCCCAAATGACTTGCCCTTCCCACACATAACAAGGCACTGCCGGCAAAATTACTCCTGAGACCAGACGCATAGGCCGATGCTGCACGCTTTGCGGTTGAAGCAAATCGGTCAGGCCAGGCTCCAGCAAGTCCGCCACCTCCGACTGCTGCAAGCGAAAAGTCGGTCTGTCGGCTGTCCAAGCCAGAAAGGGATGCACCAAATAGCCGCTTACGGGAATGTAAAGCGGCGAAAGCGCCCCGAGATGGTGAAGGGTTTCAGCGGCTATTCCGACTTCTTCTTCGGCTTCCCGCACGGCTGTACATTGCAAATCCTGATCATGGGGTTCCATGCGCCCACCGGGAAAAGCCACTTGCCCGGCATGGCGATCTTCGGGAGTAGTTGCGCTGCTGCGTCGAATGAGCGCTACGGTCCAGCGATTTTTATGAGGATACAATAGGGCCAAGACCGCAGCCGGAACGGCTCGTTCAGGTACGTGCAAACGTTCGGAGACATCGGCCGGTGCCATGCGCAACTGAGCTGGCAAGCCCGGCAGAGGCCGTCTCATGCGCTTTTCCAATTCCGAAATGAAAAACTCGTTTTTTGTAGTGAGCAAAATTGCCTTTCTTTGCAGTTCCGAATAATGAAGCAAAGATACCAAAGTTCAACTTCCATGATCAAAATTCTGGCCAATGACGGCCTACACCCCGAAGGCCTCCGCTTGCTGGAAGAGGCTGGCTATCAAGTCGATGTAGAACACATAGCCCAGGAACAGCTCATGCAGGTTTTACCGCAATACGATGTTCTCATCGTGCGCAGTGCTACCAAAGTGCGCCGCGAGTTGATCGAAGCCTGCCCCAAGTTAAAAATCATAGCCCGCGCCGGAGTTGGCTTGGACAACATCGACCTAAGTTTTGCCGAAAGGCAAGGCATCTCCGTCATCAACACTCCGGGAGCATCAGCTGTTTCCGTGGCCGAGCTGGCCTTTGGGCACATGTTCAACCTGGCCCGCCATCTACATCTCGCCAATCGCCTCATGCCTGAAAAGGGGAACAGCGAGTTTAAAAAACTGAAGAAGCAATTTTCCTCGGGCATAGAGCTGCGTGGGCGTACCTTGGGCGTCATCGGCTTTGGAAAAATCGGTTTGGAAGTGGTGCGCATGGGCCTGGCCCTGGGCATGAATGTGCTGACGGTAGATTTGCGGGTAGAAGAGGTAAATGTCGATTTGCGCGTCTATCAAACCGACAACCTCAGCCTCTCGGTCAAAGTGACCACTCGCCCGCTGGAGGAAGTCTTGCGCGAAGCCGATTTCATCACCTTACACCTGCCTTTCCCTGCCGGCAGCAAGCCCATCATCGGCAGAGAGGAAATCGAAATGATGAAAGACGGGGTCGTACTCATCAACACGGCCCGGGGCGGTGTCATTGACGAAGAAGCCCTGCTCGAAGCCCTTGACAAAGGCAAGATACGCGGAGCCGGCTTAGATGTCTTTGAAAACGAACCCACTCCTCGCAAAGAGCTCTTGCAACACCCGCGCGTATCGGTATCGCCGCATATCGGAGCTTCGACCGAAGAAGCCCAGGCCAATATCGGGCGCATGCTGGCCGAGCAAATCATCAAACGCCTGATTGGCAAGAGCTAAAAACAAAAGAAGCCGACCCCCTTGAATGGAGTCGGCTTCTTCTCACACCAAATCATTTGGCGAAAGCCCTATAGCTTACTTTTTAGAGCGCTCTTCCGCCAACTGCAAAGCGCGATAGGCATTGACTTCAGCTCCGGTAACACACAACTCTTTCCAATCCACCAGCTCCTTGCTGCCGGGCTTTTTCACTTTGTAGTTCTGAGGCACGGCACTGTCCATGATGATTTGCTTGACCTCCTGGGCGGAGAACTCGGGATAATAAGCTCGAATCAAAGCCGCCACGCCTGCCGTTACCGGCGAAGCCATGCTGGTGCCGCTAAAAGTCGCGTAATCCGATTGAGGCACACAGGA
The DNA here is from genome assembly GCA_026989035.1 of Saprospiraceae bacterium. Taxonomy (GTDB): domain Bacteria; phylum Bacteroidota; class Bacteroidia; order Chitinophagales; family Saprospiraceae; genus WGBN01. The sequence goes on along the minus strand of JALSKB010000140.1, from coordinate 6,242 downwards.
ATACAGATCCACGCCCGGAGAAAAGACATCCACCGATTTTTTGCCGTAATTGGAAAAGGTCGCTGTAGCATCTTCTCCTTTTTTCCAAGAGAAGGCGCCAATTTCCAACCAGTTGTCGGCTTGTTTGGGACCCAACCCCAGAAAACCCCGCTTGGCATAGGTGTCGTTGGGGAAGTTATCGGTTACATCGTTGTCTTGAGAGCTGTTGCCTGCGGCATGCACCAGCAAGACATCGTGTTTGCGGGCATACTTGACAGCCTTATCCACAGCGTCTTTGTTCCAGGCATAGCCCTTGCCAAAGCTCATGTTGATGATTTTGGCTCCGTTATCCACGGCATATCTGATAGCATTAGCTACATCTTTATCGCGTTCATCGCCATCGGGTACAGCACGTACCGACATGATGCGCACGTGATCGGCCACGCCATCTATGCCTATACCATTGTTGCGCACGGCGGCAATTAAACCCGCTACGTGGGTGCCGTGAGAAGCATCCGGCCCTTCGGCATCATTGTTGCCATAATGCCGCTCATTGACGTCGGCGTAATTGTCACCCACGATACTACGGGGGTCAAAATCCGGATTGTAGCCGTATTGGTAGCCACTGTTGAAATAATCTAAGGCACCTTCTAACTGATCTTCCAACTCAGCTACCGTACCTCCCTGGGCAAGCACATTGGAGAGTATCATTGCAGCCTGGCCCAAGCTCTGATCTTCGATCTGAAGTTGATCTAAATCCTCGGCCGTAAACTCCTCCTTGCCCAGCATCTCCTGAATCTTATCAATGCTCTTCTGAATGCCTGTATAGAGATCGAGGTTGCCCTTAAGCTCTTGGCGCTTTTCATCGATTTCTTTCTTAATGTCCTGGTATTCCTCGTACAGTTTCTTCTCCTTCTTAGAGAGCTTGTCGGGGTCTTTTCCGTCAAACATAGCTTTGTACTTGACGTACAGACGCGTGATTTCGTAAGTATCGTGATCTACGTTTTTACCGTCGGGGCCACCGATAAAATTCCAACCGTGGATGTCGTCCACATAGCCGTTGCCATCGTCGTCTATGCCATTACCCGGGATTTCGTCTTCATTGACCCATAGGATGTCTTTGAGATCTTCGTGCTCCAAATCGATGCCGGAGTCAATCACGGCGACGATAACCGTCTGGGCCTTTTTGCCCTGAAGCAATTCCTCATGGGCTTTATTTGCACTGACCCCCGAATAACCGTCTTCCTGTAAATCCATAAGGAACCAATTGCCGGGAGCTGTCTGACTCCAAGTATTCGTGGCACCCAAAAGTACGGCGCTCAACAACAGCGCCCATTGAAACATTTTCATGTGTTCTTTACATTTAAATGAAAAAGAGATAAAGCGTTGTGGAATGGCAGTGGCAAGGCTCCACCATCCAGAACCTTTGTAAACAGCCCGCAAGTTAAGACCTTTTCAAAAAAAAGAGGCTCTTTTTAGACGAAGGCAAGCTCTAAGCGGGCAAAAGCAAATCTTGACCCGACATGAAAGGATTCAAACACCGCCCGGTGTTCTTCAAATCCTTTGAGATAGCCGGGATTGAGCTGCATTTTCTATGTAGAAAAAACTTGCCAAAAGGTCGGCAATGTTTATCTTGCGAGCCGAATAACTCCTACCCTATGAAAGAAACGCGTGCATTTAAGTTTCCTTTTCAGGCTTTCGCCAAATACCTTACCTCAAAGCGGCTAAAGCTAAACATACACAGCTGCTTGTTTTTGCTTTTCGCTCTCTTTTCACAAGGCCGTTTACAAGCTCAGCACTTTGAATTGGGCGCTTTAATCGGAGCATCGAATTATCAAGGCGATTTGTCCAACAATTCCTCGGCCATCTATCTGAAGGAAACCCATCCCGCTGTGGGCCTCTTTGGCACCTACAACATGAATGCCTGGCTCAATCTGAAACTGTCTTTCTCTTATGCCACCATTTCCGGAAAGGACGCCAATTCGAACAACGAGGCTGTAAGACGGCGCAACCTCAGCTTTCGCTCTCCCTTATACGAACTGGGTTTCAATCTGGAGTTCAATGTGCCCGGTTTTGATCCATACAACCTCAACAAGCCTTTTTCAGCTTATCTCTTTGCAGGGCTGGGCTACAGCTGGTTCAAGCCCAAAGCCCTGTATAGCGGCAGCTGGATAGCCTTACAGCCTTTAGGTACCGAAGGTCAGGGCCTGCCCGGATACCCCAACCCCTATCGCCTCAACACCTTGGTTTTACCTTTGGGTATAGGGGTCAAATACGCTTTAACGGACAAATGGTCCATTGGTTTTGAGTTAGGTGCACGCCGGGCTTTTACCGACTACCTGGACGACGTCAGCGGGCAGTATGTAAGCCCGGCCGAGCTGGCCGCCGGCAACAGCGAACTGTCGGCCCTCTTGTCCAATCGAACGGGTGAATACCTGGGCACAGAGCCCGTATCTCTACCGACGGGGACGCCCCGTGGAGACCAATCGCCGGTAGATTGGTACTTCATTTCGGGATTTCGGGTTTCCTGGCATTTTCTCGACAACGGCCTGATGGGAAGCCGCAAGCGATTGCGCCGCAACAAGCGCAGTGGATGCAACACTTAAAAATTTTTGGATATGGAAGCCATTGCACAGTTTTTCGAGAGCAACCTGGAAATGATCTACCTTTTGAGCTTCACCATTTTGTTGGGTTTTGAAGTTATTTCCAAGGTTCCCACGGTATTGCATACCCCCTTGATGTCGGGGGCTAATGCCATTTCCGGTGTCGTTATCATAGGGGCCATTCTCTTGATGCGACGAGCTGCAGCCGATGATTACCTAACGCTCAGCCTGGGTTTTATAGGTATTGTGTTGGGCATGATCAACGTCATGGGTGGTTTTGCCGTTACTGATCGCATGCTGGAGATGTTCAAAAAGAAAAAGAAAAAAGCCTGAGGGCAAGCAAGCCCTGTGCGTACAGCAAGAGTGTAAGCCCCCGCATAGGTTTTCATTTGCCGAAAGGCAAAACGACTACCAAGCCAACACAAACTTCGTCGTTTAGGGGCACTCAAGCTGAAAAAGGCGATTTGCACAGCCGAAGGGTTCAAGCTCCTTTTCGAAAAAATACAAAAAACCAACACCAAATGACTTTGGAATTTATCACCGACCTAATTTTTTGGATTGGCGCCATAGCCTTTATATGGGGTCTGCGCTTGCTTAGTTCTCCCGATAGTGCACGTCGCGGCAACATCATCGCGGGTGTGGGTATGGGTTTGGCCATTTTGTCGGCCATATTTCAACCCCTTGGTTCGGTTTCCAACAATTACCCCTGGATCATTGGAGCTATGCTGGTGGGAGGCATCATCGGGTGGATTTCGGCCCGCAAAGTGCAGATGACGGCCATGCCTCAAATGGTATCCATTTTCAACGGTCTGGGTGGCGCTTGTGCTGTAGTTTTGGCCTCGGCCGAGCTTTACTACTTCTACGAAGGGCAAACGGCGCTGGGCATGGGTGAGCTGCTCATCCTATATCTGGCCTTGTTGATTGGTGCTGTGGCCTTTACGGGTAGTATGCTGGCTTTCGCCAAATTACAGGGCTTGGTCAATGACCGCAAGGTAACCCTGCCTTACCACAACATCATCAACATGGCCATGTTGCTGCTGTTGCTGAGCTTGACGGTTTACGCCCTACTCCAAGGCAAGGATTTCGGCTTCGAGATGTCCATGTTGATTTTGCTCATCGGGCTGGTTTACGGCTTTAGCTTTGTAGCACCCATTGGAGGTGCCGACATGCCTGTAGTCATCTCTCTGCTCAACTCTTTTTCCGGCCTGTCGGCAGCGGCAGCGGGCTTTGCTTACGACAGCCGCATCATGATTGTAGGAGGAATTTTGGTCGGTGCGGCGGGCACCATTCTCACCGTTTTGATGTGCGATGCCATGAACCGCAGTTTGCTAAACGTGCTCATAGGTGGATTTGGCGGAAGCGGAAAGAGCGGCGCAGGCAGGGCTGCAGGAGACCAGGTCGCCAAGGAAGTCTCCATCAGCGATGCAGCCATACAGCTGTTTTACTCCAATTCGGTAGTCATCGTTCCGGGATATGGCCTGGCTGTAGCTCAGGCCCAGATGGTGGTCAAAGAACTCGACAACCTGCTGGAAGCTAACGGGGTAGATGTCAAGTACGGCATCCATCCCGTGGCAGGACGCATGCCCGGCCACATGAATGTCTTGCTGGCAGAAGCCGACATCCCCTACCCCAAATTGCTCGACCTGGAGGCCGCCAATGAAGCCTTGGCACAAGCCGACATAGCCGTAGTCATCGGAGCCAACGACGTGGTCAATCCTGCAGCGGAAAACGACCCTTCCAGCCCCATTTACGGCATGCCGGTACTGCAAGTGTGGAAAGCCAAAAACGTCATCGTACTGAAACGCAGCATGAACCCGGGCTATGCCGGCATACAAAACCCCCTGTTTTTCATGGACAACACCCGTATGCTCTTTGGCGATGCCAAAGACAGCCTCAACAAACTGGTGGCCGAAGTAAAAAACCTCTAAGTGAAAAAAACGCGACAAACCGCAAAGCCGCGATTTTCGTATCTTTACACCACTATACCCAAACCGTTTTCGGTTTGGGGCATTCACAACTTGCAAAAGAGCAAGAGAGTTTGGGAGGCTGGCGCCCCCAAGTCACTCTGCCATAAGTACGAAGAGACTTTTTTCTAAAACCAAAACCGCTGCGATGAAAAAGATTTTGTTTACCCTTTTAACGCTTATCACCCTCTCATGGGGACTGCAGGCCCAACAAATAGACCAATGTACCGTGGACCCCGTCTTTCAAGATACCCTGCCGGGCGTGTATCCCTTCCCCTACGATGCGGATCTAAACCCCAACGGAGGCATCACAGACACGGCCTGTCTGAACGAGTTCTTTCAATTTGTTTTCACTTTAGTCGTCAGCGACACCATTGAAATAAGCAACACCCAGATCCCCATTGATTCCATCGTATTCGACACCGAAAGTGCTATCGCCAATTTGCCACAAGGCATGGACTATGCCTGCAACCCCCCGACCTGCGTCTTCCCCAAAAACACCCAAGGCTGTGTGGTCATTTACGGCAAAGCCACCAATACCGCCGACATCGGTGATCACGAGCTGACTTTCTCGGGCTTTCTCTTCAGCCCTTTTACGCCACAGGGAGCCCCATTGCAATTTCCCAACCCAGATTTGGCACCCGGTAATTACACCTTGTCGGTAGCCGAGCAAGGCTCAGCCAGCTGCACGATCTGGACCGACATCAATGAGCCGCTTTCGCAAATAGAGTCTTTCCGCAACCTACCCAATCCTTTCAGCGGAACAACTACCCTGGAAATCATAACCAAAGAAGCCGGTGAATACACTTTTACCCTCACCGATTTGATGGGGCGGCAAGTTGCCAGGCGCAAATTGTCCCTGGTACAGGGCCTCAACCACTGGACTTTCGATGCTACCGACCTCAAGCCGGGCATGTACATTTACACCCTTTCCGACGGGCACAGCCGGGTTTCCCGCCGCATGATTGTCGAATAAGGGAAAATCTTTTTGCCCTACCATTTGTTATGAAAATCGAGGTGGTCGCCACCTCGATTTTCTCATTTATACTGGAAAGCCATGCCCAAAATAGGAATAGAACTGCAAAGCGGTACCGTTAAAAAAGAAGAAACTGCCCAAGAAATCATCGTAGGCATTGATCTGGGTACCACCAACAGCTTGGTAGCCTGGGTCAAAGACGGAGAACCCACCGCCATACGCGATGAAAAGGGAAGTACAGCTTTGCTGCCCTCCGTCATCCATTTCAGCTCGGAAGGTGAAATCCTCACCGGCTATCAGGCTCTCGAAAAAATGGCTACAGAGCCCGAGCACACCATTTACTCGGTGAAAAGATTGCTGGGAAAATCCTACGAAGACATTCGCGAACACCAAACTTATTTCGGCTATCGCATCATCAACAACGAAGACGAAAACAGCCTGGTCAAAATTCAGGTTTACGACCGTTTCTACACGCCGGTAGAACTGTCTGCCGAAATCCTTAAGGCTCTAAAAAAACGGGCCGAACAGCAAATAGGTAAAAACATCGACAAAGCCGTCATTACGGTGCCGGCCTATTTCAACGATGCTCAGCGGCAAGCCACCCGCGATGCCGGCAAGCTGGCCGGCTTGGAGGTGTTGCGCATCGTCAACGAACCCACTGCCGCCAGCTTGGCCTATGGCCTGGGCCTAAACCCCGAAGACGAACAAACCATAGCTGTC
>JALSKB010000139.1 GCA_026989035.1 Saprospiraceae bacterium | reverse complement strand
TCTTTGGCCTCTTTTTTTGGGGGTGCAAAACGGGAAAACAATCTTCGGAAAAAACCGACTTAGTTTCTATGCATTACGACACCTACGAACAAATTTGGGCGAAGGTCGATTCTCTTGAGCAGAAAGGCCTTTATCAATCTGCTCGGGAAATCGTTGAAGACTTAGCTGTTAAGGCAAAGACCGATAAAAACGCTCCGCAAATCGTCAAAACCACGCTTTATCGATGTAAATACCTGAGAAGGCTGGAAGAAGAAGGCGAGCTAAAAAGCCTATCCCTTTTGCAAACGGAAATTGATCAAGCTCCTTTCCCTGCCCAAGCCTTTCTCCAATCGGTCTTGGCCGAAGCTTATAGTCATTATCTGCGTTCCAATCGCTGGAAATTGCAGAACCGAACCGAAATGGAGGAAAAAGGGGAGGACCCGGCAAGCTGGCCTCCCGGGGAATTTGAAAGGCGCAGCAATGAGCTTTATCTGCAATCCGTACAAGATGAACGCACTAAACAGGTGGCCATGGATCTCTTTGAAGCGGTTACCTTGCCCGGGAAATTTGACTTCGGGCTTCGCCCCACGCTTTATGACTTTTTGGCTCATCGCGCCTTAGACCATTTTGCGAACGAACAATCCTATCTCCACGCTCCGGCTTATGCCTTTTACATCGAATCCGAACAGGCTTTTGCCCCTGTGGAAGATTTTATTCGCTGGGAAATCAATACCCGTGATTCCACTTCTTACAAATATCTGGCGCTTCGCTTGTTTCAGGATCTGCTGAGCTTTCGCCTGGAGCAACAAGAGGCCATTTTGGGGCCTGAGGCTCTGCTGGATGCCGATCTCAAGCGCCTGCGCTTTGTCTATGACAATGGCGTGCAAGCCGATAAAAGCGGGCTTTATGTGCGCGCTTTGGAACAGCGACGAACGGCATTTGGCGAAAGCCCCCTGCTCACTGATGTGCTCTATGCTCTGGCTCAATGGCAATACGAACAAGGCGGCAAGTACAAACCGGGTATGCCGGATGAAACTTATAAGGCGTATTGGAAAGAAGCCTTGAATACTTGTGAAAGCTGTTTGAAATTGCCTCAACACGAAAGCAAACTCGACCAACCCGGTCGCGCCCAATGTGCTTTGCTCAAAGCTTCTTTGCTCAAAAAGAAACTGAGTGCCGAAGCTGAACAAGTCTATCTGCCCGATGAGCCGAGTCTGGTGAAAATCAATTTTCGCAACCTGACTCGTGCTTTTCTCAAAATCCTGCCCTATGACGAGTCGGTGCAAAAAAAGATGCGAGAAGCCGGCCGGAAAGGTGCTTTGGCTCAATTGAATTACCTCAACAGCCTGGATCCGATTTGGGCTGCAGACTTAAACCTGCCGCCCCAAGACGATTTGCATCGCCACAGCCTGGAAACGGCATTGCCTCCTCAAAAAACAGGGCAGTACCTACTCATGCTTTCCAGCGATAGCCGTTTCCGTCAAGACCATGAAACGGGCTATTTGGTGCTTACGTATTCTACCTTGGGCTTTTGGCAGCGCAATTTGCCGGACGGCACCTCCGACTTCTTCGTCTTTGATCGCCAGAGCGGGCACCCGCTGGAAAATGTACGTGCAGAAGCCTGGGTCAGCAAATACCTCTCTGTCCAAAGGGCTTACAGAGATGAAAAAGTGGCGGAAACGCAGTCCGATAAAGACGGCCATTTTCAGTTTAATTTACCGGAAAAACAGAGGAATTTCAGGCTTAAACTCATTCGCGGTGAGGATGAATTGTTCTTGAATGGATTTTTCTACTCCTATTTCTATGGATCCGAACCCAGAGCCTATCAGAGAACTTTTTTCTTCCTCGATAGAGCTATTTATCGCCCGGGGCAAACGGTGTATTTCAAAGCTTTGTTGTTGGAATTTGACAAAAAGGAAAAGCCTCGCATTTTGGCCAACACGGCTGTCACCATCTTGCTGAGGGATGCAAATTATCAGGAGGTCGCCAAATTGAAATTGAAATCCAACAACTACGGTACGGTGTCGGGCACCTTTACGGCACCTTCTTCGGGCTTGACGGGCAACATGTTCCTGGAGTCTTCCATAGGAGGGAATCGCATGAACTTTAGGGTGGAAGAATACAAGCGTCCTAAGTTCTTTGTTAAGACAGAGCCTGTGAAAAACAGTTTTCGCCTGAATGAGACGGTCGAGCTGCCCGGCAAGGCAGAGGCTTATGCCGGCTATCCACTTGACGGAGCTACGGTAATTTATCGGGTGGTCAGAGAAGTGTCCTTCCCCTGGATGCCCTGGTGGTATTGGCGTTGGGGTAACCCCTGGGCCGGTCAAAGCACGGAAATAGCCCGTGGACAACTCACTACCGATGCTTCGGGCAGCTTTGTTGTGCCTTTTACAGCCTTGCCCGATAAGAGCATTCCCCAAGACAAAAAGCCGGAGTTTTCCTATACGGTTTTTATCGATGTTACCGACATCACCGGAGAAACCCACAGCACGCAGACTGTGGTCAGGGCAGGTACGGTGGCGCTCAAACTCGAGATTGAGCTGCCCGAGCAAATGGAAAGCAAAGAGCTGCGCAAATTGCCGATTAAAACCTACAACCTGCAAGGCATGCCTGCTCAAGCGGATTTGGAGCTGAGCCTGGAACAGCTCAAGGTTCCCGACCGCCTCTTTGTTCAGCGCTATTGGGATAAACCGGATATCTGGAGTTTGTCTGAAGAAGATTTTCTCCAACAATTCCCCCATTATGCTTATCGCGATCAAGACGAACCCTCTTCCTGGCCGGTGCAAGATGTGGTGCTGCAAAAAAAACTGCGCTCCGATGGAGGTGTTGAAGTGATGTTGGGTAAAAAACTTTTGCCGGCAGGAGTCTATCGCCTGCTCGTGAAAACCCGCGATGAGTTTGGTACGCCCGTAGAAACAGAGCGATACATCTACCTCTTCAATACGGATAAGGGCCTTATGCCGCATGCTTCCGTGGCCTGGCATTTCTCTCCGGAGGGCTCTTACGAGCCGGGCGAAGAGGCCGTCTGGCATTTGGGAACAGCCCTGGAGGACTTGCCCGTTTTGCTGGAAGTGGAACGGGACGGTCGGATCATCCGACGAGAATGGACCAAAGTGCGTGGCTTGACCGAGTTTCGGCAAAAAATCAAGGAGGAAGACAGGGGCAATTTGCAGTACATGTTGCACTATGCTGCGCTCAATAGGCAAAATCACGTAGAAGAGACCATTGTCGTTCCCTGGAGCAATAAACAGCTCAAAGTGGAATACCGCAGTTTTCGGGACAAACTGCTGCCTGGCGAAGAAGAGCGTTGGGAAATCGTTTTAAGTGGCCCTCAAGGTGAAAAAGTGGCAGCTGAGATGCTCGCCACCATGTACGACGCTTCTCTGGATGCCTTTGTGGCCAAACCCTGGGGCTTGAATGTGTGGCCTGTCCACAGCTATGTACAAAACAGCCTGTCTGCCAAAAGTTATAGCGAGCAAAACTCGAACCCCTTAAGCTCATCCTTGAGCCCTCAGCTTAAGAGCTACTCACGCGTGTATCGACGGTTGAACGACTTTGGGATGTGGGCTTACGGGGGGGGCTATGTGCTCAAGTCCATGGCTATGGAAACCAAGGCTAGGAAAGCCGATGCCCTTGAAGAGGAGCAAATTCCCCTACACATGGCAGCTCCGAAATCAGCTGCACCGCCGCTGCCCCCGGAGTCTAAAGAGGTCGAAGAAGAGGAGCAGCAGAATTTGCAAACCGAAGACGAAACCGCAAAACCCATAGCTCCCCGCGAGAACCTCAAAGAAACGGTTTTCTTCTTCCCTGATTTGCATACAGATGCCGAAGGGCGAATCATCTTGAGCTTCACCATGAATGAGGCGCTTACGCGTTGGAAGTTCCAGCTTTTTGCGCATACGCCCGACTTGAAGTACGTCCTGGATACCCGGGAAGTGCTTACTCAAAAAGACTTGATGGTGGTGCCTCACCCGCCCCGCTTTCTGCGGGAAGGCGATGAGATAGAATTTACCGCCAAGATAGTCAACCTCAGCGAGCATGCACTCGGTGGAAATGCCGTTTTGCAAATGGTGAACCCCTTGAATTCGGTTCCCGTGTACAAATGGCTGGACAATCCCCAATTCAATCGGCATTTTGAAGTGCAAGCCGGACAATCGACGCTGGTGGCCTGGCGCTTTAAAGTGCCTTCGGTCGAAGAGGTACCCCTGATTGAGTACACGGTTGAAGCTGCTGCCGGTGACTATACCGATGCGGAGCGCAACCTACTGCCGGTATTGACCGACCGCATGCTGGTAACGGAAACCATGCCCTTGCCGGTGCGCGGCAAAGAGCGCAAGACTTTTGTCTTCAAACGCATGCAAAACCAAAAGTCCGAAACACTGGCCCATTATGGCCTGACCCTGGAGTTTACCTCCAATCCCGCCTGGTATGCCGTGCAAGCCTTGCCCTATTTGATGGAGTATCCTTATGAATGCTCCGAACAGATTTTTGCCCGTTATTACGCCAACAGCCTGGCCACTTCGGTAGCCAACAGCCAGCCGCGCATTAAGGAAATTTTCGAAGCCTGGAGTGAAGAGGACTTGCAAAGCCCGCTTTCCAAAAACCAGGAGTTGAAATCGGCCCTGCTGGAAGAAACACCCTGGGTCTTGGATGCTCAGTCCGAAGAAGAACAGCGCAAAAACATCGCCCTGCTATTCGATCTGCACCGCATGGCCAAAGAGCGAGCCGCAGCCATGGACAAACTCGCTCAGCGTCAGCTGGCCAATGGCGGCTTTGCCTGGTTCGACGGAGGACGTGCCAATTGGTACATTACCCAGTATATCGTCGAAGGCCTGGCGCATCTGGATCGGCTTGGCGCCTTGCAGGCGAATGATAAAGCGCGTCTGCAGCGCATGCTAAAACGGGCTGTCTCTTATTTGGATGATGAACTGTTGGACGAGTACAACAATTTGGCGAAAGCCGTAAAAAAAGGCCATGCCAAATGGGAGGATGACCACCTCCATCCCCTCATCGTGCACTATCTCTATACCCGTTCTTTCTTCCTCGATCGCAGCGCTCAAGCCGGCTTGGGCCTGGTCGGAGGTGATGAAGGTTACCTGGCTTTATCCGGGCAACTGCAAAAGGTCTTCGATTACTACCTGGGGCAGGCAGAGAAGTATTGGCTCCAAAAAAGCATCTATGAAGAAGGACTGTTGGCCATAGCATTGCATCGCACAAAACGCGAAGAAACGGCTAAAGATATTTTGCGTTCGCTAAAAGAGCGTGCCCTTATCAGCGAGGAGATGGGCATGTACTGGAAGACGAGTCGGGGCTACTACTGGTACCAGCATCCCATTGAACGGCAGGCACTTTTGATTGAAGCTTTCAATGAGGTCGTCAATGACGAGGAGTCGGTGGAGGCGATGAAAACCTGGCTGCTGAAACACAAGCAAACCAATGCCTGGCACACGACTAAAGCCACAGCCGAAGCCGTTTACGCTTTGCTTTCTTTTGGAGAAAACTGGCTGGCGGAAAGCGAGCCGGTACACATCACCATGGGTAGGGAAAAAGGAGCCCCCTGGAACCAGCGCATAGCTGAAGCCCAAAAAGAAGCCATGCCGGGTACGGGCTACTTTAAACTGCATTTTTCTGCAGAAGAAATGTCGGACGAAATGGCTGTTGTAGAGGTCGAGAACCCCAATGAGCACGTGAGCTGGGGTGCTCTTTACTGGCAGTATTTTGAAACACTTGGCAACATCACGACTTTTGAGGACACCCCCTTGAAACTCAAGCGCGAGCTGTACAAAGTTGTGCTCACCGATAGGGGGGAGCAGTTGGTTGGCCTTTCGGCAAATGAAACGCTGAGCCCGGGCGACAAAGTCCGGGTGCGTATCGAATTGCGGGTGGATCGCGACATGGAATACGTCCACATGCGCGACATGCGAGCCAGCGGTTTTGAACCGATGAACGTCCTCAGTCGTTACAAATGGCAGGGAGGATTGGGTTATTACGAAAGCACCCGAGATGCCTCTACCGACTTTTTCTTTTCGTATTTGCCGAAAGGCACCTACGTTTTTGAATACACTTTGCGCGTAGCGCACAGGGGGAAATTCTCCAACGGCATCACCAGCATTCAATGCATGTATGCGCCGGAATTTTCCAGTCATGCCGAGGGCTTACAGCTGAGTGTGGAATAAAGACAAGCCGACTTTTGGGTGTTTTTGCCTTTCGGCAAATGCACTACACTGCAAACCCTAACTAACAGCCAATGAGCAACGACAAGCAAAAAGAACGCAGCAAACACGCCGATACCATCATTCAAAATCACGTCATTTGGTCTATGGGCGCCGGCCTGGTACCCATCCTCATGGCGGATATCCTGGCTGTCAGTGCCTTGCAAATCGATATGATTCGCCAGCTGTGTCGGGTTTATGATGTGGATTTTTCGGAAACGCAAGGCAAAGCCATTGTTACTTCCCTGACCAGTTCTACCCTGGCGCGAGCAGGGGCGCGCAGCCTGGTCAAGCTCATTCCGGGCATAGGCTCGGTCATTGGTGGCGTTACGGTTTCGGCTTTTGCCGGAGCCTCTACCTATGCCTTGGGTGAGGTCTTTAAGCGCCACTTTGAGTCGGGAGGTACCATTTTGGATTTCGACATGGGGCGTTTGAAAAACCTCTACAAGGAAAAGTTTGAAAAGGGCAAAAAAGTTGCAGAAGAATTGCGCAAGAAGAGAGAAGAAGCTCCTGAAACACAGGTGGAAGACATCCCCTCTTTCTCCAACGGTTCGTCGGTAAAAACGCCGGAGGAGCGCATCAAGGCGCTCAAGGATTTGGCCGAGCTGAAAGAAAAAGGCCTTATCAGTGAAGAAGAATTTAAAAAGTTGAAGAGCGAATTGCTGTAAAGGAAGCCGGGCATGCAGAAAGTAGATCTTTTAGCCGTTGGGGTACACCCCGATGATGTAGAGTTGAGTTGTTGCGGTACCTTGCTGAGGCAGATTGAAAAAGGGGTGCAGGTGGGTTTGTTGGATTTGACGCGAGGGGAGCTGGGCAGCAGGGGCAGTGCTGAAATTCGGGATGCCGAGGCGGCAGCAGCAGCAAAAGCTTTGGGGGTGGCTTTTCGCCATCAGTTGAATTTGGGCGATGGGGTTTTTGAAAACAACCACTCAAGCCGTTTGCAAATTATTCGGGTATTGCGCGCGTGTCGGCCGGAGGTGGTGCTTTGCAACGCGCCTCACGACAGACATCCCGATCACGGCAGAGCAGCCCGCCTGGTAGCCGATGCCGTATTTTATTCCGGCTTGCGCAAAATTGATACCGAGGATGCGCAGGGGAATGGGCAAGAGGCTTGGCGCCCTCGTGCCCTGTATCACTACATCCAGGATTACAACCTCAAGCCCGATTTCCTGATTGACATCACGCCTTACATGGAGCGCAAAATGGAAATCATCAAGTTGTACGCTTCACAGTTTTACCGCCCCGATGCCGAAGGCGAGCCGGAAACTCCCATTTCTTCCAAGACCTTTTTGGAGTTCGTTCGGGCCAAAGCCATGGCCTATGGCCGGCAAGCGGGGTACACCTACGCAGAAGGCTTCATAACGAGCAGGCCTCCGGGCGTGCGCAATTTGTTGGACTTGGATTGAGGGAGTAGCTCCTCGTTTTTTTCTACTTTTGAGCCTCTTAGACAACAGGGACAACTGCACAACAGCACACCATATATATGCAAACCAAAAAGCAAAAAGTGGCCCTCATCACCTTGGGGTGTTCGAAGAATTGGGTGGACAGCGAGCACTTGAGTGCACAGTTGCGAGCCGGAGAGGTGCAAGTCAGCATGCAGGAAGGAGCTGCCGAAGAGGCCGATGTGGTCATCATCAACACCTGCGGCTTTATTGCCCGCGCAAAGGAAGAGAGCATTGACACCATCCTGACTTTTGCCGAAAGGCGAAAAGAAGGTCTTTTGGAAAAGCTGTACGTTACCGGTTGTCTGTCGCAGCGCTACAAGGAGGAGCTAAAAAGAGAAATTCCGGAGGTGGATGCTTGGTTTGGTACCATGGAGTTGCCGGCCATTTTGGAGCGCTTTTCGGTGGAGTACAAAGACGAGTTGCTGGGCGAACGTCCCTTGATGACTTTGCCGCACTTTGCCTATTTGAAGATTGCTGAGGGGTGTAGCCGCAAATGTGCTTTTTGCGCCATTCCCCAGATGCGTGGGAAACACCGTTCGAGAAAGATCGAAGACATCTTGGCTGAGGCCCATCGCCTGGTAGAGCGGGGCGTCAAAGAGGTGATGTTGATTTCGCAGGAGCTGACCTTTTACGGTTTGGACCGCTACCGCCGCAGGGCTTTACCCGAATTGCTGCGTCAGTTGGCCCGGGTAGAGGGCTTGGAGTGGATTCGTTTGCACTACGCTTATCCCGGGCAATTTCCCATGGAGTTGTTGGACGTGATGGCTGAAGAACCCAAGATTTGTCCTTATCTGGATTTACCTTTGCAACACATCAGCCAATCGGTTTTGAGGCGCATGAAGCGCCAGACGAGTCGGCAGGAAGTGGAGATGCTGGTAGAGCGCATTCGGGAGAAATTGCCCGGAGCGGCTTTGCGCACGACCTTTTTGGTGGGCTTTCCGGGGGAAACGGAAGAAGATGTAGAGGAGTTGTTGAATTTTATTCGGAAGGTGCGTTTTGAACGCTTGGGTGTTTTTACTTATTCCCATGAAGAGGGTACGGCGGCCTATGCCTTGGAAGACGATGTGCCGGAAGAAGAAAAGCGGAGTCGGGCCAATCGAGTGATGGAGCTGCAGCGGGAAATTTCTTTGGAAATCAATGAGGCACGGGTGGGGAAAAAACTCAAGGTGTTGCTCGATCGGGAGCTTGATACATGGTACGTGGGGCGCACGAGCTGGGATTCTCCGGAGGTGGACAACGAGGTTTGGGTTGCCAAAAATGGCGTAACTTTGAACCTTGGCGGCTTTGCCGATGTATTGA
The DNA here is from genome assembly GCA_026989035.1 of Saprospiraceae bacterium. Lineage (GTDB taxonomy): Bacteria > Bacteroidota > Bacteroidia > Chitinophagales > Saprospiraceae > WGBN01. The sequence continues at coordinate 5,838 of JALSKB010000139.1, read as the reverse complement.
TAACAGATGCCACGGAATACGATCTCTATGGCCAGATTATTCAGTGATGAGCAATACACCCAAAAAATCCTGGCTTTATCAGGCTTATGATCCCTACCTGCAAGCTGCTGCGACCTTAGCTTTGTCGTTGGTTTTCATGTTGGTGGGCAGTTTTATGCAGTGGGCTCATTGGATGGCGGAAAGCTCGCATTATCCCTGGTTAATTGCCGCCTCTTTTTTGTGGTTGTACGCCATTTTCAACAGCATTTTCAGCCTTTCGGCAAATAGCATCAACGCTTATTGGGGGCGTGCTATACCGGCTTACGGCTTGTTGGCTTTGTTTAATGGCCTGTTGGCTTGGGGCTTTTCGTCTGTCTCTATCGGCAGTGCAGGTTCTTATCGTTGGATTTATTTCGTGCTCACCTTTTCTTATTTTTTGCTGCTGTCCATCATGGCGGCCGTTAAACGCCTGGTAGAATTTGCCGAAAGGGAGGAGTGGCATCACCCTCGAATTCGCAGAAAGCGCAAAAGGCGTTGATTGAAGAACGAAGATGTTATGAAGCACTTTTTTTCCATTTTAGTTCTTGTTGCACTTTTTTTTGTGGCTTGTACACCCCGCAATGCCGACAATACCGGCAGGGAAGAGCCACTTACCCAAAATCACCCTACTCCTATGAAGAAGCAAGAATCCGATTCGCCTCAATCCAAGGACTACTTCATCAATAGCTCGGGCGACACCATTTACTACGTCCGAAAAAGCGAGGAAGAATGGAAAAAAGAATTGGGGCCGGAGCGCTATCGCATCCTTCGGCAGGCCGGTACGGAGCCGGCTTTTACCGGAGCTTATTACGACAAGCATGAGGACGGGATTTATCGCTGTGGTGCTTGCGGACTCCCGCTTTTTTCTTCCGAAGCCAAGTACGATTCGGGTTCGGGTTGGCCCAGTTATTACAAGCCGGTTGATCCCACGCACATCAAAGAACTGGAGGACAACAGCTACGGCATGCGGCGCATTGAGCTGCGTTGTGCTCGTTGTGACAGCCATTTGGGACATGTCTTTCCGGACGGGCCCAAGCCTACAGGCCTGAGGTACTGCATCAACTCGGCATCTTTAAATTTCAAGAAGGAGTAGGAGTAGAAACTGCGCTCTTAGGCGAGCTGTTTTCCTTGTACAAGACATATCTGTCGTATCTTCTGCGGTCTTTTTCAGCCCAGAGGTCTTTGCCCAACTCGCAAAGGACGATTAACTCGTCGTAGATTTTGTTGCCCAGTTCGATGCGACGCTCTACGGCTATGTCGCGTTCTGCTATGCGGTCTTGTTGCAGGTTGAGCACTTTCTCAAAGTCCTGGTATGCTTTGACCACCTTTTGGAGTTGGTCTTCGTTGAGACCGGTGTCTGCCAGGGCTTGCAGCTGCCTGCGGGCTACACGCACGACCCGTCGTCCGCAAAAGAGGAGCTGAGGATCACTCATATCTCCCAGTTTAGCCGTGCCGAATTGACGATAATGGCCCGATTTGCGGTTGTACTTCATGGCTACGCGGGTCATGATGCTGCGAATGGCGTTGCGCAGGCGGGTAGCGCTTTGATCTTTTTTTTCCGTGAGTAGCATTTGCCGGCCAACCAGCTCGTCGTCGTTGGGCAGATCGAGAAATCGAGCGAGTAAACCGGCCAGTTTCTTCAACCGTTGCGGGTCGTAGCCGTAGGCCTTTAAGGCCCGTAGGTCTTCTTTGGCCAGTTGAATGCGTTCTGCCGTATAAGCATAGAGGTCGGCATCTGAAAAATTGTACTTTCTTTTGATGTACTGTTTCTTTTTCATGCTTCAAACAATCATTGTTTTTTCGGTGCAAATATAAACAAAAAGTTTTTGTTTTGAAGTGATTTGTCGCCTATACCAGCTTTAGTTGGGCAGGTATTGAGCCCTTAAAAGGGCTTGATAGTTCGTTTTCTTTTCAAAAGAGAAGTTTCTAGGTCGGAATATTTGCATTCCATGAAAAAATGTTCATATCTTCACGCGTCATTTTTTCAGAATTTACAGAACTAAAATTCAATGTCATCATGAGTGCATCTCGACACCAAATTGTTATTGCCGGCGGTGGGAATGCCGGCATCTCTATTGCTGCGCAGCTGTTGCGCAAAAACCCCAAGCTGGATATTGCCATTATAGATCCTGCGGATAAGCATTACTACCAGCCAGCATGGACCTTAGTAGGGGGAGGAGATTTTGATGTGAACGACACGGTGCGTTCTCAGGCATCCGTTATGCCGAAAAAGGCTAAGTGGATTAAACAAGCTGTAACGGGCTTTGACCCGGAGAACAATGCGGTGAAGTTGGACAATGGCGATGAGGTACAATACGATTACCTGGTGGTTACTTTGGGCATCAAAATTCTCTGGGATCAGATTGAGGGCCTGAAGGAGACGATTGGAAAAAACGGTGTAACGTCCAATTATTCTTTTCAATACGCTCCTTATACGTACGAGTGTATCAAGAACATTCAGCCCGGTCAGACGGCTTTGTTTACCCAGCCGGATACGCCGATCAAATGTGGTGGAGCGCCTCAGAAGATCATGTATTTAGCTGCCGACAACTTCCGCAAGCGGGGCATACTCGACAAGGTGAATGTAGAATTTTTTAAGCCTGGTGTGGGCATGTTTAGCGTGAAGAAATACAATGCTTCACTTACAACGATGGTCGAAAAGTACGGCATCAAGACCAATTGGGATTACGTTTTGACCAAGGTCGATGGCAACAAAAAGGTAGCTACCTTCCGCAAGGCTGATGGCAGCACGGAGGAACGTTCTTTTGACATGATTCACGTTACGCCGCCCCAGGGTGCTCCGGATGTAGTGAAGAACAGCCCCTTGGCCAATGAAGGAGGCTGGGTGGATGTGGATGCTGCTACCACACAGCATAAAAAGTACAAAAACGTCTTTTCTGCGGGCGATTCCTCGGGCTTGCCGATTTCCAAGACGGGAGCAGCCATTCGCAAGCAGGCTCCTGTTCTCGTAGCCAATTTGTTGGCAGCTATGGAAGGCAAGAGTGCACCGGCTAAATACACGGGCTACACCTCTTGCCCGTTGGTTGTGGGCTATGGCAAGCTCATCCTGGCCGAATTTGACTACAACGGCAACCCCATGGAGACTTTCCCCTTTGATCAGGGCAAACCCCGTTGGACGATGTACCTGTTGAAGAAAAAGGTACTTCCCTGGCTTTATTGGAACAAAATCTTGAAGGGAACGGCTTGAGATATCCGGACTGAAGTGATTTGAGCGATATGAGTTTTTGTTCAAATCGGCTTGCTTTGCGCGAGCAAAGCTGTTCGGATCATCGAAATTGTTCCTTTTAGTGAATTAAATATGCTACTCAGCCTCGCAGGACTTTCCTGCGAGGCTTTTTTTGGAGATGACTTCACTGACCAAGCATGGCCGTTGGCCATGCTTAGCGAAAGAAAATTATTACCTTTGCTGATACGGCTTGAGAAGCGGGGCTTCGCTTCCTGCTTTGTCGAGAAGATCAATAGGCTGCATTCTGCACATTTCTTTTTTGGAGAAGGAGGACTTCACCGGACAGTATGGTCGCTTTTGCAGGTTGCTGCCCCTTGTTGGTGAACTCGGTAAATGTGCCGCCCCGCTGCGACACATTGTCGGCGAAGCCTTGTGTTTGGTGTTAGGAAAAAACAGGATAAGCTTATCCTAAACATGGCAAACAGAAAGCTGCTTTTCCAAACGACTTCCGTCCTGCCGATCTGCTGAACGGAGAAAAGCAAGACAGACGGTATTCCCTTGATCCGTGCTGCATTTCGATCATTAGGAGATCTTATACTCATGACGAAGTGGTTTGGGAGGCGAGAGCATCCCAAACCCCCGAACTTTTGCTGGTTTGCGAGTCTTAAATACCCCAAACCGTTTCGGTTTGGGTATAAAAAATGCCGAAAGTCTAATGATGATTAAAGAAAACCAAATAGAACAAAACTTCATCAAGCAACTCATAGACCTAAAATACACCTATCGTCCGGATATTGTGGATAGGAAAACACTTGAACAAAATTTCAGAGAAAAATTCGAATCTTTAAACAAGGTGCGGCTTACCGACAAGGAGTTTGCACGCCTGCGTGAGCAAATCATTACTCCCGATGTTTTTGCCGCTTCCAAATTGCTTCGCGAAAAGCAATATTTTGAACGCGAAGACGGCACCCCCTTACATTTTACTTTAGTCAATATCAAAGACTGGTGCAAGAACGAATATGAGGCTATCAATCAGTTGCGCATCAATACCGAAAACAGCTTTCAACGCTACGATGTCATAATTTTAATAAACGGTTTGCCAATTGTTCAAATAGAACTGAAAAAAGTGGGCGTGTCCCCCCGAAAGGCGATGCAACAAATCGTGGATTACAAAAACGACCCGGGTAACGGTTACACCAATAGTTTATTGAGTTTTGTGCAGTTGTTTATCGTGAGCAACCTTACCAATACATACTACTTTGCCAACAACAACAACCAACATTTTGCCTTCAATGCCGACGAACAGTTTTTGCCGATTTATCAATTGGCTGATGAGAAAAACAAAAAAATCACCCACCTGACGGATTTTACCGAAAAATTTCTCTCAAAATGCACGCTGGGTGAAATGATAAGCAAATATATGGTTTTGGTAGAGAGCGAGCAGAAAATTTTGGTGATGCGGCCCTATCAAATTTATGCGGTAAAAGCCATCATTGATTGTGTTAACCAAAACAGAGGCAACGGCTATATATGGCATACTACGGGAAGCGGTAAAACGCTCACCTCTTTCAAGGCTTCTACTCTGCTAAAAGACAATCCCGAAATTGAAAAATGCTTGTTTGTGGTGGACAGAAAAGACCTCGACCGGCAAACGCGAGAAGAGTTTAACAAATTTCAAGAAGGCAGCGTGGAAGAAAATACCAATACCGAAACCTTGGTAAAGCGACTGCTTTCTACGGATTATTCCGACAAGGTCATTGTAACCACCATTCAAAAACTCGGATTGGCATTAGACCAAAACAGTAAGCAGAATAAGCGAAAAACAGAAAAAGGTGTTTCTACCTATAAAGACAGATTGGCGTCGCTCAGAGATAAACGAATGGTTTTTATTTTTGACGAATGCCACCGCTCGCAGTTCGGAGATAATCACAAAGCTATCAAAGAGTTCTTCCCAAAATCACAACTTTTCGGATTTACAGGCACGCCTATCTTTGAAGAAAATGCCACTTATAGAATCCGTGAAGACCACTTTGAAACTTACAAAACTACTGAATCGCTTTTTGAAAAGCTATTGCATTCTTATACCATTACGCACGCCATTGAGGATAAAAACGTATTGCGTTTTCATGTCGATTATTATAAAGGCAAAGGCGAACAAAACCCCAAACCCGGCGAACCGATTGCACAACAGGCAGTAGTAGAAGCTATTTTGGACAAGCACGATGCGGCGACTAACCGTCGAAAATTCAATGCGCTTTTTGCCACGGCTTCCATAAACGATGCCATTAGTTTTTACCGACTTTTTAAAGAAATTCAAAAGAAAAAAGCTGAAGAAAATCCCGATTTCAAACCTTTGAATATTGCGTGCGTGTTTTCGCCGCCGGTACAGTTGATTGCCAAAGAGGGTGATAAGCAAAGTCAAAAGAACGCCGCCGACATAAGGCAATTACAGGAAGATTTAATACAAGAACAAGTGGATAATAAACAAAATCCCGAAGAAAAAAAGAAGGCTTTGGAAGAAATTATTGCCGATTACAACAAGCAATACGGCACCAATCACAGTATCAATGAGTTTGATTTATACTATCAGGATTTGCAAAGCCGTATCAAAAACCAAAAATATAGCAATAAGG
>JALSKB010000138.1 GCA_026989035.1 Saprospiraceae bacterium | reverse complement strand
ATGGAGGCAGGAATAAACCCCCACCTCAATTTGGCAAACAAGATGCCAAAGAGGAATCCCCTAAAAAGGTATTCCTCAAAAAATCCAGCCACAAAAGTTTTGTGCAACAAACTCCCCAAATCAAGCTCATCATCAATTTTTCCAATGATTGCGGAACTTATCAGCATAGGCGAAACTACCACAATTGAAAAAAAAAGACCTGTTACAAACCCCTTGTTTAAGCCTAAATTCTCAAATATGTTTTTAAACCCATATAAAACACCAAGGACCAGCAGTGTTGGCAAAGACCACCAGAGGTAAATAAATGATATTTTAAAAAAAGTTGTTGGGAAATGTATCGAAATAAAGGTATTCAATATTTTATCACCATAAAGAGCTATCAGAAAAGCTACTACAACTAAGATGGACTCTAGCGTTTCTTTTTTCCTCATGTTATCAATCTTTTAACTGGCAAAAGATGAAAAACTTTCCGCCATAACACCCAAGCCTCAGGAGCCAAGGTCGCTAAAAGAGCTCACAAGCTACAAAAATAGGAAAAGTTTAATTTGCCGGCAGAATGTCTGACCAGCTCCAACAAAAGCGAAAAACCGCGCATGGAATTTAAACCTTTTCCACCTCTCGAAGTCAAATGCCTGAATATGTTGTATATCCAAACCGAAATGGTTTGCATAGTTACAACTCACAAAGGAGCGAAAGATAGGGAGTTTGGAAGGCTAACGCCTCCCAAACCACTTCGCCATGAGTATATATAACCCCTTTTCTCAAAAAAAACACGCTATTATGCCTACAAAACTCACATGGCCAACTGTTCTCTTAACTTTTTTTCTATTCACCGGTTGCGCCACCAAAACCGTGGTCGTTCAAAAGGCTCCCCCCCCTCCCCGAAAGGAAGTGCGTGCCAAGTGTGGCCCACGCCATGTATGGGTCAAAGGTCATTGGAAATGGAACGGCCGCCGCTACGTCTGGGTATCCGGGCACTGTCAGCGTAAAAGGGCCGGACATCACTGGGTGCCAGGGCATTGGAAAAAGGTGAAAGGTGGTTGGCGATGGGTCCCCGGCCATTGGAAATAAACAAAAAAGCGGCTTGCTCAGGCAAGCCGCTTTTTTGCCGTGGGAAGTTGAGTTTTACAGCCTCAAATCTTCCACATAGCAGTCTGGGCAATTGTTTTTTTGCCAGCGAAAAATTTCCGCCGGATAAGTTTTATTTGCCGAAAGGCTACTCATCACTAAAGCTACACGCGTACCATCTTTGTAAAAAGTACGCACTTGTAAGATTTCCAAAGAATTTTTGTCAATAGTCAGTCGAATTTTTGAGATGTCGGAATCTCTATCCTTAGGCTTAAAGACGATTTGTTGCACAGAACGTCCCTTTTCAACGAATTCATTAGCTAGAGCATATACGTATTCATCGGAAGCATAAACCCGTAAAAAATCCCGAGGGGATGCTATTCCATCCTCTTCCTCCGCGTCGTTAATCTGCACCTCTTTTTCCTCTTTGAGGTAAAGCCAGACGGACTGCCCGTCGCAGTAAATTTGCCTGTCGGGCAAATCAATGAAATAGCTATTGCCCTGTTGTACCATGCGCCCCTGCTGCTCTTGACGATCTTCACCGGGCACCTCTATGATCAGCTTAAAATCTGCACTTAAGGATTGATAAGCCTCGTACTTCTTTTCGATTTTTTGGAGTAAGGCCGTAGCCTTGGGATCTGATTGCTCTTGAGCAAAAAGCGGCAAGGCCAGCATACACAAGAAGAAGAAAAAATGACTTTTCATACATATTATTTTGTCGTTCGTACTCAAGGAATTGAAAGTTTTTTAGCGGCTGCAAACAAATATATAAACGGCTGTCCAATGTAAAATATTGATGCCTCGCCTTCCCTAAAGTGTTAATTTTCTCTCAAACTGCTTGCCTAGCGGTATAACCAAACTTCTTATATTTGCTTTTTTCCCGACGCTAAGAAAGCGAGAGCAGTAAAGGTTACACCTACACAAAACCCGACTTACTAGAAGTCAAATTATTTGATTAAAAGAAAAGCTAGCACCTATGTACGAAAAGATCGAACGCTTAATTTTTGATGGTTACACCTTTTCCATCCTCAAAATCGGCAGCCGGGCATGGAATCTCGTCAAAAAGAACTGGGCTGTGTTTCTGGGCTTTTGGATTGTCTATGCTCTGATGTCGTTCATGAGCAATATCCTTCCCATAGTGGGTCTTTTCATCTCTTATTTGGTCATTGCACCAGCTATGGCTGCGGGATTTGCCATCTTTGCAGATCGGCTCATACGCCATGAGGAATCTAATTTCGGCGTTTTCTTTGATGGCTTCAAATTCTTAAACCAGCTCATCCCCTACACCCTGCTTTCCTATCTCATCGCTTCTCTTGCCAGCATACCCATGATCGTAGCTTTGATCAATGCCGGAGCCTTTGACTTTTTCATCAAGGTCTTATCTGTAGATGCACAAAGTATAGAGGAAATTGGTACTGATTTGGTGGTATTCAGCACCTGGGATTATATCCTGTTTTTGTTTAGTTTTCTACTTATTGCCTCTATAGGCATTCTCCTTTGGTGGACCCCCTACTTCATAGTTTTCCACAAAATGGGTTTTTGGCCGGCTATGCAAAACAGCGTTAAACTGGTTAAGCGAAACTTTAGCCTGCACTTTCAATTGATCCTATTAGGTGTAGGAACAGGGATTGCCGTCAGTTTGCTTTTTGTCCTACTATTTAGTGCCCTTGTGATGGCAGCACCTATCGTAAACATCCTTTTGTCATTGGTTTTCTTTGTGCTTTTGCTCTTATGGGTGAGCTGGTTATATCTTCTTCCCTTCATGGCCTTTATTGAGGTTATCGGTACACAAGAATCCGAAGAAGACGAAAACCTGGCAGGACATTTAATCGATTGACAAGCTACCTAAGGGACGGCTTATATAGCGGCTACTTCTCCTTACTTGTAGGCTAAAATCTTCTAACATGCGAAAACTTCTCTTATTCTGTGTCTTCTGTTTTTTTCTGTCATCCGGGTATGCTCAAGATTTGCGCTTGGGATTTCAGGCAGGGCTCAACTTTAACCATCTTAGCGGCCCCTTGGAAAAAGACGGTACGGGTCGGATTTTGGAGGAGATGACGACCAATTCCGGATTCCAGATCGGCGCTGTAGCCAATTATCCCTTACTGGATTTCTTGGGTTTGCGCGGAGAATTGCTTTTCACCCAGTTGGGCGGAAGATACCGTTACCACGGACAAAGCTTTTTGCACATGCCCACCGAATCAGGTAAAAGTGTGCTCCTTACCGGCAACAAGACCCTAACACTTAATATCAATAATGCATATTTTTACCTTCCCTTATCGGTTTATATCAAACCCATTAAGCAAGTGGAGCTTTCTGCCGGAGCCGGTTTAGGCTTTCTCATTGCTTCTACAGCTGTGGGGCAATTGCGCTTTGGAGGCATCACCGAGGGGGGGCAGGTTCTGGACACCTTGGAAGTCTCTTTAATTTACAACTACCTCAAAGACCAAACGGGAAATTCAAATGAAAGCATTCAACAAATGCTTATTCTCGACGGTGAAAGTGTAGCCATTCCTACACGTGCAGGAGCCTATTGGCTACAGGCACGCCCTGAGCAAGGTGCTGCTTTTAACCGCTGGGACTTTAGCCTACATGCAGCCATCAAACTCTATCTGGGTCAAAGCCTTTATTTGGGCGGAAAAATTCAATATGGCTTAAGTGATGTGAGCAACGACGCCTTTGACTATGCGAGATATAGGCCGGATGCAGACGGGCAACCCATTCCCCGGGCTGATAAGGATACTCAGCTTTCCTATCAAATTCAGGTAGGTTTCAACTTTTGATTAAACCCATTGGAGTGAAACTGCCTTTATGGTGCATACTGTCTCCATATTGTCGCTATCACAAAAAAGGCGCGCCTATGGCGCGCCTTTTTTGATAAAGCCAAGAGGGGGGATACATCAATTCAAATCCAACCTCAGGGAAATGTTGTGGGTACCACCGAAACTTCTCGTTTGCCTATAGGCATAATCTATGGCAAAGTGGCTTTTCACCGCACCATCCAAGTCTCGGGTATTAAAGCCCAGCGAAGCTCCCGCTGATAAACCGGAATAAAGCGGAGCTTCTTCGGGAGGTGCTCCGGCAGAGCCTATCTCGTATTTGTAGCCCGCACGCAACATAAAGCGAGTTCCCATGGCAAATTCCAAGCCCAACCCAATTTGGTCGCGGGCAAAAGCATTGGAAGTGAAATTACCCAGGGCTGTCAGACGATTCTGAGAACCCAAGAGAAAGTCATAAGATGCACCGATGTTAAGCAGCGATTGCAATTCAAAACGGGCAGGGCGATAATTGGAAGTGAGGTTATAACTTACCGAGCCCTTAGGGACTTTTGCCGAAAAGGACAGCCCCTCACCACTAAATCTCATAGGTGCCCCTACGTTGCGCAACGAAATACCGAGTTTAAATTGATCATTTTCTCCCGTCACGTATTGCACTCCTGCATCTATGGCAAAAGAACTTGCCGAAAGATCTGCAATGGATTCATTCACACTACGTACCAAGACACCTACCGTCACCTTGTTTTCAAACATGTGGGCAAAACCCAAACCCAGGTTAAAAAAAGAAGGAGAGAAAGTGGCTCCCGTTCCTTCGGGCTGGGTTGCAGTGGTAACCGGAATGTCCCCAAAGCCTACAGACATGAGGCTAAGGCCGATGACGGTATTTTCACCCACCTTCTGACCGAAGCCAAAAGCATTTAAAGTCAAGCCCGTACCCTCTATATAGATGGCATGGCTTGCTTCAAATTGTGTTTTAGTGATGCGAGCCAAGCCGGCTATATTTAGCCTCATGGCTTCTACACCGGAAACGCCTGCCGTTGTCATGGTATGCAAACCGGCTGTACGCGCCCAGGGATTCATCAGCAGTTCATAGGCTCCTGCCTCCCCTTGGCGGTCGGGATTACCCGCATTTGCCGGAAGGCAAAAAAGCCCTGTCAAAACCAAAACGATGGTTGAGTAAAGTAATTTATGCATGGATTTGTTCTTTTTAAAGTCAAAAAACCAAAAACATCAGGCAGGGAGGAAAAGCTCCCCGCCTGATGAAAAGACGCTTACAAGCCGGCCGGGTCAAACTGACGGTTGGTTCCGAACCACTTAATTACGCGTTCACCCAAGCCTTCAGCCTGAATGTGAATCAAGTACACCCCTCCGGCAACCGGAATGCCCTTGTAGTTTTTCAGATCCCAGGAGATGTCCGGATTGATTTGAGCCTGACGAACACCACGATTGTTCCCATCGGGCACCAAGCCCGCTTCATCCCGATCATAGCGACGAACGAACTTACCGTCCAGAGAATAAATCGTCACCGTACACTTAGCCGGCAAGTTGGTGATTTTGACAATGTTGTCAAACTGCGAATTTTCATAAGAAGAAAATCCGTAATAGGGGTTTGGCACCACATTGATCATGTCGAGAGCAGATTCCACACCGGCTTCATCCAATTCCGAAGGTTCTGCACCTGCAAAGGAGAAGCGATAGGTAGGATAACCGTTAAACTCTCCCGTACCCACAGCAATCTGATAGGGATCGTTAACGCGTAGTTTGACAATCAAGTCGTTGGGAATAAGCCCTTCGGCATAAGACTTCATTTTCGTGCCCGGCAACAACATCGGCCAGCCCGCCCAGGTGATGCTCTGCATGGCACCTACTTTAGCAAACTGGTTGGGGCTGCTAAACTTCGTGTACAAATCCTCGCAACCATCATAAGGCGTATTGAGGACATAAACGAAATGCTGCCCACCTCCAAAGAAGTTGAAAACGGAAGTTTGCTGTCCCGTTTCCAAGAAGAACTGGGAGCTGGGGTTAAACATCATATCCAGCGTGTTGGTCTTCTGATCATCATAGCTTTCACAGAAGATCGAACAGTCGTAAGCCGTATTTTCTCCAAAGAAAATATTCAAGCGCTGGCCTGTTTCCACATCAATGGCATAACCGGGGAACCATCCCATGCCCATACGACCGCTTCCATCCGGGTCGGGCAGGCCATCTCCGTCGTTGTCGTCTTTACCAACAGCCGGCTGCGGACGCAAATCGAATTGTTTGGCATTGCCATCCGTAACCAGTCCAAGGTCCGAATAATAATTGTTGGCTGTTTCGACAATGATGCAACGGCTCCACTTGCTCTTATCCGAAGTGAAAACAATGTCCACATTGTTCAAATTTTTGAGCAAATTGCCCGGATCCACAACCAGGCCGCCATTCGTATTGCGCCAACCCGGTGTGATGTACTCTTCACCTGCTCCACGAGAGCGGTAATCGCACAACTGGAAAGGCACGAAATAACCCGGACCGATTTGGCTCAAAGCTCTCGATGGATCGTACGTATAATGCGGTTCGCCAAATGCCGTAGGTACGTAATTCAAAGGAGGCAAGTTGCCAAAATCATCGGGCACTCCCGTCAACCATACAGGGGCATCCAGATCTGCATACTCTTCTTCATAGCCGATAGCTCCATTGGTTTCATCTGCCTGACTTCCCACATCGGCCTGTTGCTCAATACTGACGGTAAAGCCGTATTGCTGTAGCACTTGTTCATTCAAATCATAGATGCTGCGTTCAGAGCGGATAACGTCTTGACTGGGGTCCGACAGACTGCGCAATTCCCAAAACGCCGTGGAATCCAATTCACTATCGGCATTGTTGCCATCTACGAAACGCAGTTCGTAATCGCCGCCGACCAATTCCAACGGATTATACACGGAAACGGCAATAGGCCCACGGCCTGCCTTGTAGGTAATTTCTCCCTCAAGCTTGTTCTCCAAAATCAAATCGCGTGTCTCATCACTCAAATCGAGGAAATTGCCCCCGACACCCAATCCGTCAACACGAGTAATTACAGGGCCATCTCCATAAGCAGCATTCAGCTTGCGATCTACAATCGGGCGTGGAATAACCGTATAGGTTTTGATGTTTCGACGGCCAATCAAAAGCTGTTGTTTTTGACCGATGGCTGTAGCCGGGTCAAAATCTTGCCAATTGTTGTAGGCAAAAGCGACGACAGAGAAGTAGTACTTCTTGTGGTTAATCAAACGCTTGTCTCCTTCTGCAAACTGATCGGCATCAATTTCAAAAGTGTGTCGGATGCCCGTTTCACTGGTTTCCAGCACCAGCTCGGGGTAATAAATGACGATCGAATCCCCGGGGCCTTGCACGGCTTTCCACTCATAAAACTTGGAAATGCCGTTCTTCTTATCGTACATCTGAATGATGCGGGCTTTTTCCTGATTGTCATAATCGCCCTTAGTCACTTCAGGCCCTGCCAATTGATAGACAATGTAACCCTCAAACTTGTAAGAACGTTGTTCTTCAGGCAAGAAAGTGGGAGACAAAAGGTCTATTTCACTGTATTGCTCATAGGCATTGTTCGAGTTGAGGAGTAAGGTGTCGTTTGAAAGCACGGCAATAATCTTGCGATCCAACTCGATAAAATCCATATCCGGTGCATCCGGGCCATCGGTAATGTCAAAGCAGTTGTCAAAAAGGCTTTGAGCCAAATCATCTGCAGCAAAAAGGCGTGAAATATCCGGACAGGGGTAATTCAAGTCAGGCACCCAGGGTACACCAATGATCAACTCGTTGATTTCACCCGGGCGCAGGAGGAATGGTCCGGAAGCTTGGATGGTACGGCGGTCAAACTCTTGTAAACTTTCCGTACACATGGACCAGCCGTCAGCATCGTTGGGCGGTTCGGTGAAGGCATAGTCAATTTCTTCACCGGCAGCCTCCTGATAAGCATCTCCTCCGTACTGGAAAGGAGAGCCGTCTTTCCAATGCCCCGTCAGATAATTGTAAAACTCTTCGGGTGTTTCCGGGTCTCTGGTGCCCAAAGGCGGATTGTTGAATCCACCGTTGTTGTAGTAAGTAAAAGAAGACATACCCAACTCAATGGTGTCTCGCACTACTTCTCCATTGACGGTATCGATCAAAATTTTCAAAGGCCCACGGAAGTAATCCGTACCGATGATGGGAATTTCATTTCCATACGTAGGTACACCGCCCGTACAATCCGTACCGTTATCACCATCAGCTGCATCCGCATTGTAGGTGTAGGCCAAACTTCTCGAAGTATCACAACCGATGTAGTCGTCGAGGAAACAACCCAAGTCAGCATCGACCCACATGGCAAAGTAGGTGCTGTCGATATCCTCCGTAGCGCGGTTGATCAACTTATAGCGCTGGAAGGTCATGTCGTTCAATTGGTCGTTGGTGCCATAAGCAAAAGCCTGCACCTGTACTTCCATTTTGATGGCTAAGCCCATACTTTCACCATGGACATTGGCCCCGTTGTCGTTGTAAATCCAGAAGATCATTTGATCCGGATACTGCGGCTCGGTACAGCCCCGAATTTCTATGATGGGATAATCGCCATCAAGCGGATTGTAAAGATCATCTCCGTTCTCATCCCAAAAGCCGGCCAAACCCTGATCGGTATTGGGCAATTCAAACTCGTTGATTTCAAAGAAAAAGGGATTACCGCGAGCCGGCCAGCCTTTCACACCTATAGGAATATCCGCCGGATCGTAAGTGCCTCCGGCCAGGCTTTTTGCATACAAGTTGCGGTGAATATCAATCTCCTGGGCATAAACTTCAAAGAAGCGATCCCAATTGTTACAAACATCCAAATCCGTGTTGCCCAAAAGATCCAGCGGACCTGCCCAAAAGTCTGATTGCCCGGTTCTATTGCCATAGGTTTGGCAAGCGGTTTTGAGGTTACCTGCCGGGTCAACGCCTCCTAACCATACACCACCGGCAAACAGCGAAGCTACTTCTTTCCCTCCCGGATCGGGATGAGGCACGATGTATTTACCGTCTTCGCGATCCCACCAGACATCACCACCTTGGGTCAAGCGAGCACGGACGTTGTTCACCTTAGTATAAACACCTGTGAGGTTCGTGGCATAACGGTCTATGCCCTGATCAACCTGCGCTTGGGCTGTGTTGCACTCTTCGCGATAATGCACTTGATTGATCCCTTGCGGTTGATTGCCCTGATGGGGGCTGTGATCCGTATCAGGACCTATGCGGTAAGCCTCCGCCGGCCACGCCAACAGCAAGCCCGTAAAGATCAACAACCAAAGAGTAAGAATTCGCATGATATTTTTGTTTTAAAGTTGTTGCAAAACAGCGTTTTCAAGGGGGCCTCACCCCCTTGAAAACAAGTAACACCTCTTTTTTAGAAACTAAAGATCACCCCCAAAAACATCCGCCGAGGCAGAGAGTAGTTGTCGGGGTTCAACATAGCCCACTGGTAAGAAGCCAGATAAGAAGCCCTGGCCAAAGGTGAAAAATCCGTGGATTCGATGGAATCCTGCCCCCTGGAAGAAGCCAGGTAACCATCATCAACGGGAGAACCTGTGAAGGAATACACCCTAACGATGTTCTTTCTGTTGAACACGTTGGAAATGCGAAAATACACATTTGCCACCATGGGGTTCTTCGCCTTCCCACCGTCCTTAGCCGGTTGGGCTTCACGCAAGATGAAATCTTTGTCTATGCGAAGGTTCACCGTCATATTCCAAGGCAGGCGCGCTCCGTTGATCGCTCCCTTGACGCCATTTCCTCCCAGTACATCCGGCAAAATGGAAGCCGTATAAGGCCGACCTGAAACAGCAAAAGCCTGAACATTGACCCCCGCATTGGCAAAAATATCCTTGCCCCATATACGAGGCCCATTGTATTCTTTGCCCGAGCTATAGCGATAATCCAGAGAAAGCGTCAGGCGATGGCGCTCGTCAAAACTGAGCGGATACAATACCCGCTGAATACCTTGATTGGCACTGCCGCGATTGGAATTGGCATCCGAACCTGTACCATCTGCAAATTGCAAGGTATAAGAAGCCTGCATGGATACATTGCCCGTGCGGCGCAAGTCATATTGGAAGGTAAAGCCCTTGACCGTTCCAAAGTCCAGGTTATCGTAAGTCTGGTAGGTGTTGATGGGGGCGGCAACAAAGAGGTATTGACGCACCTGGATCATGTCGCGCAGCTCCTTGTAGTAAGCTGCCAACTTAATAGCCGAGTTGTTGGAGATCTTCTGCTGGAAACCCACCTCGTAATCCACTGTACGCTCCGGCTTCAAGTTGGGATTGTTTCGCGGATCATTCTTGATGTTAAAGTAAAAATAATCCAAGGGCGTAGCCAAGGTGTTGGAGGGCGGACGTTGAACCAAAACGTCGTAGTGCGCAAAGAAGTTGGCATCATCCGAGATGGGAAAAGAAAAGGCCAAACGCGGCATGATGTTCACCTGCGGCTCGTAGTCCTTAAACGAAATGTTAGGGTCAAAGTCGCGGTCCTGAATGTTGGGATCATCTACCGTGTATTTCGGGAAGACCAATCCCCCGCCAAAGATGAATTTCCCGTCATTGGCTTGAGTCCCGTTCGCAAAATACCAGGTATCTCCCGTGCGATAAGCTTTGACTTTGGTAGAACCTTCATTTTCCACATAGACTTTAAAGTCGTCGCCAATGGTTTCCGGGCGGTCTCCGCCAAATTGATCGTGGAAGTCTTTGGCATTCATGATTTCGTACAGGGCATACGGGTCCTTGAGCACCTTGGTATTCGCATCATAGCGATCCACCCGCACACCTACCCGGATGATGATGTCTTTCAACTTAAAGCGGTCTTGAATGTAAGCCGCACTGTAAATGGGGCGATTTGCCGGAACGGGGAAAGTGCGAATGCCGTTTTCATCCGTAGCCGTGAAAAAGTCTTCATAAGCTACATCGATGGGGTTACCCAGATAATCGTACCCCCAATAATTTAAAATGTTTTGGCTGGTCAGTTCCTTTGCAGAGAACAAATCCAAGCTCAAAATATCCGGAGAAAGACCATCGACATTGACGTATTCATCTAAAGGCGTACCGGTAAGTTCGCGCACGCGCTGGTAGAAAAGTACGTCTTCCTGCTCAATGGTTTGTTTGCCGTAAATGGGGATGGTAAACCCAAAGAGTGTGGTGTCGCCCACGACCACCGTGGTATCTACACCGAGAATGTTGCTGTTAGCCTGTTGGCGTGCGATAACCCAAAGAGAACGAGGGTTGAGGTCGTAACCGCGCTGCGTACGCTGCTCGTACCATACCCCCAGCTGAATGTTGTGCTGGCCGGCCTGTTGCTTCTCTCCATCCTTAGCCCTTTTTCCGGGATGCAACTCAAAGGCCATATTTGCAGTAAAAGTCGTGATGGTGTTGTCTCGTTTTCGATAGAGATTATACACCGTCCCCACATTGTTGTGCAAACCCCAACCAGAAGTATAGTTCGTAGAGATAAAGCCGTTCTCTGCATAATACACGCCGCCGGTTTCCACATCAGCCAAAGGGTTGTTGTAGTTGGCCAGAACGGGGTTCACATCTCCCGGCGTATAGCCCAAAAACTGCTGGCGAAAATCTCGGTGTTGAAGGGGTTCGGGAAAGTTCGGATCTACAGGTGCTCCAAAGACGGGTACCCATTCGTAATCGAATTTTCCGACATAACCGTAGTCGAAGAAGCGATCTTGGTGTCGCGAATCCTGCAGGTTATACAAAACCCGCTCATACCCAAATTGCAAAGTATAAGAGGCATTCTGCACCAAAGGCTCCTGGCCTTCATTTTCTTCATCACCAGCAGCATCCAAACCCTTGCCCAAGCGATGGCGAAAACGCGCATTGCCCCTAAAACGTCGCGAAACATCGAAGGGATTGTTGTGGCTGTTAAACACCTGCCAGCCCCCGGGTATAGCCAAAGACCTGGGCGTAAAGTAATCCTTCTCGTAGTTGTAGGTGCCCGTCAAGCTCAAGTCAATGTTCTTACTCAGACGAAAATCCAGCTTACTGGTCAAATCCAAACGAGTATTGTCTTCAAAAGGATTGTAGCTTAGTTTATCCACAGCCTCATCGCCCAGCAATTGAATGCTGGGATAAGGAGCGCCCCCAATGATGGTGATGGGGTTGGCTTCTATCTCCTTTAAGACTTCATCCTTAACCCGAAAAACCGGTGTGGCCGGAGGGTCATCGTCCTTGCGCAACCAATACTGCCCGGAAAGGCGAAATCCTATAATGGATTCTTTCATGTCCTCGCCATTAGGCCCTTTCACTTTTTTCGTTACAATAGGCCCACTCACATTGACATTGGCCAGGTTGTAACCGTAAGAATCCAGAAACTGAGAAGTTTCCAATTCAAACCCTCCCGAAAAGCTCTTGGAAGGCCCCCTGGTCGTGATGGAGATAATACCTCCCGTAACGTCTCCATATTGGGCCTCAATACCCCCGGTGATGACTTGCAACTGCTCGATTTCCGTTTGAGGAATCATGTTGCCATAGACCCGAATGCCATCCAAATAGTAATTGGTGGCATTGGAACGAGACCCCTTGATGCTGACGGCTTCCCCCTCATCGGCAGAGCTCGTACCGGCTACATTAGCCACAATGGCATTCACGCTTTTTACCGGCAAACGCTTGATTTGCTCTTGCGTAACCGTACCCCCCGTACTCGTCTTGTCCTTGCTGATCAAAGGTACCACGTGTTCAACAACAACCACCTCCTCCAAATTCACCCCCTGGCTCATTTGAATATCCAAGACATTGGCCTTATTGGCAAAAATGACCACATCGCTGATGATGTTTTTGGCATATCCTACATAGACTACATGCACATCGTAAGTGCCCGGGTCTATGTTGTTGATGCTGTAGTTGCCATCCCAATCGGTAATATTTCCGGTAACGAGATTGCCGCCTTTGTACAAGGCTACTTGCGCGCCAATAAGCGGGTCTCCCGTATCCATATCCGTAACCCTTCCCGACAAGGCCGTCTGGGCCTGCAAAGCCCCAACACCACCGATAAAGAAGGCACATAAAAGAAGTAAATAACGTGTCATAGATCACTCGTTTTGGTTGATGCATTTCGTTTATCCCGTAGTTTGCGGTGCAAACTAAAACGCACAATATTACGCAAAAACTTAAAAGCCGCCAAAAGGATTTCCCTGACTTTCTTTTCTTGCCTTTCGGCAAATACCACCTGAAGGAGGCAGCCAAAGCCAATTCAGATCTCTTTCGACAAAGCGAAAATACATAAAAGCTTCCACCTAACAACAGGCCTTTCGGCCTTTCTTGTCAGATAGCCGACCAACAAAAGCTTTATCCACAAATGCACAGAAAACCAAGCCGGCAAAGACTTCGGTACCAGGCAACAAAAAGGGAGATTGTCCGACCTTCTCAAACCCCTTTCCTTGAGCATGCCTCCATGACGAAATGGTTTGGGTATATTTGCACAAACAACAGCTTGAAAGACGCTTGCACAAATACCTCATCATGAAAACACCTACGCTATTTTTTGCTTTACTCCTCGGTCTCTTGGGCTTGTATGCCTGCCAAAGTGATTCCGACCGACAAGACGAATCCATGGCCGAAGACCAACCACCCATACGTGGAAATCTCTTTGTGCGCTATATCGAAGACGACAAGCGCCTCAAAGCCGAAGCTTATTTCTTCGAAGGAAAAGACGAAACCGACACCAAGCCCAAGCACTTCAAAGGAGGTGTTCAATTTTTGGGCAGTGGCATGGGGGAGCGCTCCATAGGTGATCGCTATTACAAGTACCAATACGAGAACACCCTTGCCTGGCAAGACAACTACTCCTTTTCGCTCACCGACGATGCCGGTAAGACGCATCGGTTTTCTTTTGGCGAAAGCCCTAAACCCTTGACGAGTTTTGAGTTGCCCCCGGCTTTTTCCAAAAGCAAAACGACCTACATCTCGTTTTCTCCCGCTCATTTGCCGGAAGGCAGTTATGTCGCTGCCCTCTTAACCGATGCCGATAAAAAGGTGGCCACCACCAAAGTTAAAGGCCCCTCTGAGGAAGGAAAGTTAGCTATAACACCTAAGTTGCTGGAAAAGATGAAAAATGGAGAGGTAGAGGTCTATTTGGTACGGGTAGATAGCAAGCGCATTGAAGAACCGCCCTTTTCCCTGGGTTTCACGCTTGAGTATTACACCCCCATTAAGAAAACCGGCATACAACCTTAATTGATAGGGCTTTCGCCAAATACATGTACGGGCCCCAAAAAGGCTATTCGACTTTTGTTTGGGATGTTTACGACTTGCAAACGAGCGAAAGACAGGATGTTTGGGAGGCTGATACCTCTCAAACCACTTCGCCATGAGTATATACAGCAAGGCACAAACTTCTTCTGTTTCGGTTTTGCTATACCCAAACCGAAATGGTTTGGGACATTTACGACTCGCAAACCACTTCGCCATGAGTATAAAAAAAGCGCTCCGTAACGGAGCGCTTTTTTTACTCTTCTTCCTCGGCAGAAGGTGTTGTTTGTTGTGGTGTGGCAGCCACCGCTTCTGCAGAAGCCTTTTTCTTGCCCCCTCCGCGACGACGACGACGGCGACCGCCGGTCGATGACGCCTCTTTAGCGCTGTACACCTCATTAAAGTCAACCAACTCAATAAGGGCCATTTCTGCCCCATCTCCCTTTCTAAACCCCGTGCGAACAACACGGGTATAGCCGCCCGGTCTGTCACCCACTTTAGCAGCTACAGGGCCAAAAAGTTCTTTCACAGCCTCCTTATTTTGGAGGTAGCTGAAAACCACGCGATGCGAGTGCATGCTGCCATTTTTGGCCTTGGTAATTAATGGCTCGATGAAGCGACGCAGGGCCTTGGCTTTGGCCAGTGTCGTTTTGATGCGCTTGTGCATGATGAGCGAAATAGCCTGATTGCGCAGCAAAGCTTTGCGATGCGCAGAAGTACGGCCCAAGTGGTTAAATTTCTTGCCGTGTCGCATGAGTTTTAGTTTTTAAGGTTAACCTCGCAACACAAGACTCGAGCGCCAAATTGCAGATGCTCCTTAAGGAACAATCCGCCTCGGGAGGAAACTTGCCCCTCGTTTCCCATTC
>JALSKB010000137.1 GCA_026989035.1 Saprospiraceae bacterium | reverse complement strand
CCATAATCATCGAATAACTCGCAACGTGGCTCGTGCCCGAAAACGTTTGCAAAGTCAAACCATTTGGAAAGGGCACCTGAATGTGCGCATTCGTCGCAGCCTCCGTCGGACTCTGTGTACTGTAAGGAATCGAGTACACATAGGTTTGTCCGGAAGGAACACTTGTAACATTGGAGCTCATGTCGATATTCAAAATCAACTGGGCCGACAACGGTCCCACCCACAAAGTGAAGAGCACTGCAAAGGTCATCCAGAATGGACGTACGAGCGAGTAAAATTTGTTCATGGTTCGAGGTTTTAAGTCAAAAATTCAGCTTAATGGGGTCATTATTAACAAAGAGCAATTGTACCGATGTTGAGGGGAACCAACGGCACACAATAGCTCTATCCTGCCATTGTATTGGCAAGATGAGCCTGCTTAACGAGCAATCTAACTACAATCCACGCTCTTCCTTTCCCTCCAAAGAGAACAGAGCGCGAAACTCAGCACTTGCTTATTAAGTGCCAAGGGGGGATTTTTTATCGGATATTTGGGATAGAAGAGGAAGAAAACAGAATAGACTGACACCCTTCCTTTGAGCGCAAATATACACCTTTTCTAAATATGCAAAAAAAAATCACTTTTTCACAAAAAAGAAGGCGCACTTTTGTGCGCCTTCTCTCGGATATATCACTGTATCCTTATGGAAGTCAATAGCGACGTCCACCGCCATAGCCTCCGCCGTAACCGCCACCATAGGATGAGCGGTTTTCGCGGGGTCTTGCCTGCTTAACGACGATCACGCGACCATCCAGTTCTGTGTCGTTCAAGGCATCAATAGCCGATTGAGCCTGGTCATCATCGGGCATTTCGACAAAGCCAAAGCCTTTGGAACGACCGGTATCGCGGTCAAAAATGATTTTGCAAGAGCTTACCTCTCCAAACTCGGAGAAAACAGATTCAAGCGTTTCACTACTGGTGTCGTAGCTCAGCTTAGCAACAAAAATGTTCATTAGAAAAAAATTAGAAAAGCGAAAAAAAAGACCCCCTTTCGGGAGTGGCAAGACTCCCAAAAGGGGGCATGCTGCTGCAAAGATACGACATTTTTTCTAATGCGGAGCACT
Organism: Saprospiraceae bacterium; assembly: GCA_026989035.1. Taxonomy (GTDB): domain Bacteria; phylum Bacteroidota; class Bacteroidia; order Chitinophagales; family Saprospiraceae; genus WGBN01. The sequence continues at coordinate 1,171 of JALSKB010000137.1, read as the reverse complement.
TTTTTCCGCGTCAGACAACAAGACCCCTTCTTTCATGGCATAATCCGAGACGATAATACTTTCTGCACAACTGAGCTGCAGAACGTAATCTATCAAAGCAAAAGCCAAAACCACCAGCCGTGCCCTGTTTTGAGGTAGACCCTGTATCTGGAGGCGCTCTTCCAGGTTTAAGGGCAGAAGCATTTGAAACATCTGCTCGAAATCCGAAGCGGGGAGGGACAAATAATGTCCTTCCTTGTTTTTAGGAGCCTTCATCGCCTCAATCACATCAAAAGAGCCGGAAGCCCCCACCAGGGTATCCACTGGATATTTCTTCAAGGCTTTCGCCAAAGGTGGCAAGATCTCGTCCAGGTATACCTTTAGAGCCTCTCTGTTTTGTTGAGAAAAAGGGTCTTGAGGCTTCAAATGATGGTAAAGCACCAAAAGCCCTATGGGAAAGCTCTCTGCCCAAAAATTCCGCTCAGCATTGGCGATGATAAATTCTACACTTCCACCGCCAATATCCATGATAAGTTTAGCAGATTTGCCGAAAGGCACAGCAGCGCGCACGCCTTTGGCAATGAGACGAGCCTCTTCATCTCCGTCGATCAACTCAACCTGAAGAGCTGTTTCTTTTTTCACCCTATCCAAAAACTCGGAGCCGTTATCAGCTGTACGCAAAGCAGCCGTGCCTATGGCCTTAACCTGTCCAACGGAAAGGCCTTCTTCCTTCAGAATAAAAACGAACTCGCGCAAAGCGGCCAGACCTCTTTCAAAGGCCTTTGTGCCTATGTGCTTTCCGCCCTCTTCTGCCAGAGCAACAAAGCGGCGCAAACGACAAACCTCCTTCACTATTTTGCCATGCTCTACGCTGGCCACAAGCAAATGAAAAGTATTTGACCCCAAATCAATTACCGCTTTTAAGCTGCCCCTACTCATCCCCCTGCTTTTTTTGTACGCCCTTGGGCTGAATACCCTTGCTCATTTCTAAGATCTGACCAATGTTGTTTTGAAAATAAGCCACCCCTCTATCGGTCAACAGATTTCCCCACTGAGGCTTTTCGTCCTCCAAAAAAACCAAAAACTTACAGGCATCCGAGAAATACAAATCAGCTGAAGCTCTGTTGTCACCCTGAACTTGAAAGAAAAGACGCCCTATGGGTTTACAATCCGGCTTGCGCGGCGCCGGTTC
>JALSKB010000136.1 GCA_026989035.1 Saprospiraceae bacterium | reverse complement strand
GCTGGATGCCGAAGGCAAAGTCCTTCAGCGCTTTGATACCGAAGCAGCTTCACACAACAAACAGCTGAGCATTGACCTGCGAGCTTTACCTGCAGGTACTTACTTCCTGCAGATTCTGACTGAAAACCACATCAGCATCTCCAAGCCCCTCACGAGGAAGTAAAACATCTACAGAACAATCAAAAGGCGTCGTTCGCAGGCTGCGGGCGGCGCCTTTCCTTTTCCTGCGCCACTAAGCTTCCAAAGTGTCGCTTTGAGCAGCCATTTGACTCCAGGCCCAGGCCGTACGCATGATGTCATCAATGCCATAGCGGGGTTTCCAACCCAACAGGCGGGCGGCCTTGTCGTAATTGGCATAGACGGCTATGACATCGCCGGGGCGTCGGGGCCCTATTCGCCAGGGCAAATCAACACCGGTGCTGCGTTCAAAGGCAGCTATAGCCTCCAAGACTGTAGTGCCTTTTCCACTGCCCAGATTGAACACTTCACAAGTGCCGGCACTTTTTTGCCTGTCGGCAAAAGCTAAGGCCAGGCTATGGGCTTCCGCCAAATCCATGATGTGGATGTAATCCCTGATGCAAGAGCCGTCTCGCGTGGGATAGTCGTCACCAAAAACCACGACTTCTTCGCGCAAACCCAGAGCCGCTTCAGTGAGCACGGGCACCAGATTTTCCGCTTCCTTACCGGGAGCTTCTCCCGTCAAGCCACTGGGATGCGCTCCGGCCGGGTTGAAATAGCGCAACAGCACGCAGCGATGCTTTTGGGGCCAGGCACGTATAAAATCTCGGCAAATATCCTCTCCCATTTGCTTGGTGCGCGCATAGGGGCTTTCCGCTTCCTGTAAAGGAGCATCCTCCGTAACGGGCAATTTTTTCGCGTTGCCGTAAACCGAGCAGGAAGAAGAGAAGACAAAATTCTTTACGCCAAACTCCCGAACACAACGCAACAAATTGACCAGCCCTCCGATGTTGTTTTCGTAGTAAAGCAAAGGTTTTTGCACCGACTCACCCACGCTCTTCAGCGCTGCAAAGTGGATGATACCGTGTACATGCGGCCATTCGGCAAACATTTGCCGCAAGGCGCTAAAATCTCTAAGGTCGAGTTTGTAATTTTTAACTTCTCGGCCGGTGATCTTTTTTACCCGCTCCAAGGCTTTTTCACTGCTATTGCTGAGGTTGTCCAATGAAACAACCCCATAGCCCTTTTCCAGCAAATCAATAATCGTATGGCTGCCAATATATCCACAACCACCCGTTACCAAAACCGTTTTTTGCTCTTTCATGCGCCAAAGTTAATAAACAATAAACTACCAGTACCGTTTGTTGCTGTGCTTACGCCAAAAAAGGTTTGGACGACGCAGGTCGTCCAAACCTTTTGCCTTGCTCGAGTTCAGCAAGTTTTTCGTTTTTTTTTGCAGCAAGTTGCAAAGCCCTATGCAAACATCACTTGAGAATGAGTTTGCGGGCAACGAACCAGGCATCGGTTTGCAGTTCCAACATATAGAGGCCGCGCTCCCATTTGCTGCAAGGCAGAGAAAAGACCTGGCGACCGGAAGCCAGCATTTCCTCACCCTCCTGTACCACCTTACCGTCTGCTGTGAGCAAGCGATAATGCAGTTTTCCGGCTGCAGCCATTTCGGCCTGGATATTGATGTGATCCGTTGCGGGATTGGGAAAGAGGCGTACCTGGGCAACAGCCTGATCGGCTTCCTCTACAGCTGTACTCAACTTGGAGTTTACTATGGTACCTTTACCGGGAGCCATGGCACAGGCCATATCGCCTTGATCTGAACTGACACAAGCCTCGCTGTTGTAGTTGAATAAATCCATAAATTCCACATCATCTATATACCAGCCTAAACCGGCGTTTTGTTCATCCGTGCCAAAAGCAAAACGCAAAAAGACCGGTTCTCCCACATACTCGCTCATATCCACATAGGTGGCGATCCATCCGTTGCTGTTACCCCAAAAGGCATCCAGGAAAGGAATAACGAAAGTACTGTAGTCAATAGGCCCGTTGTAGGGGTTTTTGAACATTTTATCCGCAGAGATGGCTTGCCAGGTTTGGCCAAAATCGGTGGAAATCTGCAAATAGCCGCCATCGGCTCCGGCCTCGGTCTGATAGCGGTGGTAAAAGCGCAGCACCGGCTGATCGCCTCCAACGGTATGGTCTTGCAGCATCTGCAAAACCTGCTGACTTTCCGTAGCGATGTCTTCTACAAAAAAGGATTTGGTGCCGCTATAAGCATCGTCCTGCGTAATAGCCCAATTGTTGGGTGCCTCATCGCCAATAGTTGTGCCGGCCCAAACGCCTATGACGTTGCCCTCAAAGTCTTCGTAAAACTGCTGCAGGGAGTAGAAATCCGGCGACGACAGGGCCTTGTAGGTGATGGTTACCTCATCCAGATAAGCCATATTGCCAATCTCAAAGGTGAGGGTATTGCCATTGACAACGGGCTCCAGAGAAGCCGAGCCTTGCACATAAGTCAGGCCATCGGGCAAAACATCGGTTACCGTCACACCCGTGAGGTTTTCGTCTTTGTGGTTGATGATGTGCAGGCTGTACTCGATTTCATCTCCGGCATCAATCAGCTCGGTAGCGGTCTTTTCTATTTTCAGCTCAGCTATGCAGGTGGGCAAAACGGTAAAGTCTTCCACACCGTCATTCACGGCATTGGAAGAGCCTTGATCAGCAAAATACCCCAGCCCACGACGCGCAAAGACTTCCCAGATGAGGCATTGGTTGGCACCACCGTAAAGCATCTGGTCGGCCAGCAAGATGGCATCGCGCCCCTGGATGAAACCCGGGTTACAATCTTGCAACTTCATGCCTTCGGTAACCAATTGAATGGCCATGTTGTTGCCACCGGTGCCGTTATAGGGGTCGGGATCCCAGCCGTATTCTTCGCTCATCGCCCAATACAAATCCCACAACATAGAACACCATACGGCACCCACACCGTGAGGCACCGAAGCAGAAACGATATCGGAATAGGTCATGGGGTTGATGTCCATATCCGTAGAATAGGGATAAGCTCGGATGCCCTTCCCATCTACGGGTTGACGAATCAGGTATGTACCCATACCCCGACGCTTTTCGGGCGTATCACCGGGCTGTACGGTCAATGCCAAAGCATAAAAATCACTCCAGCCCTCACCCATTTGCTCCTCGTTAAAAAGACAGTCCGTGTTGAAGCGCCCACCTGTGAGGCGATTGGAAAGGCCATGGGTGTTTTCGTGAATAATGACACCATTGTCCAAATCGGAAGTCAGAAAAGTCGGCCCCGGATCAGCAGGCGGACCAATGGTTACGAAAAGTCCCTCATCCAGATACTGCCGCAGAACCGCACAATCGGGAGCGCTAAGCATGACAGAAGGAATGTTGGGATCCGGGATATCCGGCACGCCGGCCATGCCTATAGTACCCTCCTCAAAATTACAGATGATTACGGCTATGGCACCTGCCTCTTCGGCATTGGCGGTTTTCTGTTCAAAAAAGCAGCCTCCCCGATCGATCAAGGCGATCTTTCCATCCAGATCAGCAGCATTGACAAAAGGAGCTTCACAGCCATCCGTGATAAAAGGCGCATAGGTGGGGTCTTCTACGGCCACCACCTGGCCGGTTACGGTCATGCTCTGGGGGTCCGGACCGTACTGAGCTACACCGGTGCTGTACAAGCCTGCTATAGCTGCCGGTTCAGTAACTTCCACCAGGCGACTGCCCCGACTCCAATAAAACATGTTCATCACCCCATTAGAGCCATCAGGGGGCGTCGAAAAATTGGCATTGTCCAGGGCGCCATTGCCTTCGGGATCGTCGCTGCCAAAAGAGCCCCGAGCTATAACCGGATCACCGGCGCCACTCTCACCGCTGTAATTGCTTTGCTGAAAAGTGCCCGCTCCTTCATCAAAGCCATAATGCCACATGATATCGTGAAAGGCGTTGATGGTCGCAAAGAGGTTGGTAATACCCGCTTCTTTGTAGGCTGAAGGCTCTTGGTTTTCGTCATAGGGGAAATCAAATTCCAGGTTGGCACCGCCATCCACCTCGAAATCGGGGTTTCCATCGGCATTGCCATCGTGAAAGGCGTGCACGTTGTTCCCTCGCGTGTACGTAAACTCCGCTCCTTCCTGGCCATCCGTATCGTGCCAGCCATAAGGAGAAGCATCGGCATCGGCAGGGTCAGTCAACAGCGTCCGGTCTCCGTGCGAGGGGCTTTCCACCGGTAAGGCAAAGACTCGATAAGTAGCCCCGTCACTCTCGGGAGAAGACGGCAAAAAGTGCTCGGCAACCAAAGGACTTTCTTCTGTGCAGGTAGATATGGGAGCCCGCACATTGGCCGGATTGCTGCAATACACCGTGCGGTTGTTCTTTTTGAGTATTTCTCCGCTGAGGGCATCCACATAGATAACCCAGCGGTCGCTGCTGCGGACAGGAGCCAATTCGACCTGCCAGCAAAGCAATAGGTCTTCGCCTTTCGGCAAATATTTCAACTGTACCGAAATGGGTTCTTTCGACCAGGAAAGCTGCTCGTATTCGTATTGATACGTGCCTTTTTTTGTTCTGATTTGCGGATAAATGCCGCTAACCGGCAACCCCAGGTCTTCTGCCGATCGCACAACGGCCTCGCCGGCTTGTAAACCGGGAGTAGCAGCCCCTGCCTTTTGTTGTGCAGCAGGAATCAAATCATTGCTCAGCTTTAAAATTTTGCCGGAAGGCAACAAAACGACCTTACAAAACCCTCCCGCTACTTCCACCCCGTGCACGCTTTGCACAAAGTACACATACGTAAGCCCCGAGGGTTTACTCAACTGGACATCCTGCAAAATCAACTGCTCGACATCGCTTTTCTGCAAAGACAAATCGGCATAATGTTCGAGCAAATACTTTTTAGCTATGGCCTCAGGCGACGACTGGGCTTGCAAAGTAAAACTGCCCCACAAGAGGCAGCAAAGGAGGTAGAGGGCATTCTTCATGCTGAAAGAGTTTTAAATGACTGGTTTGCTTATCGGTACTTGTGAAATGGTTACAAAAATAAACAGCTTTGTCCTTTATCCATAAAAAAACACGACCAAATGTAGCCTGGGTTGCAGAGTCTGCCCAAAGCTCAAAGCAAACTATCTTTGCCTCATGAAAAAAAGAGATTCGGGCCTGATTTTTGGCCGGCACCCCGTGGAAGAAGCTCTGCGGCAAGGCCGCTCCATAGAAAAAGTCTTTTTGCTGCAAGGCACGCGCGGAGATTTTGAAAAAGAAATTCGCCAACTCTGTCGGGGGCAAAACATCCCCCTGCAGATGGTGCCCCGCCAAAAACTCGACCGCATGGTACGAGGCAACCACCAAGGAGTCGTCCTCAGCCTCTCTGCCATACCTTTTTATAGGTTGGAAGATCTGCTGCCCCAAATTTACGAACGGGGTGAAGCCCCACTGCTCGCCCTGCTCGACGGCATAACCGATGTGCGCAACATGGGAGCCATTGCCCGCTCGGCAGAACTCTGCAGCGTGCACGCCCTGGTCATTTCCCGAAAGGGGCACGCCCGCCTGCACGAAGACGCCGTCAAAACTTCCGCCGGAGCCTTGCTACGCCTGCCGGTCTGCCGGGAAAGCAGCATGCTCTCTGCCGTAAAATACCTGCAAAGCAGTGGAGTTCGGGTTTTAGCGGCCCGCCCCGAAGCACCTGAAGTTCTGCGCAACATACCGCTCAACACCCCCACAGCCTTTGTCTTCGGCGACGAAGGCAAAGGCATAAGCCGGGCAGTAGATAAGCTGTGCGACCTAGCCTTCCGCATCCCCCAAAAAGGAGAAGGCAACTCTTTTAACGTCTCGGTGGCTGCCGGCATTTGCTTCTACGAAAGCATGATGCAACGCCAGTAAAACGCCGTATTTGCCTTTCGGCAAATGATTTGCCACTCCATAAACCCCTCCCCTTACACCCGGGCCTCAGGCATTTCAATGGATGAGAAGGCCGTGATTACTGCAAAAAGGCTATGAAAAGGCAGAGCAAGAAAAGGAGCAAAACCAGCCACTGGTCCAGTGGCACGCGTTCCCATTGAGGTTTCATGATGTGTTTTTTTTGGGGTTATGACTTGTAATGAATAAAAGTTGTAACAGCATCAACTACCGGTGTCAACTTCAAGCCACTTACAAGTTTTTACAGATTCAAACCCTTACAGCTTGAAATCTTTGGGGTAAAGTTAGTTTTTTTTCAACAACTTTCCAAATCCGACGGCAACCGGAAACCTTAAAAGCCCCCGACTTTACAAAAAACGCTTAGTTTTGAGCAAGAGACAAAACCCGTCTGAACCGATTCGACATGAACGCGCAGCATAGCTTTTTGACAAAAGCCAGGTAAAAGCCCCAAAAGATGAGCATACGCAAAGAAATTGACGAACTTCTTCGAGCCGGCCTCATCACGGAGGAGACGGCAGAGAAGCTCCAAAGGTATTATCAAGCCAAGAAGCAAACTTCAAGTAATCGCCTTTTCACCGCTTTCGGTATTTTGGGGGCAGTTTTGGTGGGGCTGGGCCTCATTCTGATTATAGCACACCATTGGGATGAACTTTCGAGAACGACAAAAACCCTGCTTTCCTTTTTTCCTCTTCTCATCGGCCAGTTGCTCTGTGCTTACACCTTATTGAAAAAGCGAAACAATGCGGTTTGGCGGGAAAGCACAACGGTTTTTCTCTTCTTAGCCATCGGAGCCAACATGGCGCTCATCAGTCAGATCTACCACCTCCCCGAAGATACCGCAGCCTTTCTGCTCAGCTGGATGCTGCTCGGCCTGCCTCTGGTTTACATCATGAACTCTTCCATGGCTTCTTTGCTTTTCCTCGGAGGTATCACGTATTACGCCATGCTCCAAGGCCATAGCTCTTACGCCAAACCTTCTCCCTATCTCTATTGGCTTTTGCTGTTGAGCATCATCCCACACTACCGCAAACTGTGCAAAAACAGACCTCAAAGCAATTTTACTTTTTTTCACCACTGGGCAATCCCCCTGTCGCTGACTTTTGCGCTAAGCAGCATAGCGGGTGAACAGGACAAACTGCTGTTTATCGCCTACTTCAGCTTGTTTGGGGTATTCTACATCCTTGGCGACAGCTTTCTTCCGCCAAGCACAAAACCCGCTGCAAACGGCTACAAACTCATAGGCTCTCCGGGCACGGTAATGCTGCTTTTGTTGTTGAGCTTTCAATGGTTTTGGAAAGGTCTGGAAAATTCTCCACCTCAATTCTTCCCAGGTAGTCCGGAACTCTTGGCAGCAATTGTACTTTCTCTGACTGCCGCTTTGCTCCTTTATCATCAGCAAAAAGACAAAAAACTCCGCGAGCTTAAACCCCTGACCACGGCTTTCATCTTCTTCATCGCCGTTTTCATTCTCGGAACTTCTTTTTCTTCCCTGGCTGTACTCCTCATCAACCTTTACCTCCTTGTCATCGGAAGCCTCACCATTCGAAACGGCGCCCGACAAAACCAACTAAGCACCTTAAACTACGGCTTACTCATTATAGCTGCGCTGATCATCTGCAGATTCTTCGATACAAAATGGAGCTTCGTAACCAAAGGCATTTTGTTTGTCTTGGTAGGCATGAGCTTCTTTTTTGCCAATTACCTGATGATCAAAAAAAGAAGTGCAACATGAAAGATGCAAAACCATACTTGCTGGCGTTCCTCGCGCTCACCCTGATACAATGGTACGTCCCGCTCCACATGATTTACAAAAAGGAGAAAGTCCATAAAACCGGAAGGGAATACAAATTCCGAATAAGCCCTGTGGACCCCATCGATTTTTTCAGAGGGAAGTACATCGCACTTCATTACCAGGAGAGCACTGTCAAAACCTCTGATGAACAAAACTGGACAGCAGGGGAAATTGCCTACGTTTTGCTCACCACAGACGAACAAGGTTTCGCCAAAATACAATCCGTATCCAAAGAAGAACCGAAAGGTCAAAGCAATTTCTTCAAAGCTCAGGTGGCCTTTGTCAGCAGAGACGGTTCCAATACCCTGAGGCTCTCTTATCCCTTTGACCGGTTTTACATGCAGGAGTTCAAGGCCAATGAGGCAGAGCAACTTTATTGGCAAAAATTGCGAGACACCAGCAACACGGTATATGCATTGGTTGGTATTAGGGATGGAGAGGCCGTCTTAAAAGACGTGTTGATCGATGGCGTCCCCCTGGAAGCCCTACTTATTAACGGGAAAGGCGAATAAGAAAACCCACATATCGGGCAGCAATCGGTCTAATCCGATTGGGGCAGTTTTTCCACATAGACCGAAGTCGAAGGAAAAGCAAAGTCAACGCCCAGATGCTCCGCCAGATGCAAAATGGAAAACAGGATTTCTTCCTTATAGCACAATTCCGAAGCGTAATCCGAAACCAGCAAAGGCACGCGAAACAAGATATTGAGTGAAGAGTCGGCTAAAGCCGTGAGATGTACGTAGTAATTTTCCTTATGGGTAGCCGGATGGGCAGCTATGATCTCTTTCAAACCTGCTAAAAAATCCCGTATTTTATCGGGTGGTGTGCCGTAAGTGATGCCCAGCGTCAAATTCATCAAGCGATAAGAACGCACCCCACGGTTGATGACCGAAAGGTTGGCCATGTTGCCGTTGGGAATACTCACGATAGAAGAATCGAGCAATTTGATGCGCGTACTGCGAAAGCCCACTTCCACCACTTCCCCCCCTTGATTTCCGACCTCTATCCAATCGCCAATTTGAAAAGGCCGATCGATAAAAATCATGACCGAGCCGATGAAGTTCTTCACCGTATCCTGGGCCGCCAAAGCCAGAGCCAAGCCTCCAATAGACAAGCCTGCGATGATGGCCGTTACGTTTACGTCCATCAGTTGCAAAATCCTGATAACCCCCAAGACTACCAGCCCGATCTGCCCCAGCTTTTTGAACAAGGGCAACAATTGATCGTCCATGCGATTTTCCGTAGCCCTGATTTTGCGCGTGAGAAACAATACAAACACATCCCACAAACGCAAGCCCAACATCAGCAGAAAAACAGCCATGAAAATGCGCACAGCCGTCATAACAAAAGCCGAAATTTCAATCGGCAACTGGAGCATGGGCACCAACAATTTCAACAAAGCCATCAAGAGCAACAAGCTGAGATAGCGGGCAATTTTAAAGGCCAGATCAGGAGAAACCAAATCGGGATAAAGCCGAGAACGGCTCAACCTTCTGACGCCAAAGCTCAACAAGCGACTCAAAAATTGGTGTAAAAACACCAGCACCAAGCCAATGAGGAGCATCCCCAGATACTGCCACAAGAATAAACCCAAGAAATGCTTCTGCCCTATTCGGGGAAAAAGGCGAAGAAAAAAATCAGCGCCCAGTGGATACACCTCTTCGTACAATCGCGGCAAGGCCCGAACCGTCTCCGGCCCATAGTACCACTTCCCGCTTATGCGCTGCACGTAAATTTCAGGAAGCTCTAAGGGGAAAGGTCGGTAGAGTGCTTTTCTACTCAGGCTATCCACATAAAAGCTGTCGCGGGGAATTTCATCCAAATCCACATACAGGCCCAGGCCATCGTAAATCTGCTTAAGCATAATCGCCCGACGCACCAAAGTGGCCGAATCCAAATCTGCAAACAAGGTCTGTGCAGCCTTAGCCGGTTCGTAGCTGTCGGTCTGCAAGTAATAGAGGTGGACGTAGATGGTGTTGTAAGGCGATTCCAGACTGATTGCGGGGGCCTCCCGGCTCTGCGCCTCGAGCCGGGATAAGAGCAAAAGCCAAAACACAGGCAGAAGGAGCAGACTCAAAAAATTCCGGCGACAAAACAAGTCAGACAAAAAACGCATAGAGACGGATGTTTTACTTTTTGGCGAAAGCCTGTACCCACTTACGGGCTTCCTCAAGGGCTTTCGCCAAACCGGAGGCATCCTTACCTCCCGCAGAGGCAAAGAAGGCTTGTCCGCCACCTCCTCCCTGGATGTGGCTGGCCAGTTCGCGAACCATTTGGCCGGCATGCAATTTTTCATCGGCCAGCTCCTTGCTCACGGCAACCATCAGCTGAGGCTTGTCCTTGATAGTTGCTGCCAGAACGATTACGGCAGGTTTGAGCTGCTGCTCCAGTTGAAAGACCAGGTCTTTGAGGCTTTTGCTGTCGGAAACCGGAGCTTGAGCTGTGAGAAAGCTAAAGTTGTCGTACTTCTCGGCTTTTTGCAACAATTCTTCTTTGATTCGACCGGCCTGCTCTTGTCTAAGCTTTTCCGTTTCCTTGCGCAGTTTTTTGACCTCCTCCTGGAGTTGCACTACGGCTTGGGGAGTGTTTTTCCCGCTTTTCAGCAAATAGCGTATGTCTTGCAACTCCTCCAGTTGTGCCTGGATGTACTCCTCTGCCCGCGGCCCTGTAAGCGCTTCTATGCGGCGCACCCCCGAAGCCACAGCCGACTCGGAAACGATTTTAAACAGGCCTATTTCTCCGGTTTGCCCGACATGTGTCCCTCCGCAAAGCTCTTTGGAAAAATCGTCGTCAAAGGTAATGACGCGCACCTTTTCTCCGTACTTCTCCCCAAAGAGCATCATGGCACCCGAAGCCCGGGCCACTTCAATAGGCACATCGCGTTCTTCCTTCAGGCGAATATTCTCTCTGATTTTGGCATTGACGAGCTTTTCAATTTGTTTGATTTGCTCGGCAGAGAGCTTTTCAAAGTGGGCGAAATCGAAACGCAGGCGGGCGGCATCCACATCTTGCCCCTTTTGAACGGCATGCTCTCCGACGATGCGGTGCAAAGCTGCGTGCATGAGGTGGGTAGCCGAGTGGTTGCAGGCCGTGGCATGACGCAGGGCTTCATCCACGCGGGCCAACACCGGCTTTTCGGGATGCTCGGGCAGGACATCGACGATGTGTACAATCAGTTCATTTTCCCGCAGGGTGTTAAGGACTTTCAAGCCTTGCTCACCCACGAGCAATTCACCCTTATCGCCCCGCTGACCACCGCCTTCGGCATAAAAAGGCGTTTTGTCGAGTACGATTTGATACGCTTTTCCCTTTTTCTTTTCAACCGTGCGGTATTTGAGGATGTGAGCATTTCGCACTTCCACTACGTCGTAGCCGACGAACTCCACTCCTTCTCCTTCTCGTAGGATGACCCAATCGCCCACGGAGCGTTCTGCAGCTTGTCGAGAACGACTCTTTTGTTCTTTCAGAGCTTTTTCAAAGCCTTTTTCATCCACTCGCAGGCCTCTTTCCTCTGCTATGAGACGAGTCAGGTCTATGGGAAAGCCATAGGTATCGTAGAGTTCAAAGGCATCCTGACCTGAAATCCGGCCATCCTTCGTCTTCAAGTTGTCAAAGCGCTTGAGACCTTTGTCCAGCGTGCGGAGGAAATTGCGCTCCTCTCCTTCTACCACCTTAGCGACCTGCCCTGCCTGAGCTTCCAGATCCGGAAAAGTATCTGCAAACCAATCAGCCAAAGGTCGCACCAACTCCCAAAGCAAAGGGGTTTTCCTATTCAAAAAGGAATAGTAATAACGGACAGCCCGTCGCAAAATCCGACGTATGACGTAACCCGCACCGGAAGCTTCCGGCATTTGCCCGTCGGCAATGGCAAAAGCCACGGCCCGCAGGTGGTCCACCACCACGCGCATGGCTATGTCCGACCAGGCATCGGGTGCATAACTGCCCCTGTACTTGAATCCCGTTTTTTCTTCTACCAAACGGATAAAAGGCATAAAGACATCCGTGTCGTAATTCGATTGCTTGCCCTGTATGGCCATGCAGAGGCGCTCAAAGCCCATGCCCGTATCCACGTGCTTTTCGGGCAGAGGTTCCAGCGAGCGATCGGCTTTGCGGTTGAACTGGATGAAGACCAGGTTCCAAAGCTCTACCACGCGGGGGTCATCTCGGTTGACCAGGGAAGCCCCGTCAATTTTTAATCGCTCTTCCTGACTGCGCAAATCGATGTGGATTTCCGAGCAAGGGCCGCAAGGCCCCGTATCGCCCATTTCCCAGAAGTTGTCTTTGCGATCGAAGTAGAGGATTCTGCCTTTCGGCAAATATTTTGCCCAGATCTGTGCGGCCTCTTCATCGGCTTGCAAGCCATCCTGCTCATCGCCCGAAAAGACCGTAGCATAGAGGCGGTCAGCAGGCAGGCCGTAAACTTCCGTGAGTAGCTCCCAGGCCCAGGCGATGGCCTCCTCTTTGAAGTAATCGCCGAAAGACCAGTTGCCCAACATCTCAAAGAAGGTGTGGTGGTAACTGTCCTTACCCACTTCCTCCAGATCGTTGTGCTTACCCGATACGCGCAGGCATTTCTGGGTGTCGGCTATACGCCTGGCCTCCGGCTGGCGGTTGCCCAAAAAGTAGTCCTTAAACTGATTCATACCCGCATTGGTGAACATGAGCGTAGGGTCGTCCTTATTCACAATGGGAGCCGAAGGCACAATTTTGTGGTCTTTAGCACTAAAAAAAGCTAAAAACTTGCGGCGTATTTCTCTGGATTCCATGCGCGTTTTCCCGAGTTTTCGGTAGTTTTTCTAAAATATCCGGCCGAACAAATCCGCCGCCCATGCTGTTAAAGGAGTTCATAAACAGGGCTAATTTGTCGGCTATATGGCATATTCACCCGCCTTTCTGTGGAAAAGGCGCCAAAAAAATGTGGATAACTTTTTTAAAAAAATGATACACATTTCTCGACAAGGCTCTACTTTTGGGTTGCATTTGGCGAAAGCCGATGCCAAATAAGCTGCCTTTGCAGCATTTTCAAAGGCTTCCACAGGAGGCATGCAAAGGTAGCATTTGTTCAGGAAATACACTCACATGGGAAAGGAAAAGTTCGTTTACAACGTACACACCCTGCGCTACGAAAAAGTTGAAGTCAGCACCAAAGAGCGCGTTTTGCGCATTTTGGGCTTTCTCTGTGCCGTTTTGGTTGCCGGAGGTCTTTTCACTTTCTTAACCTGGGAGCTTTTTCCCTCTCCTAAGGAAAAAGCCTTGCTGCGGGAACTGCATCAAATGGAGTTGCAATACACCGAACTGAACAAGCAGCTGGATCTGATGAGCAAAGTGCTGGCCAATGTCCAGGAGCGCGACGCAGGAGTTCATCGCATGCTCTTCGGCATGGATCCCATAGACCCTGCCATCTGGAACGGTGGAATCGGAGGCCACAACGCCTACAGCGACCTGGTCAATTACAAACGCACCGGTGCTCTCATCAAAAAAACGCGGGAAAAAGCCGATCGGCTGATGCATCAAATCCGGCTGCAATCCGAATCTTTGGACACCATCATTGCCCTGGCCAAAGATCGCGAAAAAATGCTGGCCTCTATACCTTCCATTAAGCCGGTACGCTCCGATAAACTCAGTCGCAAAGTAAGCCTGCTCTCAGGCTTTGGCTACAGGATACATCCCATTTTCAAAGTGCGCAAACTCCACACCGGCATAGACTTCACCGCTCCGCGCGGCACGCCCATTCAAGCTACCGGAGACGGAAAAGTGGTGAAGATAGAACACAAACGCACCGGCTATGGCAACAGCGTAGTCATCGACCACGGCTATGGCTATCAAACCCGCTACGGACACATGCAACGCATTGATGTCAAAGTGGGGCAAAAAGTCAAAAAAGGACAACAAATCGGATTGGTCGGCAGCACCGGAACTTCAACCGCACCACATTGCCATTACGAGGTTATTTATAAAGGGCAAAAAATCAATCCCATCCAATACTGCATGGACGGCCTCAGCCCCAAAGAATACCAGGAGCTGGTAGAAATGGCCTCTACGGCCAATCACTCCTTCGATTGATTGTGCCTGCTTGGGATGCCTCAGCATCCCAAAGTGCAACAAAAAAGCCTTGTCGGTATAACCCAACAAGGCTTTTTACTTTCCTATACAATCACTTGCGAAGCACAAAACCTACATTGACTCTCTGAGCCAAGCCGATGTTGCGGCCACCTAAGTAAATGGCTCCACTGATAAAAAGGCCCAAATGCCTGCCAACGGGTTTATAAAGCGTAGCGCCCACTTTGTACCAATCAGACCCTTCTCCGGCCTGAATGCCCGTATCTACACCCGGATTGATCGTTTTGAAAAGGTCAAACCAAAGGTCTGCATAAACCTTCGCTCCGGCATATCCCCCACGCACAATCAAGGGAAAACCGATTTTATCTGTAGGCGCTACCCGAAAGTCCAGGCCCGATTGTGCCATGAAGAAAAAACCCGATTGATCTTGGTATTGAGCGAGCACACGGGGTTGAAAAGCTATGGCTTTTTGCCCGATAGGGCGCTCCGTATCCGTCCGATAATTGGAGATGGGGAAAGTCAAACCCACTGCCGTGATCAAAGACCACTGCCCGTGGTCGGTCTCCTGGGTACCATTCAAGAATTTCAGAGCCAAAATGGCATCCTGAAAGTTCCTGTTCAGGGAATCCGTCCAGATATAAGGTACAGACAAAACGAAGTCCAACATATCACTAAACCCTCCGGTAGCAAAAAGACTAATCGTATGGGTTTGGTTTGAAATGCTCTGCCGCTCTTTGCCAAACAAATAGGTATCAAAAAATTCCGATGAGTAGGTAAAAGCCGCATCAATGTGCCCCTTTCCCTTCATATAGCCGTCTATGGGCCCCTGTGCCAAAACCACAGAAGTCCACGACAAGATCAAAACTATGGTGAAAAGGATTGCTCGTTTCATTCAAAAAAGGTTTAAAACGGCATTCGGCCAGGCATAGAGCCCTGCCGAACACCAAAGACAATAACTCTACATGTTAGCCACCACTTCTTCTCCGTACTCCGAACACTTCAGCAAAGTGGCCCCCTCCATCAAGCGGTGGAAGTCATAAGTTACGCGTTTTTTAGAAATGGCGCCTTCCACGCCTTTGATCACCAGATCGGCGGCTTCATTCCACCCCAGATAGCGCAGCATCATTTCTCCGGATAGAATAACGGAGCTGGGATTCACCTTATCCTGGCCGGCATATTTCGGTGCGGTTCCATGGGTTGCTTCAAAAATGGCCTTGCCCGTTTCGTAATTGATGTTGGCACCCGGAGCAATGCCAATTCCACCTACGGTAGCAGCCAAGGCATCGGAGATGTAGTCGCCGTTGAGGTTGAGGGTGGCGATAACGGAATACTCTGCAGGGCGCGTCAGAATCTGCTGTAGGAAAGCATCGGCTATGACGTCTTTGACGAGAAGAGCTCCTCTATCCAAAGCCTTTTGTTGAGCTTCATTGGCCGCCTCTTTGCCCCGTTCGGCAGCTATGCGATCGTATTGTGCCCAGGTAAAGACCTTATCCCCAAATT
>JALSKB010000135.1 GCA_026989035.1 Saprospiraceae bacterium | reverse complement strand
GAGAAGCCAAAACCACCTTGGTGCCAGCCGTATCGGCATGCATCAAATTGACAAAAGCTGTATCCCCTCCTACCAAATCGGGCAAAACTTTGCAAAAGGCTCGGGGATAGAGACCCTTATCCAAACCCGCTATCGCGGCATGAACTTCGGACTTATCGGCAGATACACCGCGTCGTTCGTATCGTGAAGGAGAAGACATCGCGCTTGCTTTGCGCAAAGAACGCAAAAAAAATGCTTTCTTTGCATTGATGGACAGAGATTTTTGGCGAAAGCGCTACCGCGAAAAACAATGGGGCTGGGACCTGGGGCAGATCTCGCCACCTATCAAGGCCTACGTCGATCGCCTCATCGACAAAAACCTGCGCATCCTCATCCCCGGAGCAGGTCGAGGCCATGAAGCAGCTTACCTGTGGCAAACCGGCTTTCGCCAAACGTACATCTGCGAGTGGGCACCCGAAGCCGTGCAACTGTTCAAAACGCTCCAACCGCACTTTCCCGACAAACACATCCTTATCGAAAATTTCTTCGAACTGGATATTCAGGTGGACCTCATCTTGGAACAGACTTTCTTCTGCGCCATAGACCCCGCCTCGCGCCCTGCCTATGCGGAAAAATGCGCAGAACTGCTCGCCCCCAAAGGACGAGTAGCCGGCCTGCTCTTTGCCTCTCCCTTTGACAAAGCGGGCCCGCCCTTTGGTGGCACTAAAGAAGAGTACCTTCGCTACTTCTCGCCCCATTTCGACATCCTACACATGGAAATCTGCCCCAATTCCGTGAAGCCACGACAGGGCAACGAACTCTTCTTCGAACTGCAAAAAACTCAGGCATAACGAGCCAACGCTCGGTGCCTCCTCATTACACTTTCGTAAAAAAAGAAGATAGAAACCACCACAAAAACATGACCGAAATCGTCCTTATCAAACCAGGCGGCCAAACGAACGTGAAAAGCGTACACCAAGCCGGCTAAAATTGTAGCCAGCTCCGCCAACAAAAGCATGGTTCCCACCTGCCGATTCCCCCGCCTATACCAATACCAAATACTGAATGGAATAATCGTCAGCAAACTCACCACGGCATTTGAAATGGATACCCAGAAATGGTGAACGACCGGCACAGCTAAAGTGTAAACTATCGCCTGTACAATCAAAAAAATGTGCCAACGCCTAAATATTGACTCAGGCAAATCGTCCATTTCGGCCAAAAGAGCACGCCCCAACAAATACATCAAAGGCGTGTTGATGAAAAAGGACAGCAACAGCAGATAGTCGCCACCATAACGCACCGCTACATGCCCAAAGGCAGAAACCGAAGCCTGCAAACCCAGCAAGAAGAAAAACCACTTCCAATAGGGCTTCGACTTCCACATCGCAGGCCAGTGCTTCCAGGCCAGGAAACCCGCCGTAAACGCAGCTATAAAAATCAAATGGCTGGTAACAAAGTTGTTTGGCCCCACCAGCTGTAAGCCGAAAAGCTCAAAATCAATTTTCCCGTTCATGGCCGCAAAGATAAAACAGAGAATGTACTTTTCAAGACCTTCTAAAAAAACCTCTGCTTTTTCTATCTTTGTGCAGGCTATTTTAACCACGCCAGCTATCAGGGCGCAAAAAATATGCCCCTCAACAAACTAAACCGGACTTGCTCCCCCCCAAACCGCTTACAATCAATACATGACCGATAAAAAAACAAAAACCATGAAGGCAAACAAAACCTTTTTTGTCGGACTCTTCAGCTGCCTGATGCTAATCGCCTGCAACCAACAACCAAAAGCAAAAGAAAACTTTTCTGCGGAAGGCTATGAAATTACCGAACTGGGCAATGGCTTGCAAGAAGCTGTGAAAAAAGACCCGGCCAGCGGCCAACCCCTCGAAGAAGGTTTGCTACTCCATGGAAAAAAGGAAGGTACCTGGGTTACTTACCACCCCAACAACGACAAACTCATCCCCAAAAGCATCCAGAGCTACATCAACGGCCAACCCAGTGGCATCCTCATCGAGTACGGAAATCGCGGACAACTCGAAAAGATAGCCCACTACCTCAACGGCCAACTCCACGGGCGGTACGCCACCTACGACTACGGCCGACTCAAAGAAGTCAGACACTACAAACACGGCCAATTAGACGGTCTCTTCAGCAAATACTATCCCAAAACCGATAAACTCCAAAGTACAGCCGAATTCAAAGATGGCAAACAACACGGCATGTATCGCTATTACGACGAAGAGGGAAATGTTACCCTCGAATACGAATACCAAAACGGAAAAAAAGTGCGAGGGGGGATGAAGAAGAAGTGAAAAACACCTCTACGCAAAGCACTATACAAAACGA
>JALSKB010000134.1 GCA_026989035.1 Saprospiraceae bacterium | reverse complement strand
GGTTATTTGGACAAATACCGCAGCTCGGGCAAGAAGCTCATCGCCCTGGGCATCAACTTCGACACGGAGAAGCGGGAGGTGGAAGAGGTCAGCAGCCTGTGTGAGGGGGCGAATAAAGATTCGGCGGGTTAACATCCGCCGCGACTAGCTTGCATGGAGGTATTCGTACCCGCTTAATCGATTAACCCACAATAGACGCAGCATGGTGTGCCTGTACGGCAATTTTCCTATCTTTGCCTTATGAGCAGTTATGTCGTCTCGGCCAGGAAGTACCGGCCCATGCGTTTTTCCGAAGTGGTGGGGCAGGAGCACGTTTCACAGACGTTAAAAAATGCCCTCCAGCAGGATCATTTGGCGCAAGCTTTTCTCTTTTGTGGCCCTCGGGGAGTGGGGAAGACCACTTGTGCGCGCATTTTGGCGAAAGCCCTTAACTGCGAACAACTCACCGAAGAGCATGAACCTTGCAATAGCTGCAACAGCTGCAAGGCTTTCAATGAGAATGCGTCTTTGAACATTACCGAGCTGGATGCCGCTTCTAACAATTCCGTAGAGCATATTCGCGCGCTCATTGATCAGGTGCGCATCCCTCCACAGCAAGGGCGTTATCGGGTTTTTATTATCGACGAGGTGCACATGCTCTCGCTTAGCGCTTTCAATGCCTTTTTGAAAACCCTGGAAGAGCCACCGGCTCATGTCGTCTTTATTTTGGCGACGACCGAAAAGCACAAAATTCTGCCAACGATTCTGTCGCGTTGTCAGATTTACGATTTTAAGCGCATTGGTACGGCCGATATCAAAAAGCAACTCAGTTACATCTGTGAGCAGGAGGGTATAGAAGCAGAGGATCAAGGCCTGCACATCATTGCTCAAAAGGCAGATGGAGCTTTGCGAGATGCTCTGTCTGTTTTCGATCGCATCGTTAGCTTTTCCGGAAAGAAAATCACCTATCAGACGGTTATTGAAAACCTGCACATTCTCGACTACGATTACTACTTCCAATTTGTAGATTTGCTGCTTAGCGAAGATGTGAGTCAACTGCTTTTGTTGTTTGATGAAGTGCTTCGCGATGGTTTTGAAGGAGATATCTTTTTGCAGGGCTTGGCTTCACATCTGCGCGATTTGTTGGTGTGTCAGGATGCCGAAAGCTTGAGCCTGCTCGAAGTAGGGGAAAATTTAAAAGAGCGTTATTTAGAACAGGCTCAAAGCACTCCACCGACTTTTTTGATTTCGGCTTTAAGCATTGCGACGGAGAGCGAGCTGCAGTACAAGCAAGCTAAAAACAAGCGTTTGCATGTAGAAATGGCTCTGATTAAGATGTGTTATATCCTGCGTGCCAGAGAAGTAGCTGAGCTTGTGGAAAGAGCCGGTGTGGAAAAAAAAAGTCCTGAGCTAAATTCTCCCCCCCCTAAAAAACAGCCTCAATCCGTTGCCGGTAGGGCAAATTCGCCCACAGAGCAAAGGAAGATGGTTGGGAAACCCACATCGCCTTCTGCGTCCAAACCACCGCTTTCGGATCTGCCGTCGGCTACAAGTCCGGACCATTTACTCAGCCGCATTGATGAGCAAGTACTGGGAGAAAGACAACAATCAGCCCCGAAAGCTGTTCCCCTTACAACGGAGTTGCTTCAGGTTCTTTGGGATGAATACGCTGACAGCACGCCATCGGACTTGCTGCGCAGTGCGATGAAAAAGGCCAGGTTGGAATACGAGCAGGACCTCTTGGTGGTTCACGTGGCTTCAGGTATGATTCAGGCCAACATCCGGCAGGAAACAGCTCTCATGGAACACTTGCGTGAGCGCAGTGGCAAGCCCGATTTGCGGTGGGATATCCGTATAGATGAACAAGAGGCTGCCTCTATGAAGAAAAAGAGACCCAAGCCGGTGAAGCGAAAAAATGCCAGAGAAAAATACCTGGAAATGCTGCAGGTAAATCCGCTGTTAGAGACTCTCCGCAAAGATTTGGACTTGATGCCGGATGGAGAGGCATAGAGCCTGCAGAGCAACTCAGACGGTTTGAGCTCCATAAATCTTTATCTTGTTATGAAAGAGCAGGCGCTTTGGTTCCTGGAGAACATTGACGTTACGGGCCTTTTTTGCCCCAAAAAAATGGATAAGGGGCATTTGCATGTTGAGAAACGCTTTGCCAAAGATGAGTACATCTACCTGGAGGATAGCGATGCCAATAAAATTTATTTCATTTTTGAAGGCCGCGTCCGAATAGCCACAAAAGACGCTCAGGGGAAAATACTGACCAAAGCTCTCTTGGGGCCAGGTGAAGTCTTTGGCGAACTGGTGGCTTTGGGGCAGCAAAAGCGTCATGATTTTGCTGCCCCAA
>JALSKB010000133.1 GCA_026989035.1 Saprospiraceae bacterium | reverse complement strand
GGGCAGTGTCTGAACGAGTTTTACAGCTTCTTTTAACTCGAATCGGGGCGCCGGGCTATACCTTATGCCATGGATGTATCGCAGGTATTCGGAGGAGCCCATTTCGGTAGCATGGCCTCCCAGAAGATAAAGCCTGTGTCCTTCCGCTTTAAAGCAAATGTCCATGCGTTGGTTTATATCTTCTAACAGGCCGAGCATGCCAATGGTTGGGGTGGGGTAAACGGGTTCTGCCTGATTTCCCTTTTGAGTTTGGTTGTAGAAGCTCACGTTGCCACCGGTAACGGGGGTGTCAAAAGCCCGGCAAGCTTCTCCCATACCTCGTACGGCTTGAACGAACTGCCAATAGACTTCCGGGTTATAGGGGTTGCCGAAATTGAGGCAATTGGTAACGGCCAGGGGCTTAGCTCCGGTGCAGGCGATGTTGCGAGCTGCTTCGGCTACTGCCATCATGGCTCCTGCATAAGGGTCGGCAAATACATAAGTGGGATTGCAATCCGTACTCAGAGCAAGAGCTTTCCGGCTGCCTTTGATGCGTACCAAAGCGGCATCTGAAGGGTCTTCCTGCCGGAGAGTGTTGGTGCGCACCATGGAGTCGTATTGCTCGTAAATCCAGCGGCGAGAAACCAGGTTGGGGGAGCGGGAAAGTTCCTTGGCTGTTGCTATGAGATCTTCGGCTTGGGGTATCTGACTTTCGTCAAAAGCTTCTATTTTTTCCAGATAAGCCGGCTTGTGGTAATCCCTCTCGTAAACGGGTGCTCCTCCGCCTAAAACCAGCGATTGGGCCGGTACTTCCGCTACCTTTATTCCTTCGTGGAAAAACTCCAACATGCCGCTATTCGTTACTTCTCCGATTTGGGCACATTCCAAATCCCATTTTTCAAAGACACGCAGGACTTCCCGTTCTTTGCCTTTTTGTACTACGACCAGCATGCGTTCCTGGCTTTCCGACAGCAGGATTTCAAAGGCTTTCATGCCTTCTTCCCGCGTGGGCACTTTGCTCAAATCTATGCGCATGCCGGTGCCGCTTTTGGCACTCATCTCGGAGGTGGAGCAGGTAATGCCTGCAGCGCCCATGTCTTGCATGCCTACGACGGCTCCGGTACGTATGGCCTCCAAGGTAGCTTCCAGCAGCAGTTTTTCCTGAAAGGGGTCTCCAACCTGTACGGATGGCAAATCCTCGGCAGAGTCCTCCGTAAGATCAGCCGAAGCAAAGGTCGCTCCGTGTATGCCGTCTTTTCCGGTACGAGACCCCACGATAAAAACCGGATTTCCGGGTCCGTCAGCACAAGCGGAAACTGTCTCGCCTACCCGAACCAAGCCTACTGACATGGCGTTTACCAGAATGTTCTGATTGAAGCTGGGGTGGAAAAAAGTTTCACCACCTACCGTGGGAACACCAAAGCAGTTGCCGTAATCACCTATACCGCGCACTACGCCCCGAAGCAAATGTTTGGTGTGATGGCGGTTCAAATCGCCAAATCGCAGCGAGTTGAGCGCTGCAATAGGACGAGCACCCATGGTGAAAATGTCGCGATGTATCCCGCCCACCCCCGTAGCTGCACCCTGATAAGGCTCTATAGCCGAAGGATGGTTGTGCGATTCGATTTTAAAGGCACAGGCCAGACCGTCTCCTATATCCACCAAACCGGCGTTTTCTTCTCCGGCCCCAACCAACAGACGCCCGCCTTCTCGCGGTAGGGTTTTTAACCAGCGAATGGAGTTTTTGTACGAGCAGTGCTCCGACCACATCACCGAATACATGCTCAATTCGGTGAAATTAACGGGCCGGCCCATGAAAGCCAGCATGGCTTCGTATTCTTCTTTCGTGAGTCCGAGCTTTTGGGCTGTTTCTAGCCCAACAGCTTGTTCTAAGTGAGGCTGCATAAGTGGCAAGAGGTGATTCGTGCTACATTGAACTGCAAAGGTATGATTTTTAGCGGTGATGGAGGTTATGTCTGCATAGAGGAGGATTAGGCCTCAATTGCTGCAGGTGTGCTTTTTGCGGATAGATTTCGTAATGATCAATCGGTGGAATCGGTTTAATCGGTTAATCGGAGGAGTGAATTCTACCGATTTCACAGATTCCTTTCAATCAAAGCCTGCGCATACCCTATGCCCCTGGCCTGGTCCCAGCGGCCGTCGCGGTATGCCACAGGGATAGCCGCAGGGCAAGGTAAGCAAGCAAGTAGAGACGCACGATCGTGCGTCTTTGTCGCAGGGCAAATTTCCATAGAGCAGGCCCTAATCGCAGCAGGTGTGAACCTGCTGCACCCATTTGGCCCTGCGTTTTGTTTTGCTGTCATTGTCTGCTTTAGTCTTGAGTATAAAATCCTCGGGCTGGC
>JALSKB010000132.1 GCA_026989035.1 Saprospiraceae bacterium | reverse complement strand
CCGAAGGTGATCTGGATTTGCTTCCCATCGTAAACGATGCCGAAGAGGTCATTCAAATCATCACCGATTTCTATGCCAAAGACGAAGGCGACCACCGCCTTCAACCCAACTACAACCTTTGAGCCTTTGCTTCTGTAAACTGTTCATCGGTTTACAGAAGCTCTTTTTCTCTTTTGCATCATGGGCACTCCTCCTCGCAAATACAACAAGCGCAAACCAAACAACAGAGGAAATCACAGGGATAAACAAGCCCCCGCGCCTGCGGCTAATGGCTCCTCGGAACCCTCCATGGAAACGGCCTGCTTTTCTGCCGGCATGATGGCTGTAATGGCTTATGTATTGGGCTTAATCGGGTCTATCCTACTAAAAAGCAAAACCGAAATAGTACAAAGCTGGGCAAATACCTTTTTTTTCTTTGCCATCATTTCTGCCCTGAGTGGATTGCTCTTTGCCATTATGCTGAGTCGTGTCATAGAACAAGCCAGCAGCTCCCAAAAGTGGAAACTTTCCCTGGCCATCTATCCGAGCCTCACTTACCTACTCTTTGAAGGCTTCATGCGCTACATACCCTATGCCCACAACTACAGCCTGCCTGCCCTGGGCATAGCCTTTTTCCTGGGCATCTTAGGCATGCTGATCCTAAAAACGTGAAGCTCAAGCTTGTGCCAGAGCACGAAGATAAGCTCGCAGCTTTTCCAACTGCTCCTTGCTACCCAAAAGCACAAAGCTACTCCCCGGCTCCAAAACCAGATCGGGAGAGGGATTCACCTCATACGAACCTCCCGGCGACCGATACGCAATGATGTTGGCCCCGCTCATCTTCCGCAGATGCAATTCCCGAATGGATTTGGCCCGACAACTATCCGGCAAATCTTCATAGCGCAACTCCTCCAGACCGATGTCGGCATCAAAGTGGTTGTTTACAAAAGAGAAAAACTCAATAGCACCCGGCTTACTCACCAAAGTGGCCATGTAAAAGCCCCCCACCTGCTCCGGCATGATGATGTGATCGGCTCCTGCCAAATGCAATTTGCGCTGGGTTCGAGGATCCGTAGCCCGACTGACGATCTTCAAAGCGGGATTGAGCTGTCGTGCCGTCAAAACCGTAAACAGATTATCGGTATCGTTCGGCAAAACCGTAACCATGGCATGGGCGCGTTTAATTCCTGCCTTTATCAAATCGTCATCATGCGTGGCATCTCCCCTTACGTAAAGGTACTCCTCCCGCTCCCGCAACAAATCCTCAATGGCTTCAGCTCGAAGCTCCACCACCACAAAAGGAATCTTGTGTTGCTCAAACTGACTAACCACCTCTTTGCCAAAGCGCCCATAACCACACACAACCACGTGCCCACTCAATTTATCGATGCGTTTTTGAACCAGTTTTTCCGTCATGTTTTTAAAAAAATTGCCGTTGCTCACAAAATACGTAAAAGCGGAAATCGCATAGGTGTAAACAGCCAAATTGTAAACGATGAGTAAGGAGGTGTACAACTTGCCGGCATCGCTCAACGGCCCCTCCACCTCTCCAAAACCCACCGTAGAAAGCGTAATGACCGACATGTACACGGCATCCAAATAGCTGTACCCCTCTATCAAGACAAAACCCAAAGCCCCTAAAAAGATCGAGGCAAAAAACAAAACCACAGCCAAGCGAAGGCTCAGATAACTGGAATAGCTCAACAGCCATCTTCTGAAAGCCGAACGAACGGGAATCCCCTCGCGATTTAAAGCAAAAGGCATAACACCAAAGTTAAATTCACAAGATAAGTGATTTTATCTTCTTCGCCAAAACTTCGGCATGCTTGCGCTTGCTGGCAAAAGACCAACCCGCCACGTGAGGAGTGAGCAAGACGTTGTCCATTTGCCGCAAGGCCCTGACAACCGGATGCTCCAAATTTCCCGCCGGCATAGTCAGAGAAGAAGTCTCGTACTCCAGCACGTCCAAACCCGCAGCAAGAACCTTGCCCGAACGCAAGCAATCCAGCAAAGCCCGAGTATCCAAAACCATGCCCCGAGCCGTATTCAAAAGGTAAATCGGCCGAGCAAAAGACTCCAAAAAAGCGGCATCTACAAAGTGGAAATTAGACTCATCTCCCGGGATGTGAATACTCAAAACATCAGCCTTGGCAAAAAGCTGCTCCAGGCTCACCTCCTCGGCATATCGATCCCCGTAATCGCTCAAGTATTTATCGTAAGCCACAACGCGAGGCCCCAAGCCGCTCAGTTTGCGGGCCAAAGCCTTACCCGTATTGCCATAACCCAAAATGCCTACACAGAGCTCTCCCAATTCCCGCCCGCGATTTTCCTCCCGCAACCACAAACCCTCGCGCACCTCCCTGTCGGCCTTGCACAGCTTATTCAACAGGGCCAACAACATGCCCAAAGCGTGCTCCCCCACTGCATCTTTGCTGCCCTCGGGAGAATTTAAAACCGCAATACCCAGAGAATCCGCCGCCGCCACATCAATGTGTTCCAGGCCAATCCCCTCCCGAGCCACAAATTTCAGGTTTCGCCCGGCTCGCAAAAGCTCGGCGCCCACCGGCAGACGAGAACGCAACACCAAGCCCTCATAAGCGGGTATCTTTTGCCGTAAGGCCGTCAAATCACAGTCTAAATCCTCCTCACATCCATAACCTAAAGCCTCCAGTTCTCTGCGCAAAATCGGGTGAGCCTTATTGATGAACAAAACCTTTTTCATACCAACAATTACCTTTCAACATGACAAAGCAAGCGACAGCGCTTCGACTGCCCAATATCCGACATTTCGCCCAATAGTTGTCTGACTTATCGCTGAAAGCTGTTATTTTTGGTTAGCCTTTCGGCAAATGGGACCCCGGGCCTGCCCACATAGTACTTCCCAGCCAACGAAACGAAATTTAGCCGACGAAAGAGGGATCAACCGTTTATCGAATACAACCATTCTATCCATGAAAAAACTACACCTCCTTTGTGGTCTCGCCTTGTTTTCCATCCATTTGGCGAAAGCCCAGCTCGTCATCAACGAATATTCGGCAGCCAATCGCTTGACCATCACCAACAACTACGGCGAAAAAGCCGACTGGATAGAACTCTACAATGCCGGCTCTACCACCATAGACCTCAGCGGATACCACCTCAGCGACAGAGAGAACAATCCCGACAAGTGGGCCTTTCCCTCCGGCACCACCTTAGGGCCAGGCCAATACCTCCTCGTCTTTGCTGATGGCCACGATGAATTTTCAGGAGGCACTTACCACACCAATTTCAAGCTCACCCAAACCACCGGCAACGACCAAGTCGTATTAGCCAACCCCCAAGGCAACATCCTGGAAGTACACTATTTCAACCCGCCCAACCTCAAAGACCAATCCTATGGACGTAGCCCCGACGGCAGCAACAACTGGAAGGTCTTCCCCACGCCTACCCCCAATGCGGCCAACACTACGGCCTCCTTCAGCCACTACAGCGCCATGCCGCACATCAGCCCACAGGCAGGCTTCTACGCCGGGACACTGAGCATCAGCCTAAGCACCGACGAACCCAATGCCCAAATACGCTACACCACCGACGGTAGCGAACCTACACCGGCATCCACACTCTACACCGGGCCCTTTCCAATCAGCGCAACCACCGTTATCCGGGCCCGATCCTTTTCCAACGACAACCAGGTACTACCCGGGCACATCGCCACCAACACCTATTTCATCAATGATGAACACGACATGTACGTCATCAGCATAGCCGGAGACGATCTTCTCGATCTCATGAATGGGAGCTGGGGTATAGAGCCGCAAGGCTCTTTTGAAATCTTCGACCCTCAGGGCAATTTCCTGGAAGAGGCCGTGGGAGAATACAACAAACACGGCAACGACTCCTGGGCTTACGACCAGCGCGGTATCGATTACATCACCAGAGATCAATTCGGCTACAACAACGCCATCCACCAAAAAATCTTTAGTCTAAAAGAGCGCGACAAATTCCAACGGCTCATCCTCAAAGCCGCTGCCAACGACAACTACCCCTTTGAACCGGGCGGAGCACACATTCGGGATGCCTATGTGCACACGCTTTCGCAACGCGCCGGCCTGGAACTGGACGAACGCACCTATGAACCTTGCGTCCTCTACGTCAACGGCCAATACTGGGGCATTTACGAAATACGGGAAAAAGTGGATGACAACGACTTCACCAAATACTACTACAATCAGGGAAAAAAGTGGATTGACTTCATCAAAACCTGGGGCACTACCTGGGAGGAGTACGGCAGCTGGGACGATTGGTACGATTTGTACGACTTTATCCTGGCCAACGACCTAAGCCTGGAGGAAAACTATCAGTATGTACAAGATCGATTCAACCTACTCAGTTTAGTGGACTACATGATCATCAACACCCACGTCGTTTGCAAAGACTGGCTGA
Source organism: Saprospiraceae bacterium (assembly GCA_026989035.1). Taxonomy (GTDB): domain Bacteria; phylum Bacteroidota; class Bacteroidia; order Chitinophagales; family Saprospiraceae; genus WGBN01. Next base: position 11,544 of record JALSKB010000132.1, on the reverse strand, counting down.
TTTGGAACACCGCCTGGTGGAGAGGAAGAAAACCCGATGGCCAGGCCAAACGCTGGCGCTATACCCTTTGGGATATGGATGCCACCTTCGGCCACTACATCAACTACACCGGCATTCCCGACCCCTCTCCCAATGCCGACCCCTGCTATAACCAGCCGCAGCTCGTGGACGATCCGGAAGGCCATACCGAAATGCTCCAGGCCTTGCTCGAAAACCAGGATTTCCACGACCTCTACGTCAATCGCTATGCCGATTTGCTCAACACCTATTTCACTTGTGATTCCATGATTGGCATACTGGACGAACTGCTCGCCCGCATAGAGCCCGAGATGCCCCGCCACATCCAACGCTGGGGCGGCTCCATGGCCGAGTGGCAACAAAACGTGCAAGACCTCAAAGACTTCATCTACACCCGCTGCACCGTGATCAACGGGGGCATTTCCGATTGCTATGAGGTGGAAGGCCCCTATCCCCTACTGGTCAACATTTATCCCTCCGATTCACCCAATGCCGTGCAAGTCAATACGCTACATCCCGAAGAATATCCCTTCACCGGCAGTTATTTCGCCGGTGTCAATGTACTGCTCAAGGCACTCCCTGCAGATGAATGGCTTTTCGACCATTGGGAAGTGGCTAACAATGCGTTTTCACCCGACGAATACAGCCAGGCCATCCAACTGGCTTTTGAAACCGGCGACACCCTCACGGCCTATTTCGAGCCCGACATTCCCTGCCTCCTCCCTGCCAACCTGCAAGTGGAAGACACCAGCGCCTATTCCGCCACCATTTCTTGGGACGGCAGCGGAAGCAATGCCGACAGCTACCTCATCCGCTATAAGCCACAGGGCAACAATGCCTGGATAGAACTTTCTTACCAGGGCCAAAACATCACCCTTTTCGGCCTCCAGCCCTGCACCGAATACGAGTTTCAAATCAGCTCCGTTTGCCAGTTTGGAAGCACCGATACCACCTCCATGGTATTCACCACTTCTTGCAACACTTCTTTAGCGGACCCCTTTGCAACAAAATTCCCGCTCAGCGTTTGGCCAACGCCTTTTCAAAAGCAATGTATCGTTCGGCTTTCGCCAAATGAAAACCTGCACAACGCCAATTTATCGCTGCTCGACCTCAACGGTCGAGTTCTCTGGGAAATGCAAATGGGAGATCTGCCGGCCGGTCAATACGAATGGAAAGTTGCCCCTGAAAAAGAACTCAGCGAAGGCATGTATTTCATTCGCTTCCAATGCCGTGAGGGCCAGGCCATAGCAAAAGCCATCAAGAAATAAAGCAGAGGCAGCCCTTTATACTGCACGTCTCCCTGCAGAGCTCTTTTCCAAGGGGGGGGTAAACCTCTACCATTTTTTGTGTACCTTTGCAGCCGGCTAATCTTCGGCTGCATGATAGAGTACTACACAAAAAAGCAAGGGGAGCTTCACATGCTCACCAAGGCAGAACCGGGTTGTTGGATCAACATCGAACCTCCTTTTAACAGGGAGGAACTGCAACATTTAGCCGAAGAGCACAACATCCCCTTGGATTTCTTCACAGATTCTCTGGATATCGATGAACGATCGCGTTATGAAACCGAAGACGGCGTGCGCCTCATCGTCATCAACACGCCTTTGCTCAACGAAGTAGATGAGGAAGAAGTCGATGCCATTTTCATTACAGTGCCTATTGGTATTATTCTGACAGAGCAGCACATCTTCACCATCTCCTCCCACCCCAACCCCGTCATCGAGCGATTCCAAACCAACAAGGTCAAATTTTTTGACCCGCAAGATCACAAGCTCTTTGTGCTACAGATTTTTCAACAAACCGTATTTCGCTACCTCAGCTGCCTGCGCCAGCTCAATCGCCGCAGCAACATCATTGAACAAAAGCTCTACGACAGCAGCCAAAATCGGGAATTGATGCAACTGCTCAGCATTGAAAAGAGTTATGTTTACTTCATCAACTCCCTAAATTCCAACGAGCTGCTCAAAATGAAAATAAAGCGCACCGATTATCTCGGCATCGGGCGAGATGAGGAGCTTACCGATCTCTTTGAAGACATCATCATTGACAACAGCCAGGCTCTTGAGATGGCCAATGTCTATTCCAACATTCTCAACGGCACCATGGATGCCTACAGCTCCATCATTTCCAACAACCTCAACATCGTGATGCAACGCCTGACGCTGATCACCATCATCCTCATGGTGCCTACCCTTGTTGCCAGTTTTTACGGCATGAACGTCCATCTTCCCCTGCAAGAACGACCCTATGCCTTCATTCTCCTAATTGTCATTTCGCTCGTTCTCTCTTTGGCCCTGGCCATTTACTTTCAAAGAAAAAGGCTATTTTAAGGCAGCTCTGCGCAGCCGATGGATCCAAGCCAAAATACGTATCTTCGCTGCATGATACGGCAAACCTTGGCCTTTTTACAATCGGAAACCGACTGGCAAGCTCAAGACAAGCTCTTGCTGGCCATCAGCGGAGGAGTGGACTCCATGGTCATGCTCGACATTTGCCGAAAGGCCAGGGATGAGGGCTACATACAAGGGGAGATTGCCGTGGCTCATGCTCACTTTGGTCTTAGGGAAGAAGCCGATGCCGATGCCGAGTTCGTTCGTCAGACAGCGCAAAAGCTGGGGCTGCCCTATTACGAAAAGCGTTTTGAGACCGAGGTTTTTGCCGAAAGGCAGCAAATCTCCATCCAAATGGCCGCCCGCCAATTGCGCTATCTCTGGTTCGAACAAGTGCTCGAAGACGAAGGATACGACCGCCTGTGCACCGCCCACCAACTCGACGATTCCCTGGAGACCGCCCTGCTCAATCTGATCCGACAAAGTGGCCTAAAAGGCCTGGCCGGCATTCCGCCACAGCGGGGAAACATCCTTCGCCCCCTACTCTGGGCCGGCAGAAAAGAGATTGAAGCCTACGCAAAAAAACAAGGCATCCTCTGGAGAGAAGACAGCTCCAATGCCTCCACCAAATACCGCCGCAATGCCCTACGCCTGGAAGTCATTCCCCTGTTAAAGAACATAAATCCCCAGCTCACCAAGGGCTTTGCCAAGACTTCCCATCATGTGCGAGAAGCAGAAAAAATTTACAGATATGCCATAGAGGGCTTCCGCCAAAAGCTGCTGATCAAACGGGGAAACAGCTGGCTAATACATCAGGAAGAAGTGCTCAAAACGCCGGCTCCGGAAACCATCTTGTATGAACTACTGCGCAAGTTCCATTTTTCTTCTGACATAAGCCGCCAGGCTTTGGAAACGGCCGGGCACCCCAGTGGAGGAATCTTTCTCTCCCCCACACATGAAATGCTCAACGATCGAAAGTACTGGATCATTCGCCCGCGCTCCAAGGCCGAAGAAAAAAACACATTTATCATTCAGCGACGACAAAAACAAGTCGTCTTGCCCGATGGCCGCTGCTTGAAATTGGAATACAGCAGAGAGCTGCCCGCCGCTTTAGGTTCGACATCCAACGAAGCCTACTTAGACACCTTTTCTCTGGATTTCCCGTTGCTGCTGCGCCCTTGGAAACCCGGAGATTTCTTTTACCCGCTGGGCATGAGAGGCCGAAGAAAGAAAATTCAAGATTTGCTCACCGACCACAAAGTGGACCGTTTCAAAAAAGAAAAAGTAATGGTACTCGAGACCAGCAAAAAGAAAATAGCCTGGGTTGTAGGGTACCAAATAGCCGACTGGTGTAAAATCAAGACCAAGACCAAGGAGGTTCTACACTTGATATGGCAAAGCGGGTGTTAACGCCCCAACAGCCTGTCCACGAAACGCTTTTCATCGATCAAAATTTCGGCCTTTCCGCTCATGAGTTGGTGAAAGGGAAGGATTTCTCCCTTGTTGGTCAGAAGCCCGTTGGGCAGAGAGACCGTCACAAAATAACTGTCATTTTGCGGGAGCAGAGCCTTGCCCGTAACTCTACCCTCTACCATACCGAACTCTTCAAAGGGATAGCTTTCAAACCTGATGAGTACACGTTGCCCTATTTTCACTTTACCCGAACCCGCAATAGGTAAAAGAATTTCCCCAACCAATTCATTGCCTTCCACCTGTGGCACCAAAGCCATAATGCGATCACCGGCATGGACGTAACGGCTCTCCGGGCGCAGGTTGTAAAAGGAAATCACACCGGTTTCGGGTGCTATCAAAAGATATTTGTTTTTCCAGGCTTGCAGCTGGTTGTCCAATTCCGCTATGCCTTGCAAGAGGACTTGGTATTTGCCAATATCCCCGCCGTTTTTGTCTTCACTGGCGACGATGGCAGCTTTAAGTTTATCGACATTTTGCGAAAGCCTAAAAATGGCATCTTCCATTTCTGCTATGCTCATGTCTTGTTCAATTAAGGCTTCCCGAGCTGCCTGTACTTTTTCCAAATCGGACACGGCTCCTTCATAACGCTGCTGCCATTGGTCCAGTTGCTTTTGCAAATGTTCACGATCGTCAATAGCTGCTTGTAGTTCTTCTTCCAGTTTCTTGCGCTTGCGCAAATAGCGCTTCAATTTGCTCTTGAGCTTGCGCGTTTTTTCCGAATCGTATTCCGACTGGTCAAAGGAGAACTCCTGAAACAAGCGCAAGAATGCCCGATAATCGGCTTGCAGCTCACCCAATCTGAGGTATTTTTGCGGTTCGTATTCGTAAAGAGCCGTTTTGTCAAATTCCTGTATTTTTTTAAGATCTTCTTCCAGCGTCATGACATCTTCCAAGCGAGCTGTGCTCCTAATCATACCGAGAAAGGCCCCCTGTTCTACCGTATCGCCTTCTTCCACCCATATTTTGAGATAACCATCGGTTTGAGCAATAATGGGAATAGGAGGATTAGCTGTTGTGAGCAAAATTTCAGCTTCCATTTTTTCGGGATAATAGAACGCCAGCCCTAAAGCCAAGACGGCAAGAAGCGTCAGTAAGATGACTAAAGTTCCCCAGCGGGCCAGCCAGATAGGCGGCATACCGAGGATATCCCGAATTTCCTCACCGGGTTGATCGGTATATTTATTTTTCAACATAGCTCAACACGGATTTATGCCCCCAACTCCAACTGATTTTTGAGCAAGTGATAATAAGTGCCCCTTGCTCCTGTCAGTTCTTCATGTGTGCCCTGTTCAATGACTTCGCCTTCTTCCAAGACGACGATGTGATCGGCATTCATCACCGTACTGAGGCGATGGGCAATGAGCACCATGGTTGCCTCGGGGAAGGCATCTTCCACATTTTCCAACACGATGAGTTCGTTGTAGGCATCCAGGGCATTGGTGGCCTCGTCAAAAAAGAGGAATTGCGGTTGTTTGTACACGGCACGAGCTATGAGAATGCGCTGCCGCTGCCCCTGACTCAGGCCTAGGCCTTCGGAGCCCAAACGGGTATTGTAGCCCAAAGGCAGAGATTCTATAAAACCGTGAATATTGGCTACACGAGCAGCCCATTTGAGGCGCTCCTGATCGACGACTTCGTCACCCAGACAAATGTTGTTGGCCACCGTATCAGAAAAGATAAAACCGTCTTGCAAAACGACACCACAGAGGTCGTGCCAACGGCGCTGGGGAATATTATGCAAGGGCATTTCTCCCCACTTGACTTCACCTTCTTGCGGGCGATACATGCCCAACAGCAATTTCATCAGGGTGGTTTTTCCACTGCCACTGGAACCCACTATGGCCGTTATTTTACCGGCAGGAATCTCCAAACTCACGTCCTTGAGTGCAGGTACGCCTTGCTCTCCCTGGTAGCTGAAAGTTACCCCTTCCATGGAAAGCCTCTTGTCTTCCGGCAAAATTTCGGCTTGCTCCTTCGAGCTTTCCTCCTCAACCATTTGCCGAACTTCCTGCATGCGTTCCAGGCTAATGCGGGCATCTTGCACCATCCTCAAAAAGTGAATCAATTGGCGAATGGGCGTCTGCATTTGCCCCACGATATATTGAACGGCCAACAAACCTCCTACACTGAGCTGGCCATCTATCACCGCCTTAGCGGCAAACACCGTGATGAAGATGTTTTTCACCTCATCAATGATACGCGCGCCCAAATCCTGGCGCAGGTGCAAGCTGCGGTAATCCATTCCCGTGCGAAACAAATTGGCCTCCGTGCGCTCCCAATCCCATCGCTTATCCGTTTCTGCATTGTTGAGTTTGATATCCTCTATACCGTGAATGATTTCCTCCAGTTTGATTTGATTCTCCGAAGCCTGATCAAAGCGAATGTAATCCAAGGCTCTGCGCATCTGCATAAAACGCACGACCCATACGACATAAATGACTGTACCGAAGAGAAAAATCCAAAATATCGTCTGGCTAAAGTAGAGCAGCAAAATGCCCAAAATGAAAACCGATACAAAAGAAAACAAGCTGAGCAAACTAGAGGTGGTCAGCAGTTGCTCAATGCGTTGGTTATCGCGTATGCGACGCAACACATCGGCCGTATTCTTCCGGTCAAAAAAGTACAAAGGCAAACGCACCACCTTGATCAAAAAATCGGATAAGAGGCGTATGCCCGTCCGGGTACCGATATGCGTCAAAATCCAGGCCCGCACATGCTCAATCAGGGTCTTGCTCAGATAAAGAATCATCCAAGCCACCAAGACCAACAAGACAAAGTTGAAATCCAGAGAGCCTATGCCTTCATCCACCACGGATTTGATCATGAAGGGAAAAACAGCCTGCAGGAAGAGCACCAACAACACACCCAGCGCCAATTGCCAAAGCAATTTTTGGTAAGGACGAATGTAAGTCCACAAATAGCGAAAGAGATTTTCTCTGGGCAACTGGCCTTCCTTGTGGTAAAAGTCGGGCCCGGGCTCCAAAGCCAAAACCACCCCTACGGCTTTCTCCTCCTCCTCATCACTAATCCATCCGTCGAGAAACTCCTCTTTCAGCATCTGCAAACTTCCAGCCTCGGGATTGGGGTCGGCCACCCAAACGTATTTGTCATCGATGGCATACACCACCACATAGTGATTTTGCCTCCAGTGCACAATAGCCGGCAAAATCAAATCATTGGCCAATTGTTCATAAGTGATCTTCGCTGCAAAAGTGCGCAATCCGATCTGCTCCGCTGCATCGCTCAAGTCCAACAAGCTCACCTCACCCCGCCCCTGGTTGGCCAACCGGCGCAGATGCTCCAAGGAGTAATAACGCCCGTAGTGCCGCGCTATCATCCGCAGACAAGCCGCTCCACAATCGCTGGAGTCGTGCTGAGCATATATGGTGAACTTCCTGATCATAAAACCCTGCTGTGCATGGGAATTAAAACACTCTTCGTTTTAACTGGACAAGATAAGAACTTTTACCAATATATACCCAAACCGAAATGGTTTGGGATATTTACGACTCACCAACGAGCGAAAGTCAGGGTGTTTGGGAGACGTCAGCCTCCCGAACCTCTTCGCCATGAGTAGACCAAAATCGAACTGTCGGGGTATTCCAAACTCACCAACAAACCAAGCTGTATCCCATCCGGCTATGCGACGAGCCCGGTAAGTGTGAATCAAAAACGGCCAACCGATTATACCGATTGTCCAAATCGACCTACAGGGCACAATCACAACTCCTTTAAAGCATGTGCTGCAACAAATCTTCCAAGGTTTCGCGCCTGCGAATGAGTTTGGCTTTGCCTTGCTCATCAATCAGCAATTCCGCCGGCAAGGGGCGGGCATTATAGCGAGATGCCATGGAAAAACAATACGCGCCGGCATTGTAGAAGCAAAGCACATCGCCTTCCCGAACTTCGTGCAATTTTCGATTGCTGCCGAAAGTATCCGTTTCACACACATTACCCACAACAGAGTACACCCGATAGCGTCCATCCGGATTGGAAAGGTTTTGAATCTCGTGCCAAGCCTTGTAGTACATAGGGCGCATAAAGTGGTTGAAACCGGAATCTACCCCTACAAACAAGGTAGAAGGCGTGGCCTTAACCACCGTTGCCCTTGTCAAAAACCAACCGGACAGGCTCACCAAAAATTTCCCGGGCTCAAAAATCAAACGCAAGGGCCGGCCATAGCTTTCGCAAAAAGAAAGAAAGCGTTCGGAAAAAACCTTGCCCAATTCCTCTACATCGGTTTCCATATCCGAAGGTTTATACGGCACCTTAAAACCCGATCCAAAATCGAGGTACTCCAGGTTTCCGAAGTGATTCGCCGCATTAAACAGCACTTCTGCTCCACGCAAAAAAACATCGGCTTCCAGAATATCCGAACCCGTGTGCATGTGTAAGCCCACAATGTTCACTTGCAGGGTTTCTACCAATTTCAATACATGGGGCAACTGATGAATGGAAATGCCAAACTTGGAGTCCACATGACCTACCGAAATATGCGCATGCCCGCCGGCCTGAATATGCGGATTGATGCGTATCCCCACCGGATAAGACGGATAGCGCTGGGCAAAAAGCTCCAACATGGGTATGCTGTCGATGTTGACGGACAAACCCAGCTCAACCGCTCTGTCGTATTCGTGCATGCCCACATTGTTGGGCGTAAACAGGATTTCCCCAGCTTGAAAGCCTGCCGCCAGAGCCATCTCCACTTCAAAGACAGATACGCAATCCAAGCCCGCTCCCAGGCTGCGCAAAAAGGCCCAGACGTGGATGTTGTTCAAGGCCTTGGCGGCAAATCGAATGCTCAAATCAACTCCCGCAAAGGCTTTTGCCAAACGCTGGTACTGCCTGCGCATCAAGGCAGTATCATAGACGTAAAGAGGCGTGCCGTATTCCTCTGCCCAAGCCAAAAGTTTTGCCCTGCGTTCGGGACTTAAGTACTCAAAAGAATTGCTCATCTTTGCGGTGCTATTGATCAGGGCTTTCGCCAAAATGAAAATGCAGCATGCGCATAGTATCCATTGTCTTCAACAATTTTTTGCACGACAGTCGCGTGCTCAAAGAGTGTATCAGCCTCAAAAAAGCCGGTTATGAACCGCAGGTTTGTGCCCTACACGAAAACGAACTGCCCGAAGACGAAACGGTTGAAGGCATTCCCGTTCACCGAATACGCCTCAAAAGCCGGTCCTGGTCCAAAAACCGCATCGTTCAAGCGCTAAAGTACGTAGAACTTTGGTATCGCTTCATCAAGCGCTACCGCAAAACAGACATCATCCACTGCAACGATGTAGAGCCCTTGCCCCTGGCCGTGCTCACCAAACTGATTTTCAACCGGAAACTGCGCATCATCTACGACGCTCACGAACTGGAGTACGACAAGGCAGAAGCAGGTAGCAAATACTATCCCAACTTCATCATTCGCCTGGCAGAACGCCTCTGCCTGCCCTTCACGGATGGCATGTTGGTGGTAAGCCCTCTGGTAGCTCAGGCTTACGCCAAACACTACCGCATGAGCAAACCGCCCACCGTTGTCATGAATTGCCCCTATCTGCGCCCGCAAAACGCACCCAAACCGGATCTCTTTCGGCAAAAGTTCGGCATAGGAAAAGAACAACGCATCTTCCTCTACCAAGGCTCGCTCATCCCTCGCAGAGGCTTGGAACTGCTGCTGGAACTCTTCGCCGAGCTCCCCGAAAAATACGCATTGGTCGTCCTCGGCTACGGACCACTTAGCCCCTTGGCCAAACAAGCTGCCAAACAACACCCCAACATTTTTTTCCACCCCGCCGTCTCTCCCGCTCAACTGGATGAATACACTGCTTCCGGAGACTTCGGCTTTTGCCTCTACCAAGGCAGCAGTGGCAACCATAGACTCACCATCGGCAACAAAATCTTCCAATACATCAATGCCGGTTTACCCGTACTGGCTTCCTCACTGGATGGCCTGCGCTATATCCTCCGAGAACCCGGCTTGGGCATGGTTGTAGAAGACTTCCGCAACAAGGAACAACTCCGCCGGGCTTTACTCGAAATCGGCCAGTGGAAAGCTGAAAACTATCTCCCCCGACTTCGACAAGCTGCCCTGAAATACAACTGGGAAAGGGAAGAAAAAAAATTGTTAGAAACCTATCAAGCCCTCCACAACCCCAAAACCTGACTCTCCCTATTTACCCAACTTAAAGCCCAAAAAATTTGACTATACCCAAACCGAAACGGTTTGGAATATTTGCGACTCGCAAACGGGCAAAAGGTAGGGAGTTCGGGAGGCTGACGCCTCCCAAACCACTTCGCCATGAGTACACAAAATCAAGCTTCCACCAAGCGAATTTGCACCTCTCCCCCATCAGATGGTTGCATCCTTCCCAGAGGCTCTATGTCGGAGAATCCTTGTTGGCTCATAAAGGATTGAAAAGTCTTCAGTTCTTCGGCAGCTACCGACACAAGCAGCCCGCCGCTGGTTTGGGGGTCACAGAGGATGTGGCGTTGGCGTTCGGTGATTTCTCCCACGGCATGCCCATAGCTTTTCCAATTCCTATGGGTACCGCCCGGAATACAAGCTTGGTCGAGGTAGTGATGGACAAGCTCTCTATCCAGCAAAGGAACTTTGTCAAAATAGATCTCCGCCTGCAAGCCCGAGGCTTCGGCCATTTCACGCAAGTGCCCCAATAGGCCAAAACCCGTAACATCTGTCATGGCATGCACATAGGGCAAAGCCCCCAGGGCTTCACCGATTTTGTTCAGGCTTATCATAGAGCGACGAGCCAATTCCAAATCTTCGGGTTTAACCTTGCCCTGTTTTTGTGCCGTAGTCAAAATACCTACGCCCAAGCCTTTGGTGAGGAAGAGGTAGTCACCGGCTTGGGCACCCTCGTTTTTTTTCAGATGAGCTAACGGTACACGCCCCGTTACCGCCAGGCCAAAGATGGGTTCCGGTGAATCGATGCTGTGCCCTCCGGCCAGGGGAATGCCCGCCTCATCACAAGCCATCCGCCCTCCGCGAATCACTTCGCCGGCCACTTTGGCGGGCAGCTTGTCCACCGGCCAGCCCAAAATGGCTATGGCCATCAAGGGGCGCCCCCCCATGGCATAGATGTCGCTGATGGCATTGACAGCTGCTATGCGCCCGAAGTCTTTCGGGCTATCCACAATGGGCATGAAAAAGTCGGTGGTGCTAACTACTCCCGTGCCATCTCCCAAGTCATAGACAGCGGCATCATCCCGCTTGGAATTCCCCACCAAGAGCGCCTCGTAAAAGGTTTCAGAGCCCACACCGGCCAGGATTTCATCCAAGACCGAAGGAGCAATTTTACAGCCACAACCGGCTCCATGGCTGTACTGAGTCAAAGGATACATTTTTTTTGTCATAGGTGATGCATTAGCATGAACTCAAGTCTGTGTTTTCAACAAAAAAGCCTGTCAAGCTTCCCTCAAAAATCGATCTTCGACTTTCAACAATGTACGGGCTATGTCGCTGAGGCTTTCCCGGGGGAAAGCAAAATGCAAGTTAGGTACTTCTTGAACTTCTGCCGGTTTTTTGCCTTTCCCATAGGCCTTGTCGTAATACGCCAAGGCAAGGCGAGCAGCCAACTCCAGATCTCCCTCTTCAATGGCTTGCAGCGCTTCTTTCAGGCGAAGTCCTCCCAGGCGTTTGGCAATTTTTAAAAAAGCAGCTTGCAGTTCTTCCTTGGAAAAGCCCGCATAATCTCGGAGCAATTGTCGAATGCGC
>JALSKB010000131.1 GCA_026989035.1 Saprospiraceae bacterium | reverse complement strand
CTAAGCGTAGTATAGCACAGGCTATTGTCCCGGGGCACAAGCGCAGTGGCGAGTTTATTCGTTTTAGGCTCTTGGAGTTTTTCGCAGCGTTAAAAAAGGAATAGAGCCTTGATCTTTTGCTTCTTTTGGGTCAAGCCAAAAGAAGAGACTTTACCTTGGAGTGAAACTATGCTCTTTTAGCAAAAAAGTGTTTTTTGAAGATAGATCCCGTCACGCCGATCACGTCGATCACGCCGATCACGTCCGTTACGGTTAATCGGGTTAATCGGTGAAATCGGGTTAATTGGCTAACCGGAGGAAGGGTTTTACCTATTCCACCTAATTCACTTTTTCGAACCGAGCCGTAAAATGGCGGAGAAAGGGCGGTTCATAGGTGATGCGGAAGCCTTGTACCTGTTCGCGTTGATCGAGTAGGTAGCGGAAGACTTCCACGGTATAGTCCATGTGGCTTTGGGTATAGACGCGACGGGGTATGGCCAAGCGGACCAATTCCATCTTAGCGGGAATGAACCGGCCGTTTTCGTCGTAGTGTCCGAACATGACGGAGCCGATTTCACAGGCTCGGATACCTCCTGCCTCGTAGAGTTGGCAAGCCAGGGCCTGCCCGGGAAATTCTTCGGGCGGGATGTGTGGGTAGAAGGCTTTGGCATCGATATAGACGGCATGGCCTCCTACGGGGCGTATGATGGGCACGCCCATTTCGTGCAGCTTTTCGCCTACGTAAGTGGTGCTGCGGATGCGGTATTCCAGGTAGTGGGGGTCGAAGACTTCGCGTAGGCCTATGGCTATGGCTTCCATGTCACGTCCGCTAAGGCCGCCATAGGTAGAATAGCCTTCGGTGATGATGAGGGTGGTGCGGCATTGCAGGGCCAAGTCGAGCTCTTTGAGGGCGAGAAAGCCGCCCATGTTGACCAGGGCATCTTTTTTAGCACTCATGATTGCTCCGTCGGCCAGGCGGAACATCTCCTGAGCAATTTCGCGGTAGCTCTTGTCCTGGTAGCCGGCTTCCCGCTGTTTGATGAAGTAGGCGTTTTCGGCTATGCGGCAGGCATCGAGGATGAAGCGCAGGCCGTATTTGTCGGCCATGTTTCGCACGGCCCGGGCGTTTTGCATGCTGACGGGTTGTCCGCCGCCGCTGTTGTTGGTTACGGTGAGGATGATGGCACCGACGTTTTCCGCTCCGTGCTGCAGGATGTTTTCCTCCAGTTTCTCCAAGTCAATGTTGCCTTTGAAGGGAGCTTCTTCTTCGGGATGCAAGGCGGCTTCTACGGGACAGTCTATGGCTTGGGCACCCGAGAACTCAATGTTAGCTCGCGTGGTGTCGAAATGGGTGTTGGAGATGAAGACTTTGCCGGAGCCGCCCAATTTGGAGTAGAGCAGGTGTTCTGCTGCTCGTCCTTGATGGGTGGGTAAGATGTAGGGAAATCCCGTCAAATCCTGTATTTCAGCCTCCATGCGCTGCCAGCTGCGGGCACCGGCATAGCTTTCATCTCCCCGCATGATCCCGGCCCACTGTTCGGTGCTCATGGCCGAAGTACCGCTGTCGGTGAGCAGGTCGATGATGACCTGGTCGGAAGTGAGTAAAAAGGGGTTGTAGTGGGCTTTTTGCAGCCAGTCTTTGCGTTCTTCTTCCGAAGACAGGCGTATAGGCTCTACGGTTTTGATGCGAAATGGCTCGATGGTAACTTTTGCGTGCATGGAGTTGTTGTTTTAAGGTTGCCGTGAATTTTTGGGCTTGGCCCTTTCCCCACACGCAAAAATCTGTTATTTTCGCCGCTCCTGAGAAAGGGAAAGAGATGATTTTTGGCAGTCTTGCGTTCTATTCCCTAAGAGGCGGGACAGAGGAAGATGAGATTTGTCATTTGCCGAAAGGCAGGGAAACAACCTACAAAGAACCGAAGCATGCCATCAAAGGAAACCGGCATTTTGACTTTTTCGGAAGATTACTACGATTTTCGGGAGTTTGTGGTGGACCCCGGGCAATCGCCTTTGCGCATCGACAAGTTTTTGCTGGATCGGATGCAGTACTTGTCTCGCAATCGCATTCAGAATGCGATCAAGGCCGGGGCAGTGGTGGTGAATGAGCGGGAAATCAAGCCCAATTACAGGGTTCGGCCCGGAGATGTGATTCAGGTGGTCATTCCCAAGCAGCCCGGCGAGGGCATCAAAGTCATTCCGGAGGACATTCCCCTGAACGTGGTTTATGAAGACGAAGATCTGCTCGTCATCAACAAACCGGCAGGTCTGGTGGTGCATCCCGGGGTGGGAAATTGGCGCGGTACATTGGTCAATGCTCTGGCTTATCACTTTAGGGATTTGGAACTACCTCTGCTGGATCAGAACTTCAAAGATCGGATTGGTTTGGTGCATCGCATCGACAAAAACACCTCGGGCCTGATGGTGGTGGCCAAGACAGATTTTGCCTTGAACCATTTGGCCAAACAGTTTTTTCGCCACAGCATAGAGCGGCGTTACCAGGCTTTGATCTGGGGTGAGTTTGAAGAAGATAGCGGCACCATTCGCGGGCACATTGGTCGCCATCCGCGCAACAGAATTTTGCGCACGGTTTTTCCTGAGGGCGATCAGGGCAAGTGGGCTGTTACGCATTTCCGCGTGTTGGAGCGCTTGTATTACGTCAGCTTGGTGGAGTGCCAGTTGGAGACGGGGCGGACTCACCAAATCCGCGTGCACATGCAGTACAAGGGGCATCCGCTTTTCAACGATGATCGCTATGGCGGAGATCGCATTTGCAAGGGTACGGTGTACAGCAAGTACAAGCAATTTGTGGACAACTGCTTCAAAATTTTGCCTCGGCATGCTCTGCATGCCAAGGTGTTGGGTTTTGTACATCCGCGGACGGAAAAGGAAATCGTTTTTGAGTCGGATTTGCCCGAAGATTTTGCCACTTGCCTGGATAAATGGCGGCATTACGTGGATGCCCGCAGGGATAAAAACACCCTTACATGAATCTAAGAGAACGCATCAATCTTCTGGGGCGTTTGGGCAAGCTGCTGTGTTCGCCCGATGAACGCCTCTTGGCCCATGTGCAGCGCACGGCTTTTCACAACCCTTGGTTTACCGAGGAAAATCAGCTGAAGGCCATACACGCCTTGGGCCGGCAGATGCTGCAAACCGATTTGCTGACCTCCTGGGCTGCTGCTTATACCTTGCCGGAAGAAGAGCGGTTGAAGCCCTGCGTAGTGGGATTGGTTTTTGCAGGTAACATCCCCCTGGTAGGCTTTCACGATTGGCTGGCTGTCTTTGTCAGCGGCCACAAGGCCCAGGTCAAATTGTCGGAGCGCGACCCTTGGCTCTTCCCGCATTTGATGCAACGGCTGCAAGAGTGGGACAGCCGGGCAGGAGCTTATACCGAAACGGTACGGCGTCTTCAGGGCTTTGATGCCGTGATTGCCACCGGCAGCAACAACTCGGCCCGCTATTTTAAACAATACTTCGGTAAGTACCCTCACATCATTCGACGCAATCGAAACAGCGTTGCCGTGCTAAAGGGAGACGAAACCGCCGAAGATCTGTCAGCTTTGGGAGAAGACGTGTTTTCCTTTTTCGGTCTGGGTTGCCGGAATGTCTCAAAACTCTATTTGCCGAAAGGCTATGAAATGCAACCTCTGCTGGATAGCTTGCACGAATATCGAGCGTTGATTCTACACGAGCCTTACAAAAACAATTACGATTATACCTATGCCTTGTTGATGCTCAACAAGCAGCCTTTTCTGGCAACGGGCAGTTTGATTTTGCGGGAGGATGAATCGCTGAGTTCTCGCATAGCTACTTTGCATTATGCCTTTTACGAGACAGAGGAGGATTTGGCGAAAGCCCTGGAAAAAGAGAGAGATAAGCTGCAATGCGTTTTGAGCCAGCGAAGCATACAGGGTTTTGAGGTTTTGCCTTTCGGCAAATCTCAACAGCCGGGGCTTAGGGATTATCCCGACGGTGTTGATGTTATGGAATTTTTGCGTAATTTAGCACCTTGAAAAGAGGTTGCTTTCGTAAAAGGGAGACAAATCCTTTGGTTTTGGTAAAGAGAAAAGCGTAGCAGATTAGATTTCTGTTTTTGTGTTAAATTTTGTTGCTCTATTATGAAAAAGGGAGTGTTTTTACTTTGGATGAGCATTTTGCTGTTGCCTTCTTGCAGTAAAGATAAGACATGCAGTTTTCTCTTGCAGGAAGGTGTTTGGGATGCTTACTCTGTGGTATCGGATGGTGAGGAGCTGATGGGTTCTGTTTATTCTTCCTTGACGATGGTTTTTGAGGCTAGAGGGAAACTTACTGCCTTTAACGGCTATGTTGATCCCAGGGAGGGCACCGTTTATTTTGAAAGAGAGAGCATCCCACGGGAGCTCTTGAAAAGTGGTCAATAGGCTATCTCGTCAAGGATGACGGCAGCACATTGCGTTTGAAGTCGCCCTCATCTTCTGCGGTGCTGGAGCTTTATACCTTGGAAGTGAGCAATTACGAATTGAAACTGACCTTGCAAGACTCTGACAAGATGTTTGTTTTAAAGGCCCGGCGTGAATGACAAGGGCTCTCATTTTTCATCAATACAAGAGGTGCCAAGCTGGCAACTCTGAAGTAGTTGTTTTTAACTTTTAACTTCAAAAAACCAGACACATGAAACTTTCTCGTTTTGTTTTCGCAGCTTTGCTTTTTTCTTTTGTTTTGGCCGGATGTTCCAAGGAGATTCGCATAGCGAAGAAATTGACCGGCACTTGGGATGTTACTTCACTGACTTCAGATGGCGTAGAATTGATAGGTAGTTACTTCTCTTCTGTGGAATTGTTTTTCGGGGAGTACAGCAAGGGTGATAGCAAAGGTGATTTTACCATAACTATTGTGGATGCCATTTTGGGTCAGACAGCTGTTGACAAAGGTACCTATTCCTTAGACGAGAATGGGGAGGAGGTCACCTTTACTTCGGAGAATGGATCTACAGTAACTTATATGATCTCCTTGGATGGAGACAAGCTGGAGATGGAAGGTACGGTAGATGGTGTGAAAGAGATCTTCCAAGCCAAGCGCAAGTAAGAAGGCCTTTTGAAAAGCCACTTTGAGGGTTTGCTCCCGGAGGGGGCAAACCCTCTTTTTGTCTCGTTCCTGACAAATGACAAAGGAGCTAAGGACTGTTTTTTTTCATTTGGGGGCTAAAGGCAGCTCTTTGTAAGGATTTTTCGTTTTATTTACAATAGAAAGTACAGATTCCTTTTGTGTATACCCGTCACGAAGTGTTTTGGGAATTGTTCACTTGCCGTTTTTCGGCCTCCGCTTCCCAACCCACTTCGCTCTGGGTATAGCGTTTTTGTGGCCTAAGGCATTTCCGGGATAGAAGAAAAGAGAGCACTCCTCATGGATAGTTAAGTCGCTTTGTGGTGGCCACATGTCCAGTCTGTCGGTACTATTGTTTCTTCATAAAATAGCAAATCATGAAACGAAACTTTACTTTTTTCTTTACATTCATTTTTTTTGCCTTTCTATCGCTGCGCATGCCGGCGCAGTGTTTTGAACCGTTTTTGCCGGGTATGGGTGTTCATGCTATGGAAGACGCCCCCTTGTTGTGTTCTGTTTGGGAATTAGATGGCTATTGTGCTTATACTTTTCCCACATATCCAGGGCCTTGCCCCCTTGCTTTTTGCGGCTCGTGTGAAAACTATCATTGGTTTGGTTTTATGGCTACGAGTGAAACCATAGAATTGGCTATTTATCCGTCCAATTGTACGGGAACGGAAACAGGTGCAGGCTTGCAAGCCGAGGTGTATGAAAAATTGGAAGACGGCAGTTTCAATCCGGTATCCAATTGCTGGAGCCCCGGACAAGTAGAGGATTTTGGCCAGCTCACCATGACAGGCCTGGAGCCCGGTGAGGTTTACTATTTGATGATTGACGGTTGGGCCGGAGATGTTTGCGATTACAGCATTGAGGTGTTGAGTGCAGGACCTCCTTTTTCGGATGATTTGGATGGACCTGAGGAAATCATGGGTGATACGGTTTCTATGGCAGGTAGTTTCGCGAGCTATTCGGTGGACACCATCTACGGCATTTCGACTTTCGAGTGGAGCATTTTGCCCCCCGAAGCCGGTGCCATCGTGCAAGGGCAGGGAGAGAACGAAATCTTGGTCAACTGGCAGCAGAGTGGAGAAGCCTTTCTTTGCGTGGAAAGTTCGAATGCCTGCAGCGTTACGGGAAAAATCTGCTTGAATTTGTCGATCAATGAAGGTTTGACGGTGAGCTATGGCGGTGAAGCACCCGAGTGTTCGACTGGTGAAGACGGCTTTGCCTGGGTGGAAGTCATGTCCGGAACACCGCCTTTTACGTACCTGTGGAGCACGGGCGATTCCTCAGCCGTGGTTGAAAATTTGCCGCAAGGCAATTACCAAGTAACGGTTACGGACTCTACCGGCCTGGAGATCGTGGCTAATGTTGAGCTGCAGACAGCTAATGCCCTGAGCCTTAGCTTGCAATCCGATTGCGAGAATTTTGACTTTTTGGAAGGTGTAGTCCAGGGTGGCACGCCGCCTTATACCTACGCCTGGAACACGGGTTCAAGTGAGCCTGTCTTGGAGAATCCGGCAGAAGGCAACTATGTTTTGACGGTTACGGATGCCCAAGGGTGTCAGACGGAGGAATCCTTCTACGTTTCGCCTTTTGTATTTGAACCTTTTGAAGCGGCTTTGGCTGAATCCGTACCTCCGGTGATCTGCCTGGGTGAGCCGCTGTATCTGAGTGCTGTTGATGTAGCAGGGCCGGTCTATTATCTCTGGACTTTCGGGGCTGCTTCCGATATACCTTTTTCCAACGCACCGGTTTTGTCCGTAACACCTCAGGAAGCAGGGATTTTCCCCATCCATCTGGAGGTTGAAAGATTGGGCTGCACCAAAACCATGGATCTATACGTGCAGGTAACGGATGATCCGAGCTGGTGCCTGACCAACCCACCTGTTCCGGAACCGGGTCCCTCCACCGGAGGCGACTATTTTGGCGGAGCGGGAGATGAAGTGGCTTTCTATGGGGATTCTTCAGATGGAAATGCCGGCGAAGCGATACGTGAGGGTTTTCGGCTTTCGCCAAATCCGGCCTCGGATGAGCTGGAATTGACTTTTGCTTCGGCTCTTGAGCGAGAAGCCGAGTTGCGCATCTATGCCGCAGATGGCCGTCTCATGACAGAGCTTCATTTGCCGAAAGGCACGGAAAGCCGGCACATTCGCCTGCACGAATGGCCTGCGGGGCTTTACCGACTCGATCTCAAAGACGAACGAGCTGTTCTCCTGAGCAAGACCTTTGTCGTGCAAAAGCAGTGAAAATCGGGCTTGTCCCCAGGTGTTTGTATAGACTTAAAGTGGTTTGGGAGGCATTAGTCTCCCAAACTCCTTATCTTTCGCCCGTTTTCGACTCGTAAACATCCAAACCATTTCGGTTTAGGTATATTTAGGACGAGCTGGTTGGGTGCGTTGTTTTACCCAAGCCGGCTCGTCGTAGGTAAAAAAAAGTGCCATGTCATTGCGCCCCCTTTTGTTGTTCTCTTTTCTTTTGTTTTTTGTTTGGTTTTTACCCGCTCAATCCAGCTTGGATTATGCCGTTCAGCTTTGGGCGGAAGTCTATGCTTCACCGGCGCCCGGTATCGAATTGCACTGGCTACCCAAAAACGGGGCGACGAATTACGTCTTGTACCGAAAGGAGGAAGGGGCACCGAGTTGGGGTGTTCCCCTGGTGACTTTAGCGGCGGATGTTACCACTTATACCGATGCTGCCGTTGAAACGGGCATGCCTTATGAGTATAAGCTGGAGGCTACCGGAACCGTGCTAGCTGTGGGCTATCTGTATTCCGGTATTGAGTTGCCGGCTGTACACCAGCGCGGCCGGATGCTTCTCTTAGTCGATAGCGTATTTTCCGATACTTTGAATGCGGAATTGCTTCGATTGCGAGAAGATCTGGAAGGTGATGGCTGGGTGGTGGTGCAGCGAAATGTGGACAGGAACGACAGCCCTTTTGACATCAAAAACGTCGTGATTGAGGAGTACTATGGCAGCTCCGGTCCTTTGGATGCCATTTTTTGCATCGGGCAGGTGCCCGTGCCTTATTCGGGCAATTACGCTCCTGACGGGCATGCGAACCACAAAGGGGCTTGGCCCACTGACGGGTACTATGCCGACATCAACGGAGTATGGACGGATGAATTTGTCAACGACACTTTGGCTGCACAACAGCGGCACCACAACGTGCCGGGAGACGGAAAATTTGACCCTTCTCTTTTCCCTTCACCGTTGGAGATGGAAATCGGGCGGGTGGATTTTTCCAATTTGCCGGCTTTTTCGCTTTCGGAGGTGGAATTGTTGAAATTTTACTTTGACAAGGATCACGCTTATCGCATGGGGGAAGTGGAGGTCGGGATGAGAGCAGTGATTGACGACAACTTTGGAGCTTTCGGGGGGGAAGCTTTTGCAGCTTCTGCCTGGAAGAGTTTTAGCCCGCTGCTGCATCCCGACCAAGTGGCTGCAGGTGATTATCGCAGCAGCATGGATACGGCCTCTTACCTGTGGTCGTACGGCTGTGGAGGTGGGTCTTATACCAGTTGCAATGGGGTGGGGACAACCAATGATTTTGCCGGAGACAGTTTGCAAGGAATTTTTTCCTGCTTGTTTGGCAGCTATTTCGGTGACTGGGACTCTCAGAACAATCTGTTGCGGGCAGCCTTGGCCCAGGGCAGTATTTTGACGAATTGCTGGAGTGGGCGCCCTCATTGGTACTTTCAGCACATGGGTATGGGCAAGACCATAGGTTATGCCAGTCGGCTGAGCATGAATAACAACGGCACTTTGTATCAAACTCCGCTTCCCTTTTTGAGCGGAATTGTGGGCATGGCCTTGATGGGTGATCCCTCTTTGCGCATGCACGTGGTGCCACCTCCGACTGATTTCAGTGTCGATTTTGACGGTCAGCATGCCGTCCTTTCCTGGACGGCTTTGGCCGATACTTCGGCTCGCTATTACGTCTATCGCAGAGATGAAGGGGAAGAGGCTTTTTCGCTTTTGACTGAGGAACCCCTTGCGGGTACGAGTTTTGTCGATAGTTGTTTGGCAGAGACGGGTTTGTATCGCTATATGCTCAGAGCAGAGCTTTTGCAAGTATCTCCCAGCGGCACGTATCACAATTTGAGCCAAGGTATTTTTGCCGATTTGGAAGTGGACAGCTTGCTTTGGCCTCAAGCTTCTTTTTCTGTGGAAGTTTTGGATGACGGCTGGGTTGTTTTCACCAACACTTCTTTAGAGGCCGATACCTGGCAGTGGTTTTTTGGAGACGGCAGCAGCAGTACAGCTTTTGAACCCCAGCATCAATATCCATCTTCAGGAGATTACGACTTGGCCTTGATTGCGTCGAATACTTGTTTTTCAGATACTTTTAGTTTGACTTTGAATCTGCTTATTACCGGTCTGCAGGAAAAATCGTGGGGTAGTGTGGAGCTCTATCCCAATCCCTCTTCCGGAGGTTTTTTTCTTCGCCTGGAAGAAAGCCCGCTTTCCGAAGTTCAGCTTCGACTTTTCGATGCCAGAGGCAGGGAAGTGGAGATTTTGAAAGAAGTGATTTCTCCCTCGCTGCTGCACATTTCTCTGGTCAACTCTTTGCGGGGCACGTACTATTTGCAGCTGAAGACCTCCGGGTACAGCCGGGTGGTTCCTTGGGTGCAGGAGTAGTTTTTTTGGGGGGGCTTACCTCAAGATGAGGCTTACGGTCAAAGCCCGATGGTCGGATACCCTGACTTTTCTATTGTCGATGAGGCGGGTAGAGGGGCTGGGTGCTCTGGTTTCGGCTCTGATACCGCCCCGCAAGCAGGCCTCTTTCAGGCTGAGCGAAATCAAGATGTGGTCGATTTGTTGGCGTTCACCCATGTATTCATAGGTCCAGCGGGTGTCGTATTTGTCCTTGTCGAAATAGCGGGTATAGCCCGTTTGAATGAAGTCTTCAAAGATGTCATCTAAGCCGCGTAGGCGCCGTAGCGGGGGTTGTCCCCGATGGTCGTTGAAATCTCCGGCCACGATGACAAACTTGCCGTCTTGCAGATCTTTGAGCATGTGGCGTCGCAGGATGGATGCTTGAGCCAGGCGTTTGTAATCGTCTTCCGGCCCCAAGCGTTCTGAAATGAGGTGGGCTCCATAGATGATGAATTCCCGGTTGTTGCGCGTTATCACTACCCGCATGGCTTTGCTCAAGCCGGTGTCTTTGATTTCTTCGGCGGGGTCGTCTTCTTCGGCGATGTAAAACTCCCTTCCGGGAATGGAGAGCACGGCATCCTTGATTTTCCAGCGGGAAAGAATAGCCACGTGTTGGCCGGTGCCCCGATCTTTGGATTCGCAGACTTTCCAGAAGGGATAATTTTGTCCTCGGTCTTTCAGCTGTTGCTGCAGCAGTTCCACTTCAGTGCGGTTGCCTACTTCCGTCAAGATGAGTACATCGCTGTCGAAGGTGCTGAGGAAATCAGCTACAACAGCGCTGGCTTCGATGAAGCGTTGTCTTCGGAAGTCCTCGTTTTTCCACTCGGAGCCTGGTGTTTCCAGGTCGTATTTGATGTGGACTTTCCGTTCATTCAGAAACTCACAGTTGAAGGTGGTGATGGTCAGGGTATCTCGCTGCGCGGGTAGGAGGAGAGCCAGAAAGAGAAAAAAGAAAAGGGAGAGCGATCTCATGTTTTTGGTTTTGGGCTGTGGGGTTGGCTGTAAAGATAGGGAATTTGCCGTGGGTGGGATAAAAAAATTCCTACGCCTCAGAAGGGAAGAGACGTAGGAAATTAAACATACTATGAGAAAACTTTTTCAAAGGTAGTGCTTCCTTGCTACAAGGCGGTGTGCTTTTTAGGAAAAGGTGTTGTTGAGTTGATTGGAGGGTTGTTTTGGCTATGAAATGGTGTTTGTTCCTTTTGTTCGGTCTTGTTGGCAGAACTTTTTACCTTTGTTCCATGTCTTCTTCGTCTTTCGGGGGGCTGCCCCCTTTTGCCATGCGCTACAGCCGGAATATGCCGGCTTTGTTGAGGAGCCTGGGTTGTTCCTTAGCCATTTCCACCTACCAGGCGGGCAAGCTCATTTTCATCAGCCCGGCCGATGGCGACAGCTTGATTCAATTGCCTCGGACGTTCAAAAAGCCCATGGGAGTGGCTTTGCAGGGGCGTTTGATGGGCTTGGCTACTCTGGATGAGGTTTTGGTTTTGAGCAATGATGCCTCTTTGGCTGCGACTTATCCGACCAAGCCGGATACCTACGATGCGCTTTTCATCCCTCGGGCGAGTTATTACACCGGAGCCTTGGATATCCACGATTTGGATTGGGGTAAAGACGGTCAGTTGTATGCGGTCAACACTTCTTTTTCTTGCCTGATTCGCATAGGCCATCACTACAGCTTCACGCCGGTCTGGCAACCGCCCTTCATCAGCAAATTGGCTTCTGAGGACCGTTGTCATCTCAATGGCATGGCTGTTGAAGCGGGGGAGCCTCGTTTTGTTACGGCTTTTAATGCGGGTGATACCCCCCAGAGCTGGCGAGCGGACTTGCCCGATAGCGGTGTCCTTTTGGATGTAGATAGCGGGGAGTTTGTGGCCAGAGGTTTGCCCATGCCGCATTCGCCCCGGCTTTGGGATGGCCGGCTCTATCTCCTGCTTTCCGCTACGGGAGAGTTGGTTGAAGTGGATAGGCAGACGGGCAAGTGGGAGAGCGTACTGCGCCTGGATGGCTTTGTGCGGGGCCTGGCCCGTTTTGGAGATTACGCCTTTGTCGGGTTGTCTCGCTTCCGCAAAACGTCTAAAACTTTTGAAAAAATCGAAGCAGCGAGAAAGGCCAGCATCAGTGGCATAGCTGTTGTTCACCTGCCTTCCGGCAAATTGACGGGCATGATACGCTATGAAAATTCCGTGGAAGAAATTTACGACGTTCAGGTTTTGCCCGGCATGCTGCGGCCCAATGTGTTGAACACCGACAAGGCTGAATTTCGCCTGGGCTTGACTACCCCCCAAAGCACTTACTGGGGCAGGCGCAAGGAGGAGGCTTCGTAAGCTGTGTTCCCCTTCAGTGCTGAGCCTTGTTTCAGCCTTTGGGCAGGCTGAGTTTTAGGCATCGGACGCGGCTTTTTCCGTTATCTTCCAAGGCGGTGTAAGCGAGCAGAAAGGTATTCTTCCTGCTGTGCAGCAAGACGGGAAATCCGGAATCTCGGCTGGGGCTGGTCGTTACCAGCCTTTGGTTTAGGAGGACTTTTCCTTCCGGGCTGACTTCTTTGAAGCGAATTTCAGCTCCTCCTTCGGTTTTTTCCAGCCAGCTGGCACAGGCCGATCCTGTTTCTGTCAGCTCCACATCTACGCGGCCGAGGGCCTGGCCTTCATCGATGCGAAACCGCGGGCCAAAGGTTTTTCCTCCATCTTGAGAAAAGCTCAAATACACGCGGGCGGTATCTTCCGAGCCGGTAAACCAGAGCAAGGCGACTTGGTCTTTTTTTGCAGCCAGAGCCGGGCCGTTGACCGGGCAGCCGGCGATGTGCCAGTTGTCGGGATGTGGCGTGTAGGGTTTTGTCCATTTGCCGTTTTCCCGGCTTAGCAGAGCAATGTCTCGTATTTCTGCCACAGAGCGGTCGCGATAAGCGGCTAAGAGACCATTGGCGGTCGTTACTAAATCCGTCTGGCAGCAGTCGCAAGTGCGTTCGTCCAGTAGGAGGGAGGGTTTGATTTCGCCTTGCGGCAAAATGGTGGTGGTACGCAGGCTCATGGCTCCGTTTTTTTCTTTAGTTTGCCGCCCATCAAGCCAGAGGGCTTGAGCGGTTCCGTCACTTAGGGCGCAGAGAGAGACGAAGCCGTGTTCGGCGGCTAAGCCGTCGTCGTTGAGGATTTTGGATTGGCTCCAGCTCTGACCTCCATTTGCCGAAAGGCTTATGCGGATGTCGTAATCATAGGTGCCTTGGTCGCTTTTTTGTAGCCAGTGGGCTAAGAGCATTTTTTCGTCTTTGGAAAAGGCTAGGAGCGAGGGGAAATCGGCCCAGTTCACAAACCAATTCGTACCGCGGGCAATTTCCCTTTCCTCGCTCCAGCCCGATTCTTCCAAAACCGAGAACATCAAGGCATCGGTGGTGTCGTCTATGAATTCTACCCAAGAGAGGTAAGCCTTCCCTCCCGCAGACAGCACCAGCTTAGGCATGCCTCCTTCCCGACAGGGAACAGGCAATTCTTCTATTCTGAGCGAATTCTGTTTTTCTTCACTTTGCCGGCAGCTGGCTGGGAGGAGCAAGGTGAAGACGAGAAGGAGTGCGTAGGTCGTTTGAGCATGTTTCATGACAACTGTTTTTTTGTTGGCAGGGCAGCGGGGCTTCTAATTTGTTTATTGGTCTTCGATTTTTTCAACAATGTTGCCACAGGTTAGCATGGCGTCGCCAAAATAGGGGTTTCGGATTTTTTCTTCTTGGCTCAGCCAGTCGGCTCCCTGGTTGTCCAGGGCCATGGGGCAATGTTCGATATACCACACGCCATCTGCCAGTCTAAAGGCGCGAATGGCTTCAATCCAATGAGCAGAGAGGAAGGCAAAAGCTTTTCGCTGCGCTTCCAAATCAGAGCTTTGGTTGATGCTTTGTGCTTGTTTTTTAGCTCCTTTGAGCAACTCCATCCAGAACATGTGGGCTTTTCCCTTGAGCAGTTCCATGTCGATTTGTTCCAGACTTTGGAGAAAAGTTTGTGCGGCTGCACTTGCCTGAGCTGCTTTCCCATTGACCAGAGCATCTTTGATTTTCAGGTAGATTTTCGAGCTGTTGGTCAATTGTTTTTTGAACGCTTCAGGTGTTGAGTCTTTGTAGTTCGGTGTGGTTTGTTTTTCTGTGGATTTTTTTTCTGCCCGGCTTTCCGTGAGGAGGCGGTTCATCATGCTGCTTTGGTTGTTGAGTTGAGCAGCGGCATCGATGGCAAAGGCGCCGTAGGTTACGACGCGGTCGCCTGGCTGGAGGCCGTCTTTGATTTCGTACATATCTCCGATGCGTTCGCCCAGGCGCACTTCTCTGAATTCGAAGGCAGGGGCCGGTTCGTCAGCGACCTGGACATAGACTACGGATCGCGGACCGGTCCAGAGCACGGCTGTTTTAGGTACGAGCAGGTTTTGTTTTGCCGAAAGGCTGGCCGGCTTGGCCTGTAGTTTTCCTTGGACCAGCATTTCCGGTTTGAGGAGTTGTCCGGTGTTGACCACTTCGGCTCGTACGGCTGTGCTGCGGGTTTGAGGATTGACTACGGGGTCTATGTAGGAGATTTTTGCGGAGAAGGTTTGGTCGGGCAGAGCAGGTGTTGTGAATGTTATGCTTTGTCCGATCTTCAATTTGGGTAGATCGCTTTCGTAAGCATCAAAGACCACCCAGAGGCGGCTGAGGTCTGCGACTTCATAGAGTGCTTCTCCGGTTTTGATGTAATCCCCCACGGCTACCATGCGTTTGGTGATGACGCCGCTGTGGTCGGCATAGATGGGGAATCGTTCGAGGATATCGCCTCCGTTTTCCAGAGAGCTGATTTGTTTTTCGGATAATTTCCAATAACGGAGTTTGTTACGTGCAGCTTCCAGCAATTCGGGCTGTTCTTGAGCCAGGCGTTTGGCTTCCTGCAATTCCCGTTGGGCGGAGATGAGGTCGGGGGCATAGATTTCTGCCAGGCGTTGTCCGCGTCGGACGTATTCTCCGGTGAAGCTGACGAAGAGTTTTTCGATGCGTCCGTTGAGGTGGCTTGTCTGGGTACTGAGGCGACGTTCGTCTATGCTTATTTTCCCATCGAGTTTGAGGCCTTCCTGCTCTTCTGTGGAGCCGGCGGTGCGCACCGGGCTGGTCTGAATTTGAGCGATTTTCACGGCCTCGGGGCTCATTTCGAGTCGGATTTTGTTGTCATTTGCAGCCGTTTTATCCAGCGGGATGAGGTCCATACCACAGATGGGGCATTGCCCCGGTTCGGGCTGCCGAATTTGTGGGTGCATGGAGCAGGTCCAGATGGTTTCGCTGTCCGGAGAACTTTGTGCTGTTTTTTGCCCTGTTTTTTGCCCTGAACTAAGGAAAAAACCGAGAGCAAATCCCAGGATTAGTGCGAGGACGATGAAAGCAGTGCTTTTTTTCATTGTTATTTTTTTTGGTTGATGCTGTTGTCTTACTTGAGAGAGGGAATGAGGCGTTCTATATCCGCTTTGGCCAGCTGGCTTTGTACGAGGGCGCTCAAGAGTTTGTGATCGTATTCGACCAATTGGTTTTGCAGGCGGATGATTTCGTCGAGGCCTTTCCCGCTGCCGCTGTAGGAGGCAGTGAGTAGCCGGATGGTTGTTTCAGTCGTGTGGTAGAGTTCGGTGTACAGTTCATGACTTAGCAGGGCTTCCTCGTATTTGGCGAAAGCCGAGCTGAGTTCTGCTTCAAATCGGTAGAGGGCCTGGTTTTTGAGGTCTTCGGTGGCGGCTATTTTGAGCTGTTCTTCCCGTTCTTTGGCCCCGTATTTTTTTCGGTAGATCGGAATACTGAGGCTGGCCCGGGGCATGATGACATCTCGCCCGTTGTGCAAGGGGTCGGCATCGCTTCGAGGTCCGACGAGCAGGTAGTCCACGCCTACGGTCAGGTCGGGTTTTGCCTCGTATTTGTTGAGTTCCAGAGCATATTTGTACGTTTGTTGTTGCTGGTTTAGCGCCTGGATGTAAGGGTGTTGTTTTTTTATTTCAGTCAAGAGGCTGTCGGCCTGGTAGGGTAGGGTGGCGAACTCCAAGCTGTCTACGATGAGCAGCGGTGTTTCTGCGGGTCTGGAGAGCAGGGCATTGAGTTGTGCCAGGGGATGTTGTTGGCGTTGAGGGAGCAGTTCCAGCTCTTTTTGCAATCGGCTGATTTCGAGTTGGATGCGCAGTACTTCGCTCATTTCGCTTCGGCCGTTTTCGACTCGAGACAGGGCGAGTTGTTCAAGGCTTTTGAAGAGTTCGAGCTGTCGTTTGAGTAGTTTCTCAGTTTGGTACAGTTCGTAGTATTGCAGGTAGTTTTTCCTGACGTACCAGGCCAGGTTGAGCTTGCTGTTTTCCCAGAGGTAATAG
>JALSKB010000130.1 GCA_026989035.1 Saprospiraceae bacterium | reverse complement strand
GTGCAAAAAAAACTGGATAGCCATGTAATAAACCGGGCTGCCCTGCAATCCCGAAGCATTGATCAAGGCCAAGGCCCACAACCCTAAGGTGGAAAACAAGTAAAAAAACAAGGCCGTCCGCAAAAATAGCAGGGAAATCCTGCCACGCCCCAAAAAACTGATGTCCTGCCAAAAAAGCCAGACCAAACCGTAAGACCAAAACAAGAACAGGACAGAAAAGCCAATGGAAAACAAACCGTAATTTTGCCACAAAAAGGCCAGGAACATCCCCCAAAGAGAAAACAAAGCGCCATAAAAAAGTTTGCGGTAAGCATTCCTTCTTTCCTGTGGAAGAAAAGAATGAAGCAACAAGACAACAAGTCCCAAAAACCCCCAGCCAAGTACAGCCAGATGGGAGTGAGCGTGTAGGAAGTTCGAATACTCCAGCCAAGGTAGTTCAACCACAAAAGCCAACCTCAGCAGTATGCCAACAAAAGCAATGACGAACAAGTTGAACAGGGGCCACTTTAAGCTCATGTCATCAACGAAATGGGTGATCAAACGGAGGCCGTTTCAAAAACGACCTCCGGGCTTATTTACTCCTTGGCATCATTGGCAAACATAAACTCCAATACGGAACGCGCCTCTTCATCGCTGAGGTTCTGGTTGGGCATACGAACCAAACATTCCTTCAGCAACTCTTGAGCTATGGGGTCCTTGGCCAACATGGCATCCGGATCCACAATCATGTTCATGATCCAGACGGGGTCGCGCTGCTTAGTCAGGCCTTTCCAGCCGGGGCCGACTACGCGTTGATCCGTCAATTTATGACAGCTGGAGCACTTTAGCTCATAAATGGCCTTGCCCTTTTCCACCAGAGCCTCATCCAAAGGGTCATTGAGCTGCACCTCTTTAATTCGACCGGTAAAAGCTTTGGGCTGCTCATCCTCTATCATACTCTGCGGCTCCTCCGAAACATCTTCTGTATCGCCAGTGGTATTCGACCCACCACAAGCATACAAAAAGAAAGCTGCTAAAAACAAAATGAGGTACCATTTTTTCATTGCTACACAATTGTTAGGGTTAAAAAAGTAAAGCAAAGAAAAGGCATAGCTCCGAGTTCAGGCATGATGAAAATCATATCGCAAATTGATACATATCATGCCAAAAGATCCTGTCCATCCCGATTATTGCAGGACAAACCCCATGGATTTGCATATCGCACAAAAGTGCCCAACTGCATTTTTCAACCCTTTACTTCAAAACAAAAGACACATGAAAAACTCCCCTCTTCTTTCCAAAAGCTTTTTGGTTTTACCTCTGCTGGCTTTAGGCTTTTTTATTGGCGGCTGTAGCAACAGCCAGTCTAATCAACCCGGAAGCCGCAGCGGAGGTGCCCTCTCCTCTAATGTTGCAGAGCAAGTGTACGTAGCGCCGGGTGAATACGATGAATTTTACGCCTTTTTCTCCGGTGGGTTTAGCGGACAAGTTACCGTACATGGGCTGCCCTCCGGCCGTTTGTTTAAAATCATCCCGGTTTTTTCCGTTGGTGCGGAAAAGGGCTATGGCTTTAACGAAGAAACCAAGCCCATGCTGATGACCTCCCATGGCTTCATCCCTTGGGACGACTCCCACCACCCCGAGCTCTCTCAAACCAACGGAGAAACCGATGGCCGTTGGCTCTTTATCAACGGAAACAACACCCCACGCATCGCACGCATCGACCTGAGCGAGTTTGAAACCGTCGAAATCATCGAAATTCCGAACAGTGGAGGCAACCACAGCTCTCCCTTTACCACCATGAACACCGAGTATGTAGTTGCCGGTACGCGCTTTGGAGTGCCTTACCCCCAGCAAGACGTAGCCATTAGTGAGTATGCAGACAAGTTCAAAGCCACCCTGTCCTTCATCAAAGTAGATCCCGAAACAGGGCGCATGAACATAGCCTTCCAGGTTTTGCTGCCGGCTTACGACTTCGATCTGGCTCATGCCGGTAAAGGCGCTTCCCACGGATGGATGTTCTTCTCCAGCTACAATACCGAAGAGAAGCACACCTTGCTGGAAGTAGAAGCCTCTCAAAACGACAAAGACTACATCGCCGCCATCAACTGGAAGAAAGCAGAAGAGTATTTGGCTCAAGGCAAATTTCACGAAGTACCCGCTCGCTATGCCCACAACTATTACGACACCGAAAAACAACTGGCAACCTCTACCATAATGGAGAGCGTCAAAGTGCTGATCCCAGAAGAATGCCCCGGGCTCGTTTACTTTTTGCCGACACCCAAGTCTCCTCACGGTGTGGACGTCGATCCTACCGGCGAATATATCGTGGGCAACGGAAAACTCTCTGCCAATCTCACGGTACACTCCTTCTCCAAGATGCTGAAAGCCATTGAAAATAAGGCCTTTGAAAAAGAAGTGGACGGCGTTCCCGTATTGAAATACGAAGAAGTTGTAGCCGGGATAGTCAAAGATGCCGGCCTGGGGCCTCTCCACACGGAGTTTGACGACAAAGGCAATGCCTACACCTCTTTCTTCATTTCTTCCGAAGTAGTGAAGTGGAAAGTCAGTACCCAAGAGGTTTTGGATCGTGCACCCACTTATTATTCCATCGGTCACTTGATGATCCCCGGTGGAGACAGCCACAAGCCTCAGGGCAAGTATTTGGTCGCCATGAACAAAATCACCAAAGACCGCTATTTGCCGACAGGCCCGGAACTCTGCCACTCCGCTCAGTTGTACGACATCTCTGGCGATAAAATGAAGTTGCTGCTCGACTTTCCCACCATGGGTGAGCCTCACTACGCCCAGGGAATTTCTGCAGATCGCATCATCCCCCGCCAGAAAAAGTTCTACAAGTTGGAGGAAAACAAACACCCGCACTTTACCGCAGGTGAAAAAGAAGCCCGTGTAGAGCGCAACGGCAACGAGGTCCACGTTTACATGACTTCTATTCGCAGCCACTTCGCCCCCGACAACATCGAAGGCATCAAAGTGGGCGACAAGGTCTATTTTCACGTAACCAACCTCGAACAAGACTGGGATGTCCCTCACGGCTTTGCCGTATTGGGTGCTCAAAATGCCGAGTTGCTCATCATGCCCGGCCAAACGGAAACCCTTCTGTGGGAACCTAAAGCCGAAGGGGTTTATCCCTTCTACTGCACAGACTTCTGCTCTGCCCTCCACCAGGAAATGCAGGGCTACGTGCGCGTATCTGCGCGCAATGCCAATGTACCGCTCAAGTGGAGCTTAGGCTCCTATGAAGAGCAGTAAAACAATCTTCTCCGGGGAGTTGCCGCAAACAACTCTCCGGAGCTTCACTTTTCAAAAATCATTGCGAATGAAACGCTTGCCCCAAACTTTTATGGTGGCCAGCGGGCTTTTACTGCTGACCTTGTTCTTGTGGCCCATGTGGTCCATCACTTTGATTGCCCCGCAATACCCTCAAGGAGTTACCATGTACATTCACGTCAACAAGATAAGTGGAGACTCCCCGGGTACTCTGCAAAACATCAATATCCTGAACCACTACGTGGGCATGAAGCCCATCGAACCGGAATCCATACCCGAACTGAGATATTTCCCTTACATCGTCATAGGTATGACGGTGCTGGCCCTCGTCTTTGCCGCCACAGGAAACGGAAAACTGTTCCTGTTCTGGGCCGTACTTATGACGGCTTTAGCGCTAGCCGGCATCTACGACTTTTATCTTTGGGAATACGATTACGGACACGACCTCAACCCCAATGCAGCCATTCAGATTCCGGGAGCTTCATACCAGCCCCCGCTGCTTGGCACTAAGGTGATTTTGAATTTTACAGCACGCTCTTACCCTGCTCTGGCAGGATACCTCGCAGGTGTTTCCATCGTCCTGGCCTATCTGGCTTGGTGGCTGAAAAAGAGAACAAGATGAAGAACGCATGCAAACTCTTTGGCATAAGCCTGCTCCTCATAGGAATTGCTGCCTGCACCCCTAAAGCCGAGCCCATAGAGTACGGCTCTGATCTCTGCGCCTTTTGTCAAATGACCATCGTTGACCCTCAACACGCCGCAGAGGCCGTAACCCAAAAAGGCAGGGTCTATAAATTCGATGCCATAGAGTGTATGATAGACTACGTACTACAACACGAACAGGAAACGCCTTTTGCTATCCTGCTCGTGGCCGACTATACCCGCCCCGGAAAATTGATGGATGCCCACGCGGCAAGCTTCCTAATCAGCCCTAACATCCCCAGCCCCATGGGAGCTTTCCTCTCGGCTTTCTCCGACAAAGAAGAAGCTCAAAAAATCAAAACCCAAAAGGGTGGAGAGCTGCTGAATTGGGAACAAGTGAAACAAAAGAGAAAGCGCTGAAAGCAATCTCTTGCTCTTGGGTTCCAAACGCATACTCAAAAAAACAAAAAACCTCAATGATGAAACACACAACCTCAATGGCAAAACTCCTGCTCTTCGCAGCCGGTCTCTTCCTTCTCGGCAGTTGCCAACAAGCACAGCAAGATTCTTCTACTACCCCAACAGAGGAAACCGCCACAAGCATAGAAACCAAAGGTCAATCCGCTGTACAAGATCCGGATTCCAAGCCTAACATCTTGCAAATAGCTATCAACTCCAAAGACCACAGCACGCTGGTAGCTGCCGTACAAGCTGCCGGCTTAGAGGATGTCTTGGTCAATGCAGGGCCTCTCACTGTCTTTGCCCCCAACAATGCCGCCTTTGACAAACTACCGGAAGGCACCTTGGAAGAATTGACTAAACCCGAAAACAAAGAAAAACTGGCGGGAATCATCAAGTTTCACGCCTCTCCGGGCAAATACACCGAAAACATGCTCAAAGACGGCATGAGACTCTTCCAGGCCAGCGGCCATTACGTCAAAGTTGAACGCAAAGACGACGGCATTTACGTCAATGGCTCCAAGTTGCTGGGCAGTGTGCCGGCTTCCAACGGCATCGTCTATGTCATAGAAGATGTCTGGCTGCCACCGGAAGAGTAAGCCCTTTCTTTTGCGCATCTCTCCGCCTCGGGAGAGATGCGCACCCAACACCCCCGACGACAAGCAAACCCATCTCAAAATCAGCTCAAACAAAACGCCCTGCAACTCCTGTAACCACAGAGAATCAAACACACAGCACTATAAACATTTCACTACACACCACCCATCCCCCATGAAAAAATGGCTTTTTTTTTGGATGCTCACCCAACTTGCCCAAATCACCCGGGCCACCCTCATAGAAGTCTGTCCCGATTGCAACTACTGCACGCCCGGTGAAGGCATCCTAAGCGCCGAAGCCGGTGATACCGTGCTCATTCGGCAAAGCCATTATTACGAAACCAATATCCTCATCGACAAACCCCTGACCGTCATCGGAGAAAATTATCCCGTCATAGACGGGCAAATGCTGGACCACATCATTACCGTAACAGCCGATAGCGTTGTCCTGCAAGGCCTACAAATACAAAATGTGGGTACCAGCTTCATCGAAGACCGGGCCGCGATTCGGGTAGAAAAAGCCAAGTACTTCCAAATTTTAGACAACAAAATCTTTCACACTTTCTTTGCCATCTACCTGGCCCACGCCCGTCATGGCATTGTACGCAGCAATACCGTCATTGGCCAAGCCGTAGATGAAATGACTTCTGCTAATGCCATACACGCCTGGTATTGCCAACACCTGGAAGTCAGCTACAACGAAGTCGCCCGGCATCGAGACGGCATCTACTTTGAATTTGTAGATCACAGCCGAATCTTCGAAAACAACAGCCACCACAACATCCGCTACGGACTGCACTTCATGTTCTCCAACAACGACGAATACTACGACAACACCTTTCGCAACAACGGAGCCGGCGTGGCCGTCATGTTTTCCAAAACCATTCAAATGCGCAACAACCTCTTCATCGATAATTGGGGAAGATCTGCCTACGGCCTCTTGCTCAAAGAAATCAACGATGCCGATATCGTCCACAACATTTTCCAACGAAATACCCTGGCCATCTTCGTCGAAGGCTCCAACCGAATCACTTACAAAGAAAACGACTTCATCCGAAACGGCTGGGCCGTCAAAATGCACGGTGGAGCCACCCAAAATCACTTTTCACACAACAATTTCTTCCAAAATACCTTCGACCTCACCACCGAAACCAACGGTATAGACAACAGTTACAACGACAATTACTGGTCGGAATATACCGGCTACGATTTGGATAGAGACGGCCGGGGCGATGTGCCTTTTCGCCCCATCAAACTGTTTTCTTACATCGTCAATCAAACTCCCGAGGCCATCGTTTTGCTCCGCAGCCCTTTTGTAGGCCTGCTCAACTTTTCAGAGAAAGCCAGCCCCATATTCACTCCAACCAATATTTTGGACGAAAGCCCCTTCATGAAACCCATTCCCTGGAATCAATCACCTACCCATGATAGCCATTGAACGACTCCACAAGCAGTTCGGAAAAAACAAAGTGTTGAAAAACCTGTCGCTCTCTTTCGAGCAAAAGGGCACGATTTCCGCCATACTCGGCCCCAACGGCTCGGGAAAAACCACCTTAATCAAAAGCATCCTGGGCATGGTGCTACCCTCACAAGGAAACATCCACCTCTTCGGGAAAAACATCCGTGGCCAGTGGCAATATCGCGACCACATTAGCTACTTGCCCCAAATAGCCCGATTTCCGGAAAATCTCAAAACTGCCGAATTGATCGCCATGATCAAAGACCTGCGCCAACGACCGGCACGTGAAGAAGAGCTCATCCGCTTGTTTGATCTACAAGCCCATCTGCAAAAACCTCTGGCCTACCTCTCCGGTGGCACCCGACAAAAAGTCAACCTCGTCCTGGCTTTCATGTACGACAACCCCATCTATATTCTGGACGAACCCACAGCCGGGCTGGACCCCCTGGCCATCATCAGGCTCAAGGAACTGCTGCAGGAAGAAAAGCAAAAAGACAAAATCATCTTGCTAACCACCCACATCATGAGCCTGGTCGATGAAATTGCCGATGAGGTGGTTTTTCTGCTGGACGGTCACATCCATTTCCGAGGAAGCCTCTCGGACTTGAAAAGCACTTATTCCGGGCAAGCAGTAGAACAAGCCATAGCCAACTTGCTTCGCCAAGAACAACACAACCGACAAACCAGCACCCGTTTGCCATGAACAAAATACTCAAATACAGCCTATACGATCTCATCCGCAGCCGTTGGATGTTTTTCTATTTTGGTTTTTTTCTGCTCTTCACGCTAGGGCTCTTTTGGCTCAGTCCCGACTTATCCAAGGTTGCCATCAGCATGATGAACATCATCCTCATCCTGGTGCCACTCATTGCCACCATGTTCGGATTGATGTATTTCTACAATTCCCGCGAATTTACCGAATTGCTGCTGGCACAGCCCATACCCCGACGCCACATCTTTTTGGGACAATACTTGGGGGTAGCCGGCTCTCTCTCGTTCAGCTTTCTGCTGGGCATGGGCTTGCCCTTCCTCTTTCACGGTTTATTCACTTCCGCCGAGCTGCCTCTTTTTCTTACACTCCTCGTATCCGGTGTCCTGCTTTCCTTTATTTTTTCAGGCATCTCCTTTTACATCGCCTTAAAAAATGACAACCGCATACGAGGTTTTAGCTTGGCCATTCTCGTCTGGTTGATGTTGGCCGTAGCTTATGACGGCTTTTTTCTGCTGCTATTGTCCTACTTCAAAGATTATCCTCTGGAAAAACCGGCACTGGCCCTTTCTATCTTTAACCCTATAGACCTCTCTCGCATTCTCATCTTGCTGAAACTCGACATAGCAGCACTAATGGGCTTTACCGGAGCCGTTTTTAAAAAATTCATGGGCAGCCAAATCGGTATGCTCATAGCTTTCATCGCCTTACTCTTCTGGATGTTGTTGCCCGTTCTAGGCATACGCAGAGCTTCCTCGAAAAAAGACTTCTAAACGACAAGCAAAACAAAAGCCTTTGCGTATCTTGCTTGCCTTCAAGCAAGGTAAATTCCGTCTCCTCTGCTCCCGAGACGAGCCGCCCTCCCCTTTCAAGCAGACTTAGTTGTAGCATGAAAATACTCCTCATCAGCCCTCATTTTTGGCCGGCCAACGACCCTCGCTCCAATCGCTGGACAGCTCTGACCCAACACTGGGCTGAAAAGGGACATGAGTTGTTGGTCCTTACAGCTAAATACGGTGGGCAACCCACCAACCAATACCGAAAAGGAGTCCATATTTGCCGAAAGGCCTACAAAAAACCCGAAGACTTTTTCTTCCACCCCAAACAGCGCCATCAAGCCCGGAGAAAAAACCGTTTCCAGCTACTCTATCGGCTCAACAAAACTTTCTGGAAACCGCTACACTGGCCCGATGCCTCTGCTCTTTGGTACCTTCCTGCACGCCGCGAAGCTTTCCGAATGATCAAAACCTTCCAACCCGACCGCCTCATCAGCGTAGCCCTGCCCATAACAGCCCATGCCGTAGCCCTGGCCGTGAAAAAACGCTACCCCAAACTCCCTTGGTTGGCCGACTGGGGAGACCCCTTCTCTCTGCAAAAGCTCTGTCCACCCAACAACCGACGGGTTTATCAACACCTCAATATATGGCTCGAACAACAAATTTTCAAGCAGGCCGAAACCCTGACTTTCACTGCAGAAACCACCCTAAAAGCCTATGTCAATTTGTTTCCTCAGGCTTCCGCCAAATGCCAACTCATACCTCCGCTTATAAACCCTGAACAAGATTTTTCGGCTTTCGCCAAATACCAGCCTCCCGAAAAAAACCAGCCCCTGCGAATGGCTTACTTTGGAGGCTTTAGCCCCAAGCTGAGAGAACCTCTGACCGCTCTTCGACTGCTACAAGCTCTGCTCAATCGGGGAGGGCGCTCCTTTACCCTACAAATTTACGGACGCCTGCCCGAACCGCTCATCAAACAAATTCGGGCTTTTTCTTTCGTCCAATACCAAGGTCTCATCTCTGCCACTGAAGTAGTACAAAAGATGGCTCAAGCAGACCTCCTGCTCAGTATTGGAAATCGCTCTGCTCTCCACCTCCCCAGTAAAAGCGTGGAATACCTCAGGGCTCCCAAACCCGTACTCCACATACAACAAGTGAAAAACGATCCGGTAATGCAGGTTTTCCAAAATACCCCCGGCTTTCTCTCCCTAGCAGCTCAAGAGCCGGCATTTACCCAAATAGAAATATGGCTGAAAAATTTTCAGGCACTCAGCCCAAAAGAAGCCCTGGACAGAAAGCAAAAAGCAGAAAAATACAACATCAAAAACATCGCCTCTGCTTATGAGGATTTGCTCTTCCGTCAAAAAGCCATGAGCCCCGAACGATGAAAAACAAAAGCTCAAACGATTGTCAAAACTACCGCCTGAAAGCCTCTACCACAAACCCCCATTCATTTCTTGCTCCAACTCATCATCTTCCTCAGGATCAAATTTATACCACAGCTCAAAATCCTGCAGCACGGCATCCAGCATGGGATCCTTACCTTCGATATAGCCCTCTTTTAGGTCATAGCCGTAAAACTTGCTGAAGGTATTCCAATACGAAGCCGACATACCTCCGCGCAAGTCTTTGATGAGGTCGTAAAGCGGGCGGTCCAACTCCCGCTCAATCATTTTGACCAAAATCATGCCTTGAGTTTTCGTCAGGTTTTTGAGCGGGTCTTCAAACTCTTTCTTCAGGTCTTTCTGCAGCTTTTTGATGTACTTTTTTCGCCTCCTCTTTTTCATTTCGCGCGTAGCCCGCTCAACTTCTTTAAAAATGCGAATGGCCTCACGAGCATAGGGATACACTTTGGTCGCATAAAAGCGATATTTCATGTACAACAAATACTCATCTCTACTGGCAAAAGAGCGCGGAGAGGTGATGGAGATGTCATCCAGTTTGGCCACCAGGATGGTATCGCCCTCAGCCGTTATCATCTGTTGCAATACGTGGCCGTCTATATTCACCTCCCCGACAACCTGAGGTGCCTGAGCCCAAAGCCCTTGCCCCGCCAATGAAAGTACAAGCAAAAACAAAAAGTTTTTCATGTCAAAATTCCTTTTACGCAGTGTAAAACCTGAAGCACCGAGCACTTAAACGATTGAATTGTACTCAAACAGCATCATACTGTGCTGCTGTCATAAAAACCGCTTTTTAAAAACAGATAGTATAAGGCAAATGTTATCTCTTCGTGAAAAAACGCTGCATAGAACAACCCAAAGGTACACTCCTAAGCAAAAAAAGCGCCACAAATGGATTCCGCCAAAGCGGAATTTTACCGAATCAAACAAGATTGAGCCCTTTTCAGGGGCATACTACCCTCCACGAAATGGTTGGGAAATTGAACACTTGCCGTGCCTTCCAAAACCTCGCCGCTGCACCTGTTTCAAAACCGGCCGGTCTTGTTAAAATAAGTAGGAACTATTCTCTCAACTTAGAGTATGACAAAACTAAGCCTCTTTGTCTAAAAGGAGTTTCACCGAATCAATCACCGGTAGAAGCACTCCTTCAAAAGGAGTTGCTCTCAATTTCTCCCAAACAATACCGCGTGAAGTCGCATAAGAAATGGCCATCAGAGAAGAAGCCAAGACGAGATCAACTTTTTTCTTTCCATCTTCCCGACGTACAAATTTTTCAAAATCGTCAATCTTGAAAAAGTACTCCAAGCCTACTTCGGCATCCAAACCCATCGCCTCCTCCTCCTTGCCCAAAGCTTTGTATTGAAAATACAGGCGATAACGAGCTTGCCCTTGTTCAAAATCATACGCCACATCTCGCTCCATCTTTACAGACAAGCTTGCCACATCCTTAGCCTCTTTGAGATACTCCTCGGAAGCTGTCAGGCAAAATTTTAAGAGGTTTACCTTCACTAAGTGAATCTTCTCCACATCTTCGGCTGCCAAATGGTTATTTTCGGGAATCATGATTTAGACCGTTTCAATAAGCTGAACCTTCCGGCTATCCGTCTTTTCAAACTTCCCTTCAGGTTGACAAACATCATCCGGCTTCAGGTAAAACACCAATGAATCCTTCGGGCTTTGGTTCGTTTTATCAGCTTGCCGTTTTTTCAAAACGAGAAGATCTTCTCCCAAGGCTGTTTCCAGCTTGGCAATGCTCCGCAAGGTCAAATTATGCATGCCCGACAACCACTTACTAACTTCGGAAGTCTTTTTTCCCAAGGCTTTCGCCAAATCTTTTTGCGTCCATCCCTTTGCCTTAAGTCGCTCGGCTATCTCCGAAGCAAGAGCCAAATTCAAGGAGACAAAACGCTCCACGTCTTTTGGAACGGATGCATCAAAAAAATCCTGAACAGATTCAAAATTGTTTTTCATAAGTACAGCTTAAAATTAGCATCAAAACGGAGTTTTCCGTCTTCAGGATCTATACAAAGCTCTTTAGCTTTCATAGCCTTATCGACAGCTCTCCCCAATTGATTGGCTCTTTTAAAGGCAGGCCCCACAAAGGGACAATCCTGTGCACGAGCAGTAGTTTTCACTCCACCACCAAACAACATCACAGCCCTGTCATTAAAGCGAAGGCAATACAGCCGGATGCGACAGCTCGTTTCCAGATATTTTTGCTTTGGAGGCAAACCCAATACGGCCCTTTCATTTCTAAAGAACCACGCTTTTGCTCCTTGCTCATTTCCCAATTTTTTCAACCAAGTCCGAAGAACGTCTAAGTCATCTCTATACTTGCTCTCCTTAGCATGCTTTTTTATGAACTGTAAGAACAAGCTTTCGGATTCTCCTTCCATTTGCACACCATAAAACACCACTTTTTTAAAGCGCATTTCCACCTTTATGCTTGCAAATATATTCACTTTTGAGTTATCTTAACGAAAAAATAAACTTTTTTATTCTACATAGAAAGCAGAAATATCGAATGAGCAGCTACCTCAACCGCTTCGCTGCTTGCAGAATGGTTTTGATACCAGGGCTTATCTGCTGCTGAGGTTATCGTTTTAAAAACTTTCTGTAGAGTTGTTTTTGCTTGTCGTCGAGGATAATTTCTCTGCCGTCTATAAAGGCATGGGTGAGCTGGTTGGTTTTCACATCCAGGGCATCGCCCGTGCTCAAAAAGAAAGTTGCGGGAGCACCTACCCGCAAAGCACCCGCCTCATCTTCAATGCCCAGGATTTTAGCGGCATTTTGGGTCAGTGCTTGCACAGCAGCCTCGTAGGGGAGTCCATAAGCTACAGCTTGACCAGCGACAAAAGGCAGATTGCGATCCTGCCAACTCCAGCGCCCCCCCTGACTAAAGCAAAAGAGAATACCCGCTTCGTGCAAAATTGCCGGTGTTTTAAAGGGCTGGTCGATGTCTTCGTCCGGGCTTGAAGGCAGGGCAAAAGTCGTGCTGAGGATAACAGGCACGGCTTTTTCTTTCAGAAAATCGGTAATGAGGTAAGACTCTCGCCCTCCAACCAAAACGGGGCGAATGCCGAATTCTTCGGCAAAGAGGACAGCCGCCATGATATCGCGAGCTTTGTCGGCATGTAGATAGAGGTTTTGCTCTCCGGCAAACACCCCACGCAGAGCTTCGAATTTGAGGTTGCGTTTGGCCGGTTTTTCCTCTTGGCAGTAAGCCTGAGCTTCTTGAAAAAAGCGTTGGAGGTTTTGTCGTTGGCTCTCGTAGTTTTTGTTGGGCCCCAGCCTGTGTTTGCGAAAATCATAAGCCATGCGGCGCGGCCAATTGAGGTGCACGCCATCATCCCTACGCACTACGGCATCTTCCCAGTTCCAAGCGTCCAATTGCACTACGGAAGAAGTGCCCGATAAAACCCCGCCTTGCGGGCATATCTGTGCCAGCAAAACGCCATTGGTTCTGACCGTAGGCAAGATATCTGAATCCGTGTTGTAAGCGATGATACTGCGCACATTGGGGTTTAGTTCACCCGTTTCCCTATAGTCGTTCGTAGCTCGAACCTGACCTATTTCCGTCAAACCCAAGGTGGTATTGGGAGAGATAAAACCCGGATAGAGGTGTTGTCCTTCTGCATGGATAACGCGATACCCGGGAAATCCCCGATCCACATTGATTTGTGTAAGCACTTCTATTTTTCCGTCACGTACGGCAACCAAGGCATGAGGGATGACGTTGCCGTCTCCCAAGTGGACTGTAACATCGGAAATCAGAATAGGCTCAAACT
Source organism: Saprospiraceae bacterium (assembly GCA_026989035.1). GTDB lineage: Bacteria > Bacteroidota > Bacteroidia > Chitinophagales > Saprospiraceae > WGBN01. Next base: position 3,142 of record JALSKB010000130.1, on the reverse strand, counting down.
CTTGTGGAGCCGGTACGGGAGGCTGAGCAGCACTTTTATTTGCCGAAAGGCAAGACAATAAAAAGAAAAAACCGGAAAACAAAAGGCACTTTTTCATCATGACGGATATTTCAAGCAGTTCTAATCAAGGTTGGCATTTTCTTAGCTTTATTTGCCGGAAGGAGAGATGCCAGCAAGCCGATGAACAAGACCGTAAGGCCAACCAGAAAAAAATCACTGAGCCTCAAAGTTAAGGGATAAGCACTTACCACAAAACCTTGCGGGATGGAAATTAAACCGTGTTCCAAGTGCGTATGCAGCCCGTACAAACCCAAGGCAATGGCAAAGCCCAAAACCAAGCCCAACAAGCTCATCAACACGCCTTGGGAAAGAAAAATACGCCTAACCAACCCTTCCTGTGCTCCCATAGCTTTTAAAATCGCTATGTCGCGCTTCTTTTCCAGCACAATCATCCACAGCGCACCAATCATATTGAAGGCCACCAAGGCCATGGTGAGAGAAAGAATGGCATAACTCATCCATTTTTCCAACCGGAGCAATTTGAGAAAGGCCTCATCTTGCTCATAGCGGTCTCTGACGACAAAAGAAGGGCCTAAAAGAGCCTTGAGCTCAGCCTTTACCTGCTCAACATCAGCAGCAGGGCCGAGTTTGATTTCCAAAGCACTGATTTGCCCCCTTTTACCCAACAGCCCTTGAACAAAAAAAAGGTCTGCCAATACATAACGATTGTCAAAATCTTGTTGAATAACAAAAGTACCCACGGGATAGGTCATTTTTTTACGAAAAGGTTGCTGCAAGGCACTACTTTTCTCCCTTCGGGGCATATAGATGTTGAGCGGGGTAAAAGGATTGTCGATATTTACGGAAAGCTTGTTGCGCATACCTACGCCCAAAACCGCGAGATAGCGTTCGTCATCTCGAAGCAGGTATTTTCCTTCTCGCACAGTAGAATCGATACCGGTAATCTTGGGATAATTTTCATCAACGCCTTTGAGGATGCCGAAAGCCTGGCTGTTTCCATACTCAAAAAAAGCAATTTCCTCCAGCGATTGAGACACTTCTGTTATGCCCTCCAGTTCTTCAAGGCGCAACAGCAGGCTGCTGTCCACTTCAAAAGTTTTGCCTTCGGCAGCCGTCACTTTGATATCGGGGTTAAAGTTGCTGAACAACTGCATGATGAGATCTTCAAAGCCATTGAAGACCGAAAGTACCAAGATAAGTGCCGCCGTGCCCACGGCCAGCCCCAATTCAGCTACCCAAGTGATGATGTTGATGGCGTGGGTCCTCTTTTTACCAAAGAGATAGCGCAGGGCGAACCAAAAGGGTAACTTCATGGAAAAAAAATTTGCCAAAAGGCCCCGGCATCAGAGCCTTTCGGCAAATGTAACAAAACTTGCTTTATTTGCTCTTCAGCAAATCCCGAATTTCCGTCAGCAGTTTTTCTTCAACTGAAGGTTCGGGCGGTGCTGCCGGAGCTTCCTCCTCTTTCTTTTGGGTTCTCTCATAAGCTTTGATGAGCATAAAAATGGCAAAGGCAATGATCAGAAAATCCACAATGCGCTGAATAAAAACGCCATAGCGCAGAAGCACAGCCTCTTTGACAACTTCACCGGCATCATTCATTTCGGCAGCTTGTAGTGTTACGGCCAAATCTTCAAAATTGACCCCGCCGAGCAACATGCCGATGGGTGGCATCAGGATATCCTTGGTGAAGGAGGTAACAATGGCGCCGAAAGCTCCGGCGATGATCACGGCAACGGCTAATTCCAGCACATTGCCTTTCATAATAAAGGCTTTAAAATCTTTAAGCATAAGACTTTAGTTTGGTTAAGAAACTCGCTTAAAGGGGGGCTTTGCCCGGCAAAAGTACGAAAAACAAAAAACTTTCTGCCAAAGCTGCCTGCCATATTTTAAAATTATTAGCTTTGCCCTATGCGAGTAGTTGTTCAAAGAGCTAGCCGTGCGCGTTTAACCGCCGACGGGAAATTACGAGGAGAAATGGGGCAAGGCCTGGTCGTCCTACTTGGCATAGAACAGGGCGACACCCTTGAAGAACTGGAATGGCTCTGCCGAAAAGTAGCTCAATTGCGCATCTTTGAAGACGAAAAAGGACTCATGAACAAGTCCATTCAGGAAGTAGGAGGTAAGCTGATGCTCGTTAGCCAATTTACCTTACAGGCCAGCACCCGCAAAGGTAACCGGCCGTCTTACATTAGGGCAGCCCGACCTGAGGAGGCCATTCCGCTGTATGAGGCTTTCGCCAAATGCCTCACCAACACCCATCAACTAAGCGTAATCACCGGAGTTTTTGGTGCCCACATGGAAGTTGAACTGGTCAATAGCGGCCCCGTAACCATCATCATCGATTCAAAGCTAAAAGAATGACCTTAAGCGAAGCACAAAAAACCGTAGATACCTGGATCAACACCATAGGACAACGTTACTTCGACGAGCTAACCAATACGGCTATCCTCACCGAAGAAGTGGGTGAAGTGGCCCGCCTCATGGCCCGCCTATATGGCGAGCAATCTTTCAAACGACCCGAAGAAGAAGTGTTGGCACCAAACCAACTGGCCGATGAAATGGCCGATGTACTCTTCGTCCTGATCTGCCTTGCAAACCAAACCGGCATCAATTTAGAAGAAGCCCTCCTCAAAAACCTCGAAAAGAAAACCCGCCGCGACGCCCTGCGCCATCAAACCAACCCTAAACTGAAACGCAAAGATTCGACAGGTTGATAGATAAAAGAGCTGCTACAAGTCAATACCCACAGCTATACCCAAACCGAAATGGTTTGACACATTTGCGACGCGCAAACGGACAAAAGGTAGAGAGTTTGGGAGGCTGACGCCTCCCAAACCACTTCGCCATGAGTATAGTGAGAATCCATACCCAATTAGCCCGATTTCCCTTATCTTTGCTTACATGAAGAAACTGCCGATAGGCATACAGGATTTTGGTAAACTTCGCGAAGGGGGGTATCTCTATGTCGATAAGACCAAAGCCATCTATGAACTTTGCAAAGGAGCCGGTTATTACTTCCTATCCCGCCCGCGCCGCTTTGGCAAATCGCTGCTGGTGAGCACCATGAAAGAGCTGTTCAGCGGCAACAGAAAGCTGTTCAAGGGGTTGTGGATTGAGG
>JALSKB010000129.1 GCA_026989035.1 Saprospiraceae bacterium | reverse complement strand
TGGGGCCAGGCCGGGGGCGTGGGGCATGCACAGGCTTTGATTGAAAGGGGCTGTGAAATAGCTAAATCTATTCACAACAGTAGGCGCATATTTGAGAGCCTGTGTTACAATTAGGTTGTTTGCTTCTTTTGTTTGTTGATGTGAATTCTCTTAGCTTTGCGCTCGGTTTGCTGCTTGCAAGAGAAAGGGTTTGTTTGGTCTTGGTTGATCAGGTTGTTGTGTTCCGGTTAATACTCATGGCGAAGTGGTTTGCGAGGCGTGAGCCTCCCAAACTTCCTATTTTCGCTTCTTTGCAAGTTGTAAATGTTCCAAACCATTTCGTTTGGGTATATTTGTAATTTTAATTATCTTGAGCCTCTTTGAGGCTTAGTGTGTAGTACAAAGGCGTTATGAAGAAACACAATTTCAGTGCGGGGCCTTCCATTTTGCCGGGGGAGGTTTTTGCCGAGGCTGCTGAAGCCGTTCGGGATTTTAACGGCAGCGGGCTTTCCATTTTGGAGATCTCTCACCGGAGTGAGGCTTTTAGCGAGGTGCTGGATGAGGCACATCAACTGGTTCGAGACTTATTGAATTTGCCGGAAGGCTATCAGCCCTTGTTTTTGACGGGAGGTGCCAGCACACAATTTTTCATGGTGCCAATGAATTTGTTGTTGTCGGGAGAGAAAGCGGCTTATGTCGATACCGGAGCCTGGGCATCCAAAAGTTTGAAGGAAGCCAGGCGGTTTGGGCAAATTGATGTGGTGGCTTCTTCGAAAGATGACGGCTACACTTTTATTCCCAAGGATTATACTTTAGGCAGCGGGTATCGCTATTTGCACATCACCAGCAACAACACCATTTACGGGACACAGTACAGAGCGTGGCCTGAGGTAGATGTGCCTTTGGTGGTGGATATGTCGTCGGACATTTTCAGCCGGCCTCTGGGTGATGTCTCTCGTTTTGGTCTCATCTATGCCGGTGCGCAGAAGAACATGGGGCCGGCAGGCACTACGCTGGTGATTGTGCGGGAGGATTTGCTTCGCCATGCTTTGGGGGAGTTGCCGACGATGTTGGATTATCGAACCCATATAGCCAAGAAGTCTGCGTTCAACACGCCCCCTGTTTTCCCGATTTACGTGAGTATGCTGACACTGCGCTGGGTGAAGGAGCAAGGTGGGGTGGAAGCCATGGAACGAAGGAATTTGGCGAAAGCCAGATTGCTGTACGAAGAGATTGACCGCAACGCTTTATTCAGGGGAACAGCTCGTCGGGAGGATCGCTCTTTGATGAATGTCCCTTTTGTGCTTGAGCGCCCTGAGTTGGAGCAGGATTTTCTGGCTTTTTGTGAGGAGGCTGGTTGTGTGGGCCTGAAAGGACACCGTTCGGTGGGAGGTTTTCGGGCATCCATATACAACGCCATGCCGATAGAGAGCGTGAAATTTTTGGTTGAGCTGATGCAAGAATTTGAAAGGCGTTTTTCCTGATTGGATATGGCTTTTTGGCTGGGAAACAAGAAAAAGAGAAGCAAAAAGTTGCCTGCTTCTCGGAGACAGTACAGTCGGCGCAAGTTGTTGGCCTCTTTTAAAGAACCTTTGATTTTACCCGGAGGCGGGCAAGTGTGGTTAAAAGTGTCTTTGGAGCAGCGCAACAACATTCGCTTTTCCATAGGTTCTGCGGGAGATTTGTTGGTTCGCCTTCCGGCAAATTTGACGGGGAAAGAGATCGTGGAGCAGTTGCAAAAGGCGCGGCAGTGGTATGTTGAGCAGTTAGGCAAGAGCGAGAGCCTTCGGAAGAAGGTGGAGCGCGTGCGGTATGAAGACGGGCAGGAATTTGAAGTGATGGGCAGGCTTTATCGTTTGAGTTTGCGTCTTGATGGAAAGTTGAAAAGACAAGGGAGGCTGTTTTTTAGGGAGGGTTCCGATTTCTTCTCTTTGGAGGTCATCTGCGATGAATCCCTATCGGAGGCAGAGCGCAATGAGTTGGTTGGGACGTTGTTAGAGAAGTTTTTCAGAAGAGCTTGCCTTGCACCTTTAGCAGAGCGGGTAGAAAACTTGAGGCGTTTGCATTTTCCGGAAGTTTTTTACGGGAAGATTTCTATTCGGGATACCCGGCGGCAGTGGGGCAGTTGTTCTTCTTCGGGGAATTTGAGTTTTGCGACTCGCTTGCTTTTTGCTCCTTTGGAGGTCTTGGATTACGTGATCGTTCACGAATTAGCTCATTTGCTGGAGCCCAACCATTCTGCTGCTTTTTGGGCTTTGGTAGAACGAGCCATGCCCGATTATCGTCAGCGCGAGAGGTGGTTGAAAGAGCGGGGTGTCGATTTGAGCTTGTGACGAGCTATTCGATGAAGAGGAGCAATTCTCCCTTGTTTACAGCTTGACCTTTCTCTACAGCTATGCGGGCTACGCTTCCCTGACCTTCTGCTTTGATGATGTTTTCCATTTTCATGGCTTCAAGGATGAGTAGAGGTTGGTCTTTTTCTATGGTTTCGCCTTCTTTCACCAAAATATTGAGCACCAGGCCCGGCATGGGTGCCAGGACTTCGCCGCTTTGGTGGTGAGGGCGCGAGCTGAGCCCCATTTCTTCGATGAGTTGTTGTAGCGGGTCGGCTATTTGAACGTGGAAGCTTTCACCGTTGAGTTCAAGTTTGATGGTTTTGTTTTGTCGATCTATGTGGAGGACTTTGAGGTTGTACGAGAGATTTTGGTGGAGGATGTGCCAAGAGCCATCAGCTTGCCGGACAATGTCGAGTTCTCGTATGATTTCCGGTTTGAGAAACCACTCAAATTTTTGGTTGACCGTTATTTTGTAGCTGTTTTTGACATTCACGGCTTGGAGGGTTTAGGTGAGGAGAGTTTTAGGAGTATCCAGGTTTCGCAGATGGTAAAGATCAGGTAGATGGAGAAGAAAGGTACGAGGAAAATTTTGTCTTGCGGTTTTGTTTCTTGGGCATAGGCAAAGACGATGAGCATGGAGAGTATCATTTTACCAAAGATAAGACCTATGCTCATGTTGGTGAAGGCCATGAGGTTGGGGCTTTGGGCTGTCATTTTCCCCAGGTAAAAAGTAGCTAGGGTAAGCGCGGTGAAGAAAGCCAGGCCGATCCAGCTCAGGGTGGCATATTTTTGGAGTACGGGCCAGATGTGTTGTGCAACAATAAGCCCCAGGGCTGTTAGCGTGAAGAGCAGGGCAAGGATGATGAGGAATGTTTTGTTTTTCACTACCGGTATGCGGTCTTTATTTGGGAGGGAAGAGCAGGTCCTTCAGGCTGAGGTAAAAGCCGATGAAGAGAAAGGCGATGGCCAGCAAAGCCGTAAGATAGGGGGTATCGTTTTTGAAATACGCATCCAATTTTTGGCCGATAAACACCCCTAGGGCTATTAAAACAGCCAGTTGCAGAGCCATACCCGAGTAGCGCGCATATTGTTGTACAGGTGAGCGCTTTTTTTTCTCAGGTGGTTTTTTGTTGGCTTGTTGCTTCATGAGGTTTCTTTATAGCTTTGGGGCCGTTGCCAAGAGTTTTGTTGCTCCCCATGTGGATGTCGCCGATGAGTACGGCACCCGGTTGGACGACCAGTTTGCCATAGCTGATGGTGCCCTGGACATTAGCCGTTTCTTTCATGGTGAGCAGTTCTGTTACCTGCAATTCTCCTTCGAATTTTCCCTCGATGACCGCATTTTTGCATTGGACTTTGCCTTCGACTTTGCCGGTAGCTCCGATGATGAGTTTGGCTTCACAATGGAGGCTGCCTTGGAGTTTTCCGTCTATGCGGATGTCGCTTTTTGATCGGATGTCGCCTTGTACTTGCGTGTCTTGAACGAGGCTGTTGAGAGCATGGGAGGTTGGACTGGGCATAACACTTGTCTTTCCGTTGTCTTTTCCTGGTTTGTTGCCAAACATGGGATATCGTTTTTATCGGTTAATGTGTGGATTGCGTTGAGATGAGGCAACGCATAAAGCATCGCTCAAAAGTAAAAAAAACCTTTCAACAAGAAGAGGTGTTGAAAGGTTTTTTTGTTCTACCGGCCTTGGTTTTTAAAACCTGGGGCAATAGACATTGCGTTTCTGCGGGCCGCAGATCTTGTACAAGAGCGCGAATTCGAAAGCTCCGTGGCGTCTGCTGGCTGCTTTCAGGTCGGAAACGTTGATGTCGTAGCTAAAGCCCAGGGAGAAATTTTCATAGTCGAAGCGGGAAGAGAGGATGATGGCATCGACCAACAGGCCTTGTTGGAGGCGGTTAGAGATGCGGGCCCAGCTACCCAATTGAAAAGCTTGGTAGGAGCGGCGATTACCACTGAGGAGAAATTTAAGGCTGGTGCCGGAATTCAACTCGAAGGAAGGTCCTTGGGACATGGCGATGACGCCCGGTACCAGGCCTACGCGGTCACCCACCATGAACTCACCTCCGGCATGGCCGATGAAGCGGCTATAAAGGTCATCGACTACGCCGTTGTTGGCATAGAAGGATTGGTTGGCGCGGTTGAGGTGATAGAAGGCTCCACCGATGTAGAAGTTGTTGTTTTCATCGAAGACGGAGAACCAGAGTAAACCTGCGGCCATGTCGGCGAAGATGAAGTTGTCGAAGAGCGCTTCGTCTTCGAAGGAGGGCAGCGTTCCGTCATATCCGCCTTCTCCGTCGTGTTGCAGAGGCCAGCGAAGTTTGAGGAAATCCAGGCTGCGTTGGGCTATACCGCCTTCGGCACCCACCACCAAGTAGTGAGCTTTAGAGCGATAGCCACCCATTTTTTTGCTGTAAGACAGGGAGAGTTTACCCGTCAGGGTTTTGAATTCTGCTTCACCGGCTTTATCTCCCCAGAAGGTAGCTCCAATGCCAAAGTAGTCGTCACGGCCTACGGGCAGGCGTTGGTCGTAAGAAGCGGAATAAGTATTGTAAGCGAAAGATTTCAGTACGCTGGCCCATTGATTGCGGTAGTTGGCCGTGAAGCGCACGTTGCAGTTCATCACGCCGGTCATCGCCGGATTGAGATTCAAAGGCGAGAGGTAAAATTGAGAAAAATGGATGTCTTGAGCCTGAAGGCTGCCCAGCCCCAGAGCCAGCAAGAAAAGGAGCAATTTGAGTGACTTCATTTTTAGCACGGATTTAGAGTAGGCTGAAAAATACTTTCCCTGTCTGGTTTTCCTTTATTTTGAACCACAATGATAAGCATAAAATTTTGGATAGGGGATGTTTTAGGGCATTTTTTTTTGGGGGCGCCAGTTGGCGACATTTTGCTCTTTAGTAACTGCCACCGAGGCTTTCGATGAGAGAGTCGAGCATTTCAGCCCGTCGCAGAGCCGTGGCATCTATGAATTCGAAGAGTTCACGGGCGGAAACGGGCTGTTTGCTTCGCCATTGCTCTAAGCCATCCAGGTCGATAAAAATGATGGCAAAGCCTTTTGAGTTCGGCATGAATTGCTTGTAGAGTTTTTGGGCTTCTTCGGCACGCAGGTGTTTTCCACTGGGGGCTATGCCGTTTTCGGGAAAGACGGTATAGATGAGTAGTTTGCGCTGCATCAAGTCGGAGGGATAGTCATTCAGGTTTTTCAATTGTTGTTGCAGTTCGGCTTGATCTTTTGAGCTGGCAAAGATCAGCAAGACGCGTTCTTGCAGGTGATGTTTGGACAACAGGCTTTCGTCTTTCTCCTGTGCTTCCAGGTAGAGCCCATGAGACAGCAGCAAGCAGATGATGGCCCAGAATCGGTTCATAAGTGGGACGATATACTCGTGGTAAAGGGTTTGAATAGTCCGTTTGAGTTTTTTTGTTTTGATTAAAGGCCGCCGTTGATGTTTTCAATCGTTGAAGTTTTAGGAGTTAGAAAAAGACCGAAGGGAGCTCCACCGGGTGGGGTGGTTCGCTTCGGCCTTTGTTGTCTTTTTTAGCCTTACAAACTGGCTTGCCATTCAATGAAGGCCCGTAAATCTTCGATTTGCTTGTTGCTCATCCTTTCGAGGGTATAGTGAGGCATGTAGGCTTTTTTTCCCGGCAGCGGTGTAGTCCCATAGCGAATGACCTGGTATATGGAATAACGGGAGTAGCGGGAAATATGTTTCCTTAGAAAGCGGAAAGAATCGGGGTTTTCGTCCAGGTTAAACTGGGAAAAGCGTTGGTTGAGATGACAGTGCAGGCAGCCGTTTTGGTAAATTAGCCGGCCGTTTTCCGGTTCGGCTTCTTGTTGGATGGCGTAACCCTCTTTGCGGTTTTCAGGCGGTTTGACAAAACTTGCCGGAGAGCCTAAGAGGTAGTGTTGATGTACCATTTTTAGGGCGCTGGATTTATCGGCTTTTCCCTGAAGGGCTTTTTCAAGCATGGCCTTTTCATCAGCTGAAAGGTTCAGATCGCTTACCTTTAATTCCAGTGTCCAAAAATAGGCCAGCAGAGATTCCACTTCCCAAGGGTCCAATTCGCGCCCTTGGGAGCATTCGACTGCGCAAAGTTGAATAGCAGCCCGCAGGTTGTGTCGAGCGAGTTTGACCAAATCGCCGTATTTCTTTTCGTAATCGTCGTTGTAGAAACTGCGTCGATTGACCAAGCCGTAGAAGGTAGTGCCCTGGAGAAAAGGCATTTGGCGTTCGGCGGTATATTTCAGACGAGCCTGAGGGTCTGAACGGCTCAAGTCAGGATCTTCGCGTTCGAGATTGTGGCAGGCCGTACAGACAAAAAAGCGGCTGATGCGTTTGCTGCGTTTGCCGGAAGGCTTTGTAGTATAACCCATGGTAGCTAGTTCCCTGCCGCGTTCTACAGAGACGCCGGGTAAATCCATTCGAGCTTGATGGATGGCAGGGGCTTCTCCCAATTGCCGGAGCAAGTCGGATAAGGGCATATCGTCTTGTAAGCTTGGCGTGGGTGTTGGCTCGGGAGCGAGTTGTGTGGCCGGCAGGAGAAAAAGTAAGGCGGTAAGGCCAGTAAAGAGAATGAGCGCTTTGTTCATGGTTTTATTCATGGCTTACAGATTAAACAAGCGGGATATGGTGAAGCCCAAGCGGAATTGTCCTTTTCGCCAGTCGCTGATGGTGCCGGGCAAAAAATCTGTTTCCGCTATACCTCGACTGTTGGTGAAATTGATTTGGAAGACATGGCCTCCGGTGTCAAATTCCAGGCCAAAGCCCAAAGAGGGGTAATGCTGCATATTGCTCTGGGCAAAGGGACTGGCATAACCATTTAGCGGAAGCTGAAAGTCAAAAAGCAAGGCCGTTACTTTATTCAACTGCCAGCGCCCGGCCAAGCCGGCTGCAAAAGTGTCGTTGTCTTCTTCATCGCGTACCAGATTGCGGTGTATGAAAGCTAAGGAAGCCTGTAAAGTGAATCGTTCGGAAAACTTCCTGGCCAATAAACCCTGCCCTAAAAAGGCAAAGCGATGCGAAAAGCGCGGGAAGGCATTGATGCCGCTGGAACCTTCGACTTTAGGCATGGTGGACAGCGAGCTGCCTCCAATCAGGGTCAGGGAAAAAGGGGAGCCCTCCGTCATTTGGCGTAATAAGCGATATTTGGCCAAGGCGTTTACGAGTTGCTTGCGGTCTCCGGCACCTTTCGCCCGGGAAATTCCCAGCATGAGCCTGTCATTGAGGCCGTATTCGAAACCAATGGATATGTCGGCCGCGTTTTCAAACCCGAAAAAAGTGCTCCAACCGCCATTGCTGCCCAACATGTCGCCAAAGCGGTGAACGACGCGAAAATCCAATTTTCGGGCGGCTAGAGTTTCTATGGAGTGGGTGTTGATGATGCGGGTATCTTTAAATGTCTTGTAAATCAGCTCTTGGGCAGAAATCGATGGCAAAAGCAGAAAAAGACCGTAGATGAGGAAAAGTTGTTTGTTCATGACCGTTTTGATTGTGTTTTATGCAGCCTTTATTGTTCCGGATAACCGTTTTGTAGCCAGCATTCCAACAAATTGAGCTCGTCGGTACTGAGTTCCTTAGGGCCGGAAGCATAGGGTGGAGGCATGTCTTTAATGAAGAGCACCCGGGTTTCAAATTGCCCGCCATCCAAGCGCGATTTCATGCTGGAGTAGTGGGTGAAATCTCCTATGGAAGCCCCGGCACTGTGACAACCCGCATACGAACAATTCATGTCAATGACGGGCTTGACTTCGTTGGCATAAGTCGGCATCAGGGTGTCACAAGCCATGCTGGGCATTGCCGGAGGGCGTTTTTCGTAGGTGCAAGAAGGCAAAAAGGCGAAAAAATTCAAAAGAAAGGAAAAAAAAACGAGCCCCTTGAAGAGGCGGAGTGAGGTGTTCATCGGGTGGCAAATTTAGGTCTTATGAAGAAACAGGGCATGTGTAACTTCTTGATTATCAGCATGTTTTGTCGAGTGAGGATGGGAAAGTGCTCTGAAGGCAAAAGTAATAACTTTTGCATAGCAAAAAGCCGGAAATTTTCTCTTTGAAAAAAAAAGCCTTTTTTGCTTGCTCGTTTACAAAAACGTTGTATATTTGCAGTGCTAACAATTTTTCTTTTCGCCGCTTTTGATTGTTATCCTACCTCTTTTCGGCGAGATTGTTAGTGCCTTCTCGGAGCGTTTTTTATTTTCGCACGTTCCCGGCTTTATTTCAGCCGGGAACACTTTTTTTCTGCTCATGTGATTTTGACGTTTGTTTGGTTTAAGCTATTATCTTTGTGCAAGCGTATAATCACGACAGGATAAACGATATGATGGAGCTTTTTGAGCAATTTCTTCGAGAATACGGACCTTTGGCAGGTCTTTGTGCCGTCTTTCTTTTTTTAGCCGGCTTTCTGCTGGGACGCTTTTTAGTCATGCCGGCTTTGCGTAAAGAGAAAAAACATGCTGAAAATCTCATGCAGTTATGTAGAACGGCAGAAGCCTCTAAGCAGAAACTCGAGGAACAACTTCTGGAAAAAGACCAGCAGTTGGTAGAACGGGAAAAACGCCTACAAAGCAAAGAACAGCTGGCTGCTGTTTGGGAAGGAGAAGCCAAAGGCTGTGAAGAAAAACTGTCTCAACTGGAAACTCAATGGAAGGAGCTCCAAAAACAGCATCAAAATCAGGAGCAACACTTGTTGGACTTGCTGCGGCAAGTGGAAGATCGAAATGCCCGCCTCCAAGAACTGGAAGCTCAACGGGAGGCTCTTCGGGAGGAAAACAAACAGTTGGTTTCTCAACTCTCTACAGAACAAGTAGCCCTTGAGCAGATTGCCCAAATGCAAAGCACCTTAAATGCTGCTTTGCAACGTCTCAGTGAATTGGAAAGCAAATTGCCGGAGAACCAATCTTCCTTTTCGCCTGCAGCCGTGGAAACCGAAACCTTTGTTCCCGAAGGAAATGGTGAGGAATTGTTGAAGGAAAAGCTCGATCCTTCTGCTAAGGAGTTGTTGCCTGAAGACGATACCGAACGGGCCAAGGCTTGGATTAAAAGGGCTGTTGGTGAGCATTTACCTGAGGCAAAAGGACAGGATGATCTCACTCGTATTGAAGGCATAGGCCCTTTTATCGAAGATCAGCTCCATGCGTTGGGGCTGTGCACTTTCGAGCAAATAGCTGCTTTGGATGACAAAGCCATCGACCTGCTGACCAAAGCCATACGCTTCATTCCCGGGCGCATTAAAAAAGACCGTTGGGTCGAGCAGGCTGCCGCCCTCATGAAAACAAAAGCGGGTAAGGAAAAGAAGAAGAAGAAAAAGAAAAGCGCTAAGGGGGCTTCCCGAACATCAATAGATGATTTGAAGTTGATTGAAGGCATTGGGCCGAAAATCGAAGAAGTGTTGAACAAGGCAGGTATTAAGACCTGGAAGCAACTGGCTGAGCAAAGCGTTGACAATTTGAGGAAAATTTTGGCCTCTGCAGGAAAGCGTTTTACCCTGCACAAACCGGATTCCTGGCCTCAGCAGGCCCGTCTGGCGGCAGAGGCTAAGTGGAAAGAATTAAAGGCTTTACAAGATGAACTCTGAGAAGGGCCGTGAAAAGGTGTTTTTCAAGTATCACGGCACGGGTAATGACTTCATTTTGCTTGATGCCCGAGATGGCTCTTGGGTGGATCCTCAGGATTACGAACTTATCAAACATTTGTGTGAACGCTGCTTTGGTGTGGGGGCTGATGGTCTTATGTTCTTGGAAACCAGCGAAGAGGCTGACTTCCACATGCGCTACTACAATGCGGATGGCCGTCCGAGCAGTATGTGTGGTAACGGCGGCCGTTGTGTAGTGGCTTTCGCCAAATGGCTAAGCATCTTTACGGGCAAGCATTGTCGTTTTACGGCTTCCGATGGTTTACATCAGGCGGAAATACTCAAAGACGGGCGCATTGCATTGGAAATGGCTGATGTCTCTGTTTGTCGTTCCTTGGGTGAACAGCAATACTTCCTGGATACGGGTTCCCCTCATCACGTCTGCTTCGTGGACGATCCGAATGCTGTGGACGTACTTGAACGAGGGCGAGCTATTCGCTATGCCGACCCTTATCTCAAAAATGGAGTAAATGTGAATTTTGTGAAGTTTTTGCCGGAAGAAAAGAGGCTACGCGTTCGGACTTATGAGCGGGGGGTAGAAGCGGAGACCTACTCTTGTGGAACCGGAGTTACGGCTTCAGTATTGGCCTACTGGCTGAAAAAGGGGGGAATGGAAGGCCGCCACAGGGTAGAGGTTTCTACTCCCGGAGGCGTGTTGGAAGTACATTTCAACTACACGGCTTCAGAGGGTTTTCGTCAAATAGCTTTAGTCGGGCCGGTTCAAAAAGTCTTTCGGGGTGAATATATGTTGGAAGTGGAAACGAAGTGATTTGAGAGCTGTTGTCTCTCAAACCACTTCACTTATTTCAGTAGTCCATGAGTTGCAAGGCTTTGTCCAGCTCGGTTACCGGTAATTTACAGATGTTGTTTTGACAGACATAGATCATGGTTTCGCCTTCTTGCAGGCGGTCTTTGAGCAGCTCCAAATTACCTTCCGTGGTGCCGGCAAGGACAACAGCAGAAGGAAGAAAGCGACGTTGCAGCTCCAGGGCTATTTCCTCTGCCTTAGGGCCGACGATGGCCACTTCATAGGGTTTCCAGACGTGTTCGAGGGCTGCTTGTAGCCAGTTGGCATAAAAATTCGGCTGTTCAGCAGTTTGAATTTGAGGCCATACGGCTTGTAGCATCTCATGGCTTTCTCGTCCCAATTCAGGCAGGTAGAGGAATTCGTTGAGGCGGTTCAAAGCTCTTGCAAGTATGGAGTTGGAGCTTGGGATGACATTGTCAGTGATTTCCTTTTTGCGGGCAATCAGGCTTTGGCTGTTATCCGAGGTGTAGTAATGTAACGGGCTGTTGGGGTCGGTAAAGTGCTCTTCGGCATAATCGATCAAGCCTTTGGCCGTGTAAAGCCATTGTTCATCAAAGGTGATTTCGTACAGGCTCATCAAGGCTTGGGCCAAAAGCGCGTAATCGTCCAGGAAGGCGTGGATTTTGGCCTTGCCGTCTTTGTAGTTGCGTAGCAGACTGCCGTCTTTTTGTAACATGTTTTCAGCGAGGAAGCGAGCATTTTTTACAGCTATTTTTCTGTAATTTTCATCTCCCAGAGCTTTAAAAGCATCGATGTATCCCTGCAGCATGAGAGCATTCCAGGCCGTGAGTATTTTGTCGTCCAGATGGGGGCGAATGCGTTGACTTCGAGCTTGGAAAAGAATTTCTTTGGCTTTCGCCAAATGCTGTAGCCAGTCTTCGGTACTCATGTTATGTCGTTTGGCGAAAGCCTCTTCGCTTTCTACGGGGTCGAGGACGTTTTTGCCGTGTTCCCAGTTGCCTTTTGGGCTGATGTCGTAGTATGCGCAAAAGAGTTGGCGGAGTTTCGGATCAGTGATGAGGCTGTCTATTTCAGCCTGAGTCCAGACGTAAAACTTGCCTTCTTCGCCTTCGCTGTCGGCGTCCAAAGAAGAGTAGAACCCTCCTTCGGGAGCGCTCAACTCTCGTTCGACAAATTGCAGGGTTTGTCGAATCAGTTGGCTCCATTTTTCTTGGCCGGTGAGCTGATAAGCTTTGGCGTAAAGGCTGACGAGCTGGCCGTTGTCATACAACATTTTTTCAAAATGCGGTACATGCCAACGGGGGTCGGTGGAGTAACGGGCGAAGCCGCCACCGATTTGGTCATAGATACCTCCAAGGCGCATTTGTTCGAGCGTGGTGAGGCTGAGCTGTAGCGCTTGTTCGTTTCCCGAAAGGGCGTGATAGCGGAGTAAGAATTCGTACTTGTTGGGCATGGGAAACTTGTTGCCGCTGCTCTTTGTGCCACCGTACAAAGGGTCCATGTTTTGCATGAATTTTTCGGCAATGCTTGCCAGGTCTTCAGCTTGAATTTCGTTGTGCTTTTCCAGGACGGGGAGTTGGTCTGTTTGTCGAATGTGGTCGGTGAGTTGTTGAGCAAACTCTTCCATTTTTTGCGGATTGTCCCGATATTCTTTAGCGAAGTATTCCAAGATTTGCATCCATTTATCTTTGGGGAAATACGTTCCCGCCCAGACGGGTCGCCCGTCGGGTAGAGCGAAGGCGTTCAGAGGCCATCCACAGCCTCCTTCACTGCTGAGTTGGCAGGCCGTCATATAGACATCGTCCACATCGGGACGCTCTTCGCGATCGACCTTGATGGCTACAAAGTTTTCGTTCATCATGCTGGCTACAGTGGTGTCTGCAAAGGATTCCTCCTCCATGACGTGGCACCAGTGACAGGCTGCATAGCCGATGCTGATGATGAGCAGCTTGTTTTCCTCTTTGGCTTTTTTCAGCGCTTCTTCACCCCAGGGGTACCAATTGACCGGATTGTGGGCGTGTTGCAGCAGATAAGGACTGTTTTCGTGAATGAGATGATTGGTGTAAGGGTGTTGTTTTTCTTGTTCGCTTTCTGCAGAAGGGCCGTGGCAAGAGGAGAAGAAAAACAAGCCCGACAACAAAAGCGGCAGTAGAAAAAACAGAGAGCTTACTTGTTTGTCGGATTGCGCTAACAGGAGGGAGTTTGTCATGAGTGTTTGATTTTGAAGAAGTTTTGTGCTTTGAGTATGCCGCCTTTGAGGTTGAAGACCGAGGCAAAGCCGTTTTCCAACATCCACTGGGTGGCTGTGGCACTGCGTTGTCCGCTGTGGCAGTAAATAACCCAAGTGCAATCGGTCTGAAGTTCTTGTAGTTGGTGGTGCAGCTGATTTAGAGGGATATGTAAACCTCCGATGTGCGCACTTGAGCGTTCGCGCTCTGTGCGCACGTCGAGTAGCTTGAAGGGACGCTCTTGCTCTATCCATTGGACAAGCTCCCCGGGGCTGATTTCCGGAACAGGCCGCTCACAAGAACCGGAGTAGTGCTCTTGTAGCTGCTTGATGCCAACTCGGCTCGTTCGGGGCAATTGAAGGATTTGGGTGTGCATGTTGCGGCTATCCAGGAGCAACAGGCGGGCATCCAGAGGTTCACCCAGGCCGGTGATGAGCTTGATGACCTCATTGGCCTGAATGCTGCCTATGATGCCGGTAAGGCTGCCCAGTACACCGGCTTCAGCACAGTTGGGCACACTTTCGGGTGGAGGGGGCGTGGGGTAGAGGTCGCGATAGTTGGGGCCTCTGCTGCCGTCGGTTCGCAAACGGTTGAAGACGGAAACCTGGCCTTCATACCGAAAAACAGAGGCATAGACATTGGGTTTTTCGCACAAGCAACAGGCATCGTTGACCAAATAACGGGTGGGAAAATTGTCACTACCGTCGGCTACGCAATCGTATTGCGCTATGAGTTCCAGAGCATTATTTGCCGAAAGGCGAAAGGGATAAGCCTGAATGTGTACTTCGGAGTTTAAGGCCCGAAGTCTTTGGGCAGCCGACTGAGCCTTGTTTTGTCCGAGATCTTTTTCCGTGTAGAGCACCTGGCGTTGGAGGTTGCTGAGCTCTACTTTGTCAGGGTCTATGATGCCGATGTGCCCCACACCCGCTGCCGTCAGGTAGAGGAGTAAAGGCGTGCCCAAACCGCCGGCCCCGACAACGAGCACCTTGCTCTTCCTGAGTTTATCTTGCTCTTCGGGGCCAAAATCGGGCAAGGCCAGGTGGCGTGTATAGCGCTGATAGGCTGTGTAATCTATCATGGAAAGGCAAAGATAGTTAAAATTGACAGGGTGATTTTATACATTAAAGTTTGGTGAAATAAAATAATGTCTTATTTTTGCCCCGTCATGCGGTTTCTGGAACAAATTACACTTGCTGTTGGCAAATTATAATCTCATTGCAGAAGGGAGCATGACATACCGGCTTTTCGCTTGACGAAAAGCCGTTTTTTTTGAAAAATTTGCCCCGTAACAAAAAAACATCTTACCTTTGGAGCGTCGGAGAACCGCGGTCCCATGAACAAACCGACCTTTCTCTGAATTACTTCCCGAAACCGATTTAAACTGTTTGAGCCCGGCAGGGCTTTTGGATGGCAGGCTTCCCTGTTGTTTGCCTTTCGGCAAATGGAGTAAGTTGCCTTTCAAGAAATCTTTGTTAAGGATAACTGTTTCACAAACCAGTTATATCGATCTCATGAAAAAAAGAACTTGTACACAACTATTCAAATTCACGGCTTTTTTGCTCCTGGGGCTTTGGAGCCTTTCGGCAAATGGACAGACGTACAGCGGCACGACGGGGCCTATTGTCGATGTTTCCACTACCGACTTCACGGTAAATGTGCCATTGACGGGAACTGTTGGAACGAACTTTTCTATCAACAACCTGACTTTGGACATTACCCATTCTTGGGATTCGGATCTGGACATCTTTCTCATTGCTCCGGATGGTACAACGCAATTGGAACTCAGCACGGATAACGGCGGTAGTGGAGACAACTACACTAATACAGTTTTTCAAGACGGGGGAGCAGATATCACAGCGGCCTCGGCGCCTTTTACGGGCACTTTTCAACCTGAGGGTGGCACTTTTGCCGCGGCTTTTGCAGGAGTGGACGTAAACGGTACCTGGACTTTGCGCATTACGGATGATACGGGAGGAGATACCGGTACGTTGAACAGTTGGTCTTTGACTTTTGATGCCATCGTCGCAGGTTGTGATCCGGAGGCGGAGTTTGCTTATGATGCTACAGATTATTGCCAGAACGGGGCGGACCCCCTTTTGAGCCACACGACCGGTACAGACGGAACTTACACTTATGTGGCAACTGCCGGTGGTCCGAATTTGGCCTTGAACAGTACAACGGGTGCTGTCGATGTTTCCGCCAGTGATCCCGGTACTTATGAGATAACCAATACGGTAACGACAGGAGGAAGCGGTTGCCCGGGAGTGGCCAACGACATGGTGATTACCGGTGTTTTGGACGGGCCTTTAAGTGGTGGTACGCCTAAGGCCATTGAGTTTTACGTCATCAATGACATTCCGGATTTGAGCCTCTATGGCTTTGGCTCGGCGAATAATGGAGGTGGTTCGGACGGACAGGAGTTTACCTTCCCGGCTGTATCGGCAACGGCGGGGGATTACATCTACGTGGCTACGGAAACCACCAATTTTACGGCCTTCTTTGGATTTGCTCCGGATTACACCTCTTCTGCTGCTGCCATCAACGGAGATGATGCTATTGAGCTGTTTTTTAATGGCACGGTGGTTGATGTGTTTGGAGATATCAATGTAGATGGCACCGGCCAACCTTGGGAGTATCTGGACGGCTGGGCATATCGCGTAAACAATACAGGCCCTGATGGCTCTACTTTTGTCCTGGCCAATTGGACTTTCAGCGGCCCCAATGCTTTGGATGGAGAGACCAGCAATGCTACGGCTGCTACGCCTTGGCCTTTGGGTTCCTACAGTTGCGGTGGCGGTGGTGGGACGACTTATACTTGTACGCAGACGATTACCATTCAGGCTGCGCCTTCTGCCTTTGCCGGTTTTAGTGTCGTTAGTTGCGGAGCTTCTCCGGTCAGCTTGAATGCTTCGGCTGCACCAGGTGGTTTTTGGTCGGGAGGAGCAGGTACTTTTAGCGATGTGAATTTGGCCAATGCTACCTATACTCCGGATGCTTCGGAAGTGGGTACAACGGTTACACTGACTTGGACCGTGCCGGGCACGGCTCCCTGTGCAGATGCTTCGGATGAAGTATCCATTACTGTCTTGCAAGAGCCGGATGCAGAATTTAGCTATGATGCAGCTGAATATTGTCCCAATGGCGCCAATCCGGTGTTGAGCCATACCACGGGAACAGACGGCCTCTATACCTATACTGTAGTATCCGGTGGTCCGACCTTAAACCTGGACCCGCAAACCGGAGCCATCAATTTGAATGGCACTGATCAGGGAACTTATCAGGTGACCAACAGCGTTTCCGGTTG
>JALSKB010000128.1 GCA_026989035.1 Saprospiraceae bacterium | reverse complement strand
TGTTGTTGTTGACTGTTACATAGGTGTTGCCGTTGCCCCAGCTTGGCGGGCAGTACCAGGAGGAACCGCTGTAGTAGTACGGATCCCAATAGTTGCCCCAACCAGCATAGTGGTGAGTGGAATACCCGAAATAGTAGTAGTTATAGCTGGTGTACCATCCCGGCCCCCAAGTGTTCCAGTAGTTGTGATACCAGGGGCGGTGCCATCTCTGCCAGCGGCGCCAGGAGCGATAAGACCAATAATCGTCGTAAATCATGATGGTAACTCCCGGAGAGAAGACAAAGGGGTCGTAGTAATAAGCATCTACATAACAGGGGTCGAAATAGCTGAAGCCATAATAAGGTCTGTGGAAACGGCGAATGCGAGAGGTGTAGTAGTAGTCGTAGTAATCGTCGGCGTATTCGTATTCCGCGTCGTCGTAATCGCCGTAAGCCTGTCCCTCTTCGTTATCGCCATAATAGTTGTTGATGTAGGTGTCTCCGTTGCTGTTTATGATGATGGAGCCTCCGTCCGTTGCCGGATTGTAGTAGAGGTCATCATACTCCTGAGCCAGGCCTACATTTGCCGAAAGGCAAAGGAGAAAAAGTGTTGCGAGCAAGAAATTTTTTTTCATGGTCCTGCGATTTATCGAAGTTTGATCAAGGCTCCCTGTTATTACAACCCGAAATTACTACTTTTGTGCTTCCTTTGATGTTAAAATGCACTTAAAGTTGCATGCTTGGGCTGTTAAATTTTTCCTAAGCTTGCGCTAAAAGGGGTAAAGCTTCAAAAAGAGAGCTGTTTTGAGGATCCCTAAGTAAAACGACAGCAGCATGGCAAAAGTTAAAAAGGAGATTACTGCGCGTTCGGAGGACTACGCCAAGTGGTATTTGGATGTGGTGAAAAAAGCCGGTTTGGCGGATCATTCGGCCGTACGTGGCTGTATGGTCATCAAGCCGAATGGGTATGCCATTTGGGAGCGCATGCGGGAGGAGCTGGACCGCATGTTTAAGGAGACGGGGCACGTCAATGCCTACTTTCCGCTTTTCATTCCCAAGTCTTTTTTCAGTAGGGAGGCCGATCACGTAGAAGGTTTTGCTAAGGAGTGTGCCGTAGTAACGCACTATCGCTTGCGCAATAAGGCCGATGGCAGTGGGATTGAGGTGGATCCCGAGGCGCGCCTGGAGGAGGAGTTGATCGTACGCCCTACCTCCGAAACCATCATTTGGGACACCTACCGAGATTGGGTGCAGTCTTATCGCGATTTGCCTTTGCTGATCAACCAGTGGGCCAATGTGGTGCGTTGGGAAATGCGCACCCGCCTGTTTTTGCGTACGGCTGAGTTTCTCTGGCAGGAAGGTCATACGGCACATGCTACCCGTGAGGAAGCTGAGCAGGAGGCCCTGCGCATGCAGCAGGTCTATGCCACTTTTGCCGAGGAGTTTATGGCCATGCCCGTTGTCAGGGGGGTAAAGACAGCTCACGAACGCTTTGCCGGTGCCGAAGAAACGTACACCATAGAGGCTTTAATGCAAGACGGCAAAGCGCTACAGGCAGGTACTTCGCACTTCCTCGGGCAAAATTTTGCGAAAGCTTTTGATGTCAAATTTCTCAACAAGGAGAACAAAGAAGAGTATGTTTGGGCTACTTCCTGGGGGGTATCCACGCGTTTGGTGGGTGGTTTGATCATGACGCATTCTGACGATCACGGTCTGGTTTTGCCTCCGCGCCTGGCTCGCACACAGGTGGTTATCGTACCCATTCCCAAACCCCTTCCGGAGATTGCCGAAGTGGCTCATCGCATCATGGCTGAGTTGAAAAAGCGAGGTATAGGTGTCAAGTACGACGATGACGACACCAAACGCACGGGCTTTAAATTTGCTCAGCACGAATTGGAAGGCATCCCCGTGCGCATCGGCATTGGTTTGCGCGACCTGGAAAAGAAGGAGGTGGAGATAGCACGCCGAGACACTTTTGAGAAAACCTCTGTTTCTCTTAACGGCCTGACAGGTTATGTCGAAAACTTGTTGGAAGAGATTCAGAAAAACCTTTATCAGCGCGCTTTGAAGTTCCGCGAAGAGCACACTACTCGCGTAGATGATTTTGGCACCTTTAAAGAGGTTCTCGAGGACAAAGGGGGCTTCCTTCTCGCTCATTGGGACGGTACTACGGAAACGGAAGTTCGCATTGCCGAGCTGACCAAAGCCAGCATACGTTGTATTCCTCTGGATGCCGAGGAAGAAGAAGGAGCCTGTGTGCTCACCGGTAAGCCCTCTGCGAGAAGGGTGCTCTTTGCGAAGGCATATTAAAGGCGTTTATGGGTTTGCTTTGGTAAGCAGGCTGTGACCCGGGTCTTGCTCTATGTGTGGTGGCTTTAGTTCCATCAGTTCGAGTAGCGTAGGTGCTACATCGGCTAAGGTGCCCGTGTGTAGGGCTACTTGCCGTTCTCTTTTTCCCAGATAGATGCAGGGTACCGGATTTTTTGTGTGAGCTGTGTTTGGGCTGCCGTCTTCGTTGATCATGTAATCGGAATTACCGTGATCGGCGATGATGAGTATTTCATACTCGTATTGACGAGCGGTAGTTACCAGTTGGCGGAGGCATTCGTCCACGGTTTCGGCGGCCTTCATGGCTGCCGAAAAAACTCCGGTATGGCCGACCATGTCCGTGTTGGCATAGTTGAGGACGATAAAGTCGGGTTTGTGCTGTTCGATGTAATCAATAGCGGCTTTTGTTACCTGGGGAGCGCTCATTTCCGGTTTTAAATCGTAAGTGGGAACATCTCGGGGGGAGGGGATGAGGATGCGATTTTCTCCGGGGAAAGGTTCTTCTCTGCCTCCGGAAAAGAAGTAAGTAACGTGGGCGTATTTTTCGGTTTCGGCTATGCGTAATTGGCTCAGGCCTGCTTGCGAGATCCACTCTCCGATGGTGTTTTTCAGGTTTTCCTTTTCAAAGAGGACGTGGATGTCCCGGAAGGATTCTTCATAGCGCGTCATGCTCAGGTAGTAAAGCGGCAGTTTTTTGGTATTGAATTCGGGCATGTCTCGCTGAGTCAGCATTTCCGTGATTTGGCGGGGTCGATCGGTGCGAAAGTTGAAATTGATGACTACATCGCCGGGCTGGATGCGGGGCAGGGGTTTACCTGCTTCATCGGTGAGTATTAGGGGTTTGATGAATTCATCGGTTTCGCCTTGCTTGTATTTTTCTTTGATGCGGCTTTCGAGCTGAGAAAGTTCAACGGGCGTTCCGACACCATGAACCAAGGCATCGTACGCCATTTTGGTGCGCTTCCAGCGTTTGTCGCGATCCATGGCGTAATACCGCCCGATGACAGTGGCCAGTTGGGCTTTATTCCGGCAGTGCGCTGTCCATTGGTGCAGGTATTTTGCACTTGTGGTTGGATCTACATCGCGTCCATCGGTAAAAGCGTGGAGGTAGATTTTTTTTACCCCGGCCCGGGTAGCCATGTCGCAGAGAGCCAGTAAGTGGTTGATGTGGGAGTGAACCCCTCCGTCGGAGACCAAGCCCATGAAGTGCAGGTTTTTTCCCTTTTCTTTGGCCAGGCGAAAAGCTTGCTGCAGCAGGGGATTTTTTTCCAGGCTGCCGTTGTGAATGGCCTTGTCTATGCGGGTCAGTTCCTGATAGACGATGCGACCGGCCCCGATGTTGAGATGCCCTACTTCGGAATTTCCCGTTTGGCCTTTCGGCAAACCCACGGCCTCCCCGAAGGTCGTCAGAGTACTGTTGGGTTGCTCGGCCATCAGGCTGTCAAAAAAGGGTGTGTGGGCCTGTTTGATGGCGTCGGCTTCCGGCTTGGGGCCCAAACCCCAGCCGTCGAGAATAATGAGGAAAGCTTTGTTCGGCATTTTTTTAGGTTCCACTCGTTTTCTAAAAAGGTGGTTTGAGGTTGGAGGCGGGTAACATTCAGTGGAAAGCCTTGGGATACAAAGGCTGCTCTACTTCCACCGAAACGTTTCAATCAAGCGGTCTATATCTTTTTTCAGGAAGTGATACACCGGAGCCAGGGAGTCGGTATTTACTTCGGAGTTGAAGTACAGGCTACCCCTGAAAAAATGCGTGCGTGCCGTATCGGTCAGGTAAAACTGGAAAGGCGTGGCCGTAGGGCCTTCAAATTCAAAGGAAATGCCTTCGACGCCATGCTCGTTGCGGATGACCTGCTCGTCTATGTAGCTGGCTTTGCGGATGTGCCAGTCGGCCATCTTGAAGGCATCGTCGCGCAGTTGGTCAAAGGATTTGTAGCGGCCTACGGGCAGATAGCTGCAATAGAGGCTGGCATTTAATTGTGGGACGGAGAGATTGAACCAGCAGGGGTCCGGAGGTAGCTCGTCGAAGAAGGAACTGTCTTGCTCTATGTTGGCGTAAGCCGGATACTCAAAAGTAAAGTGGCAATAGTCTTCGTCGAAGAGCAGGTATTTTCCGCGTTCCGGATAGTTTACTTTGGGGTAGGAGCGGGGTTTAGGCGTATAGACATTTTCTTCGCTACAGCTGCCCAAGAGGAAAAGGGCTGTTAGCATCAGGGCGTATCGCATGGCATATTGTTTTCGGCTTCGGCGGATGAATCTCCGGCTGGGTTGTTGATGACTACTTTGACCTTTTTAATGCGACGTTCATCCCGATCGGTAACAGTAAAGATGTATTTTTGATCTTCGGTTAGGATGTCCTGTCCTTTCTGAGGGAACTCTCCGGCAATCTCCAATACCAGGCCTGCCAGGGTTTCTACATCTTCGGCTCGTTTGTCAAAGTTGCTTTCGTTAATTTTTAGTTCGCGGAAGAAGTCGTGCAAAGGAGTTTTGGCCTCAAAGATGTACGTACAAGGGCCTTTCTTTTCAAAGTGAGGTTTTTCTTTCTTGTCAAATTCATCTCGTATTTCCCCGACAATTTCTTCCAGTATGTCTTCCAGCGTTACTAAGCCGATGGTGCCTCCATATTCATTGACGACAATAGCCAGGTGCTTGTGTTTGCTTTGGAAAACCCTTAACATGTCATTGATTTTTTTTGTTTCGGGTACGATGATGGGGTTGTCCTGGCCGGTTTTGATCAGTCTTTGCCATTTGAATTTAGCACCTTTGTGCAGGCTACCCAACAAGTCTTTTGCGTAGATGAGTCCTGTGATGTGATCCAAGTCTTCTTCGTAAACTGGCAGGCGGGAATAGCCCGAATTTCGAATGGTTTCCAGCAGGGTTTCAAAGTCGGCGTTTTTTTCAATGGCGACGATATCCATGCGAGAGCGCATGATACGCCGGACGGGCACTTCGGAGAAGGTGGTGATGCGCTTGAGGATATCCATTTCCGGGGAGATGTCTTTATCGGCATGGACGGCCAGCGTAATGGCTTTGTTGATATCCTCTTTGCTGGCAACGGGTTCTCTTGAAAAATATTTGTTTTTGAGGCGCTTTTCGATCAGTCCTGTGCCGTTGACCAAGAGTTTGCTGAGCGGAGCGAAGAGTTTCATCAAGAAGCTCAGAGGTCCTGACATGCGAAGGGCAAACGACAGGCGGTTCATGTTGGCATAGATTTTCGGAGCTACTTCGCCAAAGAGCACCAACAAAAAGGTTACCAAAACAACAGTGAGCAAAAAGCTGGTAGAGCGAGCTAGCTCGGCAGCGGTCAGGTTAAGGAAGCTCAGCTGTTTTTGCAAGGCATGGCCCCAGCGGTCAAAAGTTTCTTCACTGAGCAGGTTGTTGACCAGTCGATCGGAGATGAGGACGATGGCTATGTTGATGAAATTGTTGCTGATGAGAATGGTAGCCAGCAAGGTGCGCGGGCGCTTGGAGAAAGCGAGAATGCGACGGGCTGCCGGGCTGTTTTCTTTTTCCAGCTTTTTGTAGTCGTGGGCTTTGAGTGAAAAGAAAGCCACTTCGGAGCCTGAAATAAGCCCGGAGAGCAGAAGCAAAATGGCAATAGCTATAAGGTTGAAAGCTACCGCAAGGGGTGAGGCGCTCAAGAAAATAAACGACAAGCAACTACAAGGGAGGTCGGGTTCCAAAATGGAAAGGTATTGGTTTAACAATCAAAACGGCAGATCATCGTTTTCGCTATCTGCGGTTGTCGGAGAGTCTCCAGCTGTGGGTGGATTGCTTTCAAAGGGCCGAGGTGGAGGCGCATCTGCTTCCGAAGGAAAGCTTCCGGGGCTTTCTCCCAGCAAGCCACGGGCATTGAGGATGCGAAGACTGTTGGCCACGACTTCGGTGCGATAGCGGTCTTTGCCCTCTTGATCTTGCCACTTTCGGGTGCTGAGTTTGCCTTCTACATACACCAGCATACCTTTTTTGAGGCGTTGTTCGGCCCGCTCGGCCAGATAGCGCCACAGCACTACAGTATGCCATTCGGTGCGGTCTTGCCAATTCCCTTCATTGTCCTTGTAGGCTTCGTTGGTTGCCATGCGAAGCTGGGCTACCTTGACACCGCTTTCTAAGGTGCGCACTTCGGGGTCTGCGCCCAAATTGCCAATGAGAATAACTTTGTTGATCATGAGGTTGTGTCTTGATATCTGGTTTAAGCAGTTATTAAGGCCGGTATGCGTTGCTTTGCTGCTATAAATATAAGTCTTTTGTGGTTTTTTTTACATTTCAGCGATTTTTTCCGCCCAGTGGACTAAAGGCTTTGGCCATGCAAAGGTAGGTAAGTTTTTGCGATTGACCAGCCGAAAATTTTTTTTCAGGGGCTGAGGCACCTCATCGAGCCTGCCTTCCAGGAAGGTGAGGTGCAGTTCTCTGTGGGTCAACACATGTTTAAAGGGGCCTCGCATACGCCAGTTTATGCCTTGGGGTAATCCCCACTCTTTAGCGGTCTTTTTCCGAATTTGCGAGAGGGGGTTTGCAATTTTATGAGGCAATTCGATAAGTGGAAATTCCCACAGTCCTTGCCAGATGTCGCCGGCCGGGCGGCGTCGGATACAGGTTTGGCCTTTCGGCAAATGTAAAGCCAGGTAGTAGAAAAAGCGCTTTTCTTTGGTTTTGGCAGCCGGTTTGATGGGGAGTTCTTGTACACGCCTTTCGGCAAATGCCCGACAGCCGGGGCGTAGGGGGCAGTCTTCGCAAAGGGGGTTTTTAGGCCGACAGACAGCTGAAGCAAAATCCATGACGGCCTGGTTGAAATCTGCAGGCCGGTTTCGAGCTATGAGCCGCTCTCCCATTTGCCGAAAGGCGCGCTTTCCCAAGCTGCTCAAGGGGTCTATTTCTATGCCGAAGAAACGAGCAAACAAGCGATGGGCATTGCCGTCTATGGCGGGAATGGCCAGGTCAAAGGCAAAAGAGGCGATGGCAGCAGCGGTGTACGGGCCAATGCCGGGTAGTTTGAGCAGGGCATCGTAATCTGCCGGCAATTTCCCTCCATACTCCTGCTGAACCCGTTTGGCGCAAGCCAGTAACCGCCTAGCTCGACTGTAATAGCCCAGGCCTTGCCAAGCTTTCAAAACTTCATCTTCTGTGGCTTTCGCCAAATGCTCTAAGCTGGGCCAGGTTTCGCGAAAGCGCAAAAAATACGACATTCCCTGTTCGACTCGGGTCTGTTGTAAAATGATTTCCGACAACCAAATCTGATAGGGGTCTTTGCTTTCCTTCCAAGGCAAATTGCGGGCATTTCCCTGATCATACCACAGCAACAGTTCTTTTGTGAAAAAATCGGAATAAAGGGGTTTTCCCACGGAATTTACTTTTGGGCTTTGGAAAAGAGCAGTAGCGCGATTAGGCCGAAAAAAATGTTGGGCAGCCAAATGCCCAACCAGGCCGGCATGTATTCGCTGGCAGCAAAGGTAGTGGAAAAGCGGGAGAGAAAAATAAAGATAGCGCCCAACGCCATGCCCAAAGCCAAGTGTAAGCCCATCCCTCCGCGTACTTTTCGGGAAGCCAGGGACATGCCGATGATGGTCAAAATGAGCAAGGCCACGGGGTCTGCCGTGCGGCGCAACAACTCTATTTCGTAAGGGGTGGTGTTGATGAGCCCGCGTTGATGCTCGCGAGGGATAAAGGCCCGTATCTCAGGGCTGGTCATGGTCTCCTTTTGGTTTTGGTAGTAGATGAAGTCAGTCATGCGCAAACCAAGAGCTGTGTCCAGAGGCTCTTTTCGCTCGATAAAGATGCTCTCTTTGTCTCCTTCAAAAGTGTGTATTTCGTAGTTTTTGAGGCGCCAGCGCTTGGGCGGGCCTATCCATTCAGCGGATTTGGCCTTCAGAATGGACGTGATTTGGTTGTCGCGAATTTCCTCTATGCGTAGGTCAAGGGCCGTACTGTCTCTTTTGCGGAAATAGCGTACGAAAACTTTTTGATTGGGTGAGAGGAAGAGATTTACGTTTTTTGTTTTTCCCTTATCGCTATATTTCCAGATATAGGTGTGCTCGAAGTTGATGCGTGAGCGATTGGCCAGGGGGATGAGGTAGTGGTTCCCCACATAGAGAAGCAAAGACAAAAGACCTGCACTAATGAGGTAGGGTCGGGCCAGACGCCTGAAAGAAATGCCGGCGCTCAACATGGCGATGATTTCGGAATTATATGCCATGCGTGAGGTGAAAAAGATTACCGTGATGAGGGCATAAAGGTGAAAGAGTAAGGGGTTGATCCAGACAATGAAAGGCAGGGAATATTGCAAGATGATGTCTTTGACGGGTAGCTCCGAAGCAATGAGTTCTTCGACTTTCTCGGTAAAGTCCACCACCAGGGTGATGAGGCTGAAGGCCAGCGTAACGAAGGCGAAAGTCAGCAGATATTTTTTGATGATGTAGCGGTCTATGATTTTGAGCATAAGCCTTTACAGTCTTTGCGAAACGCGTGGCAGCATTTGGTCCTTCCAAGAGGAAAACGTTCCTTGTAGGATTTGACGTCTTGCCTCTCGCACCAATTCGAGGTAGAAAGCCAGGTTGTGTAAGCTGGCAATTTGCAGGGCCAGAATTTCTTTAGTGAGAAAAAGGTGCCTCAGGTATGCTTTGGAAGTTTGTCGGCTTTGGGTAGCGGGAGAATGGGCGTCTATGGGACTGAAGTCTTCCTTCCACTTCAGGTTTTTGATGTTGATGATGCCCTCTGAGGTGTAGAGCATGCCGTGTCGCGCATTGCGGGTGGGCATAACGCAGTCGAACATGTCCACGCCCAGGGCGATGCTCTCCAGGATGTTGGCCGGCGTGCCTACGCCCATGAGGTAACGAGGCTTGTCGGCAGGCAGGATGCCGCACACCAAGTCGGTCATGGCATACATTTCTTCGGCAGGTTCCCCTACGGACAAGCCGCCTATGGCATTGCCCTCGGCAGCTGCCTCGGCTATGACCTCTGCCGATTGCTTTCTCAAATCAGGGAAAGTACTTCCTTGTACAATGGGGAAAAGCCATTGGGTATAGCCGTAAAGGGGCTGGGTTTCTTCCATGCGTTGCAGGCAGCGCTGTAGCCAGCGATGCGTCATTTCCATGGAGTCCTTGGCGTATTCGTAAGTACAGGGCCAGGGCGGACACTCGTCGAAGGCCATGAGGATGTCTGCTCCAATTTGTCGTTGGGTATCCACGACGTTTTCCGGTGTGAAAATGTGCGAAGAGCCATCGATGTGGGAACGGAAGGTTACCCCCTTTTCGGTGATCTTTCTTCGACCGGCCAGGGAGTACACCTGAAAGCCTCCACTGTCGGTGAGCATGGCTCTGTCCCAGCCGGTAAAGCGATGCAGTCCTCCCGCTTTGTGCAGGAGATCCGTACCCGGACGCAGATAGAGGTGGTAGGTGTTTCCCAAAATAATCTCTGCACCGATCGGGTCACGCAGCTCTTCCGGCCGTACGGCTTTTACGCTGCCCACCGTGCCAACCGGCATGAAGATGGGGGTATGTATCGGGCCGTGTTCGGTCTGAAAAACTCCTGCTCGTGCTGCAGAGCGGGGGTCTGTTTGTTCTACGGTAAAAGGCAAGGTCGTGTCTTGTTGGTTCAATGCTGCAAAGGTAAGGCATGTTTCGGGTGTGGCGTAGAACTCGCTTTTTCCGTAGTGATGACGTTTTTGCTCTGCAACAACCTCTTTATACCCAAACCACTTCGCCGTGAGTATACTTTGCCTGCTTTGGCTCCCGCAGAGGAATCAAAAGGGGAGCTACCGGCTCCTCCTTTGCGCATGGATGCGCTTAATTATCTGACCAGCACCACACCTCCTTTTTTGAATATTTCACTTGGCTGGTGGCAGTACTTGAAAGAGGCTTCCAGGTACCAGACGTAAACTCCCGGGTCCATTTCCTTTTGTCGGAAGCTGCCGTCCCAGCAATCTGCCGGGGAGGAAGTGTCGAAAAGGAAGTTGCCCCATCGATCAAAGACCCTGAAGGTATAAGACAGTAGCTCGACTCCTTCGGGGAATTCCGGTTTGAAGCAATCGTTGAGGCCGTCTCCATTGGGCGAAAAGGCGTTGGGGACATAGACGGGCAGCTCGTCTGCACTTTGCTCGTAACGCACGCTGATCAGGGCCTCGCGGCTTTCGCAAACATCGGATACGACCAGCAGGTAGTCTCCGGCTTCTTCTACATACCAAGAAGTCCCTTGGCTGCCATCGGGCCACTGCCAACTAACAGCTACACCCGAGGGATTCAGCAAAACAGGTTCCAGCAAAATACCTGGCTGCTCACAAGCCAGGTTGACGTCTTCGGTTAGCAATTGAAGGGGCTCTATGCCCGGTAGAAAAGCTTCTTGTGGGAAGCGACATCCGTTGGCATCTTCTATCCACACCGTGTATTCGCCTTTCGGCAAATGTTGAAAGAGGGGGTCTGTTTGGAAATTTTCTCCGTCCAGAGAATAGGTGTAAGGGCCGGCCGGGGCATCTTGCAAGTGTACCAAAAGGCTACCTGAGTTTTGATTCCAGCAGGAGGTGTCCGTTACTTCTGCCTCGAAGCTGCTTTCCGGCAAAACCAAGGCCTGAGCTACAATGGTGGAGTCACAACCGTATTGATTGATGTACTGCAGGCTCAGGACATCGCCGGGATAGAGGTATTGTCCCTGGTACAACAAACTGTCGTAGGGGCAGAGGAAAAACTCCAGGCTGTCTAACTGCGCCGGCAAAGCCTGGGCAGCTACGTGAACCGTGGAGTCGCATTCATAAAGCGTTAGGAAGGAGAAAGTCGCGGAATCTCCCGGATGGAAATATTGACCGTTGTAGAGGATGCTGTCTTCAGGGCAGAGTTGCAGGATGACGTCTTCTTCTATGCTTGCAATACAGGCTGTTGATACCAGAAAATCTGCAGATGTTTCGTCATCACAGGTCTGTAAACTCGCGGTAAGACTGTCGATGACAGTACTCCAGCCGCTAGGCAAGCTCGATGGGTTGATGACCAGCAGGTAATTTTCAGCAGCTATGTCGTCGAAGAGGTATTGCCCCGAGATGTCGCTTGAGCTGTTTGCTTCTTCCTGCCCATTCAATAACAACAGCAATTGGATGCCCGGCACCAAAGTATCTGCGGCATCGATTTGCCCGTTTTGGTTGAGGTCGAACCAAACCGAGCCGTAAATATCTCCGACGGGCTCTTGTAAGTCTAGGGTGAGTGGGTCTGAAGTAGAAACACAGCCGTAGTTGTCTTCCAGCGTCAGCTCGTAGGTGCCGCTTTGGGTAGCTACCAGGTCAGGAACTGTACCTTGCGGGGCAGGTATGGCCTGCCCTTCAAAGAACCATTGGAAGTTGGTTCCTTCGGGGAAGGGGGGTAGGCAGATGGTGTCCGGGTTGCAGCGCGTGAAACAGCCCGACGGCACTTGGCTAAGGGGTGGGGCCGAGTGTATTTCCACGGGCTCGCTGTCGGTGGAGCAGCCCTCGGCCGTAGTGGCCCGCACGAAGTAGTTGCCTGCGGCGATGGCTGTTATCTGGGTTCCCGACTCTCCGGTATTCCAGCTGTACGACAGTTCCGGGTCGGGATTGGCGACACTGATTTGGGCTGTTTCCCCTTCACAGAGCGGTGGAGTGGGGTTGGTATTGAGTACGGGCTCCTCGGGTGCCGGATTGACGAGGAGAACAAAGGGGCCGGCTTCGGCTGTGCAGCCGTTGGCGTCAATGATGTCCACAGTGATTTCATACATTCCGGGAGGTAGCAGGTTGTCTTTTTCCTCTGTAAAGGAAATTTCTTCCCCGGTTTCTCCGGTGGACCAGATGTAGTCGTAATCCGTTGAGCCTACCACTTCCAAATGGATGTCTTCGCCTTCACAGGTGGTGTAATTGTCTTCAAAAACGGCTGCCGGCTGGCCATACTCATTGTACTCTATGGCTTGAATGTTGGCGATGGGCAGGTCAAAAAGATGAATGGAAACCATGTCGGGTGAGTAAGTGCAGCCGTTGGCGTCGCTGAGGCTTACGCCAAATATGCCGGCTTCTGCTGTGATAATCTCCTGAGAATTTTCCATGGTATTCCAGCTGAAACTCACTCCGGGACCGTTGTTTGGTGCTTGGAGGTAAGCGGTATCTCCCGGGCAGATGAGGGTGTCGGGTTGTACGGTTATGCTGCCCGAAAGCTGGTTGGCCATAACTTGGAAGGTGTGAGTTTGGGTGTTGCTGCAACCGTAAATATCTGTTACAGTCAGGGATACATCATAACTTCCACTTTGAGTAAAGATATGGAAAGGAGCTTCAAAGTCCGAACTGTTGTCGTCGCCCGAGCTGGGGTCTCCAAAATCCCAAAGGTAGGATGTTATGTCATCTCCTATGCCTTGCGGCAAAAATTGGAGTGCCAGGTTTTCGCAATTTTGGTCGGGAAGGGAAAAGTCCACTTCCGGTGGAGGTAAAACTTCGACGGGTTTGGTGATGTTCACCTGACAGCCCGAGGCTTCAAAGACAGTCATGTTTACCTGATAGGTTCCCGGAGCACTGAACAGATGGCTGGGGTTTTCTAAGGTAGAGGTGTTGTCGGGCCCTGAGGCCGGATCGTCGAAATACCAAAAATAGCCGGTGATGTTGCTGCCTGCCAAGATTTGAGAATGAGCTGTGAATTGGGTGGGGCTTCCCAGACAGTTTTCTTCAACGATAAAATCCGGCACTACTTTGATGGTGTCTTGTGATAAGGTGCTGACTTCGCAAAAGGTGCCGGGGTCAGCCAGGTTGGGCATGTTGGCTGATTGAATGATGGGATAAAACCCCAATACAGGGGGGAAGCTCACTAGGGGGTTTTCATCGGAGGAGGTTTGAAAGAGCAAGTTGTTGGTATCGAAGAAAAACCAGGACATGCTGCCGGGCTGGTGGGTTTGGGTGGTGTTGGTGAATTGATGGGTGTTGCAGTCGGCAGTGCTGTTGAGTTCATAGGAAGGCGCTTCGTCAAAGGCACAGCCAGGTCCGGGAGGGCCGGAACCTGAAGGCATACAGATGCCATTGACGCAAATACCTCCAACATCTTCACAAGCGAAGAGTTGGATTTCGGGTGCCGATGTAGTGCAACCGAAGGCATTGCTCACTTCTAAGCCATATAAGCCGATTTGATCGGTAGTGAGTACCGACGAAGTCGCTCCGGGTATGGGGTTGCCGTTTACATACCATTGGAAAGAATAGCCTTGTTCTGTTTGGGTAGCGTGGAGATTTACCGAGCTTCCGGTGCATAGTCCTCCATACAAGGGAACAGCTATGTGGGCATAGGGCTGTGGGTAGGAAGTGATGGAGAAGGTCGTGTGCCCTGAGCAAAAGCCGTCAAAGACTTCCAGTTGGTAGATGCCGGCAGCTAACTCCGGATTAGCATTGGTAGAGAGCAGGTTGCCATTTTCGTCGTACCAGCTGTAGGTGTCGTAAGTTTCTGAGGTTTGCACCACAGCTGTTTCTCCCGGGCAAAGGCCCGGAGGTGTTAATACGGTTGGCGTGGGGAAGTCGTGTATTTCCAGTTGAACATTTGCCGAAAGGCCGCAAACGAAAGCGCTTAGGGTGATTGTTCCCGCTTGCAAAGCCTGAATGGAGACCTGCTCGGTACCCTGTCCGTTTAACAAGATGGCCAGTTCTTCGTTGTCTATGCTCCACTGGGGGGAGAGGTTTTCAAAAGCAGGGATGGAAAAAGAGAGGATGTCTTCGGGGCAGGCTTGGGAGGGGCCGGTAATAGAAAAGGTCGGAATGGGTTGAGCAATGAGTTGTACGGGATTGGAAGCGCATTGCAGGGCGGTCGGCCCGGTTTGCACGGCGGTTAGTAGATAGGGTGGTGTATTGCCCCAGTTGACTACCACAGATTCCCCGGTAAATTCTTGGATTTGGTTGCCATTTTGAATGGTCCAGGCAACGGCATGCCCTGCCAACAGTCCTTGAGCCTGATAGAGGTAAGAGGTGCCCGGGCATATTTCAGTTGTTCCTGCGATGCCGCTCAGAGGAGGAGGGGCAGCTTCTACCTGGATGAAAGTGCGGTAGCTGTCTTGACAGAGCATGGAAGGATTTGCGGCTTCCGCCAAAAGCGTGTATAACCCGGCCGGCAGGTCAAAACCAATAAGGGGAGAGGAGGTGGTCGAAGGGGAAGACCAAACGAGTTCGTCGTTTGCGTTCAGCAGTTTCCAGTAACAGGAAACCGGAGCATCGTTCAGGCTGTTTTGAGCTGTGAAAAAGTTTTCACTGTATGGGCATACTGCTATGGGGCCGCTGATGTAAAATTCCGGTAGAATGGATATGTTCAGCGTGTCTTGCCCTCCGCAATCGAGGTAACAGTTCTCATACTCTACGGTGACCCATTGTGGGTTGCCGAGGATGTTTGCTTGATCTTCCCACAAGACCGTGATGCGATGTGTGCCTTGGCCATCCAGTAAGACACCACCGCCTGAGACACTCCAGGAGAAGGAGGTGCCGCTGCCAAATTCTGTTATGGAGTATTCTTCTATACTTTGATAACAGACTTCTGTTGAGCCTTGAATTTCCGCTGCATCGGAAAGAATGGGGATGTGCACCCTGTTGGGCAAGGCGCAAGTAGCTCCATTGCAAGCGGGCGTGCTGAGTTCTACATAGCCTTCTTCTCCTTGCAGCCATTGCACTTCCACGAAGGGATCGGAGGGGCCTCCACCGGAAAGGATGGTGCCTTCCGGACTGATGTTCCAGCTGTAATTGCTGCAATTGGCTGTAGTGCTATAGGTAACCGTTTCTCCTTGGCAGACGGTGCCTGTACAAGTAATGTCGGGTACAAGGGCATCTAAAACTTTGACTGTCAGGAATGTCGTATCGCTGCAGTAGCAGTTGTTGCGTGCAATGAGCGACAGGGTGTATATGCCTTCGTTGAAATAGGTGTGTTCAGGGGTGTAGGTTGCAGAGAGTTGCCCGTCGCCAAAATTCCAGATGTAGCTCGTTGCACCTTCGCTTTCATTTAGAAAGCTTGCCGTTTGGCCAAGGCAGAGCGTCAGGGTGTCGTTTAGCGCTTCCGGCTGGGAAGTGAAATGAGCCTGGGGTTCCGGCAAAATGTTCACGCAGAGCTGGTCTTCACTGGAGCAGTTAGAGGGAAGTCCACAGCTCAGCTCTATGGTCATGGGTTGAGCACAGAAGGGGTCGGTTTCTGCGATTATGCTGAAGAGGTGTGTTCCTTCACAGAGGTTTTCCTGAGCTGGCAGGGGAGGGCTGAGGTTGGATTGTATGATGTCCGAAGAGATGCTGTAAGTCGGTGAAATGTTCAAACCCAGTGGGCCGGCAAATCCTATGGAGGCATTGCACTGGCCGCAATCAGGCGGGTGAATGATGTAGGGATAAAAGGGAGGGGGCAGGCAATTTGCAGAGCCACCACCTCCTGTTTGGTCGGGATCAAACACCATTACGGATTCGGTCAAGGTCTGGCCATTGGCGTCTGTGACTAAAATTTGCAGGGGGTCTCCCGGATTTACATCTTCAAAGAGGAAAAGGACACCTCCGTTTTCTTCTGAGAAAGATGTTGGGTAAAAAGGCAAAGAAAAGGGGAGGACGGCTTCTACGGTATAGGGTGACAGGCCGCCTGTTACGAAGACGAAGACGACGAGAGAGGAGTCTAAAGGATCCAAGTATTGGCCGGGAAAGGCTTGCAGAGGCAGATTTTCGTTGGGATAATTGTTTTCATCGGAGACGCTGAGGAATCCCTGACCTGCTTCGCCCCAAAGAACTCTGATTTGATGGCCGTTTATCTGGTGATCTTCAGCTCCTGAGACAGTCCAGATGACCTGGGCACTGGTGTCGTACAGGCCTTGGACTTCGTAGGTTGCCAGCGAATGTGCACAGACTTGTTGGCAGCTTGCCAGGCTATCGGGGCAAAAGGCGTCTAAGGCAACGATACTCAGCTGGTTGGCGGGGTACAGGGTAAAGCAGACTTCGGTGGGGCAGACACCCGCGCTGTCGTAGGCTGTTCCGCAGTATGTGCCCGGTTCGTAA
>JALSKB010000127.1 GCA_026989035.1 Saprospiraceae bacterium | reverse complement strand
CAAATGCCAATTTTGCCATCATCAACTTCTCGCGCAAGCTCATTCTCATCGGTGGCACCGGCTATACGGGTGAAATCAAGAAGGGCATTTTCTCTGTCTTAAATTTCCTCTTGCCTCACCAACACCAGGTGTTGTCCATGCACTGCTCAGCCAATGTAGGACAAAAAGGCGACACCGCTATCTTCTTCGGCCTTTCGGGAACCGGAAAAACCACCCTCTCGGCCGATCCCCATCGCCAACTCATCGGAGATGACGAACACGGTTGGTCGGATCAAGGCGTTTTTAACTTTGAAGGAGGTTGCTATGCCAAAGTCATAGACCTGAATGAAGAAAAAGAACCCGACATTTATCGCGCCATACGCCATGGGGCTATACTGGAAAACATCGTCTTCTTCGAAGGTACGCGCAAGCCCGATTACGGCGACACTTCCATCACCCCCAATACGCGGGTATCTTACCCCATTGAACACATTTCCAATGCACTCATACCCTCCATAGGTGGGCACCCCAAAAACATCTTTTTTCTAACTTACGATGCGTTTGGCGTGCTGCCGCCCCTGTCACGCCTCACCAAAGGTCAGGCCATGTACCATTTCATTTCGGGATATACCGCTAAAGTAGCCGGCACGGAAGAAGGTGTTCTCGAACCCCAAACCGTTTTCTCAG
This sequence comes from Saprospiraceae bacterium, assembly GCA_026989035.1. GTDB lineage: Bacteria > Bacteroidota > Bacteroidia > Chitinophagales > Saprospiraceae > WGBN01. Next base: position 15,758 of record JALSKB010000127.1, on the reverse strand, counting down.
CCTGCTTCGGAGCACCTTTTCTGCCTTTACCTGCTATGACCTATGCACGCATGCTGGGAGAACGCATGGAAAAATACCAAGCCAAAGTCTGGTTGGTCAATACCGGCCTCACGGCAGGCCCCTATGGCACCGGTTACCGCATGAGTCTTAAACACACTCGAGCCCTCATTCAGGCTGTATTGGACGGCAGCTTGGAAGACGTAGAATGGCAAACCGTAGAACCTTTTCACTTACAAGTACCGACCTCCTGCCCGCAGGTGCCAAACGAAATACTCAACCCTCGCAACACTTGGCAAGATCCTAAAGCCTACGACGAATACGCCGCTAAACTGGCCCAGGCCTTCTCCCAAAACTTCCGGCAATTTGAAAACACCGCCGATGTAGAGCTGAAAAGGGCAGCACAAATCCAAGTGCCGACTTAAAAACATCTGTACTTTAATATACCCAAACCGAAATGGTTTGGGATGTTTACGTCTCGCAAACAGGCAAAAAATAGGGAGTTTGGGAGGCTGACGCCTACCAAAACACTTCGCCATGAGTATGCCTAAACCAAAACGGTTTTTACCTGCCTGGCATGGCCTGTTCCCTTACAGCACACTCAACAGGCAAGGCATATCGCCCCCATACATGCAGTAAAAGCGAAGCTCCATGCCGGCTCTGTAGCGAAAAAACGTCTTTAGCTTGGCAAAAAACACAAAAAAAATCTTGTTTTTTCAAACCCATATAGAAATCCTTTATCTTGTGTGGTGTAAATTCTACTTCACACTAAAGCAAAAAAGGATTCGACATGAAAAGACATGTACTTTTGGCTCTATCCCTAGTGATATGGAGCTTCTCTCAAACCACAGCTCAAAGCTTTTTCGAGGATTTCGAATCGTACAGCCCCGGCGACATGATCGCTGCTTCTTCTCCCGATTGGACAACTTGGAGCGGTGGAGTGCCCGGCGAAGACGCCCCCGTTTCCACTGACCAGGCTTACAGCGGCAGCAACTCACTCAAACTACAGGCTTCAAGTTCCACAGGTGGACCGGCAGATGTGGTACTGCCCTTCGGAGGCACCTATTACAATGGCACCTTTGCTTTTAGCGCCCACTTTTACATCGTCAACAACAACGGAGGATATTTCAACCTGCAAGCCGTAAACCCTCCCGGTACTACCTGGGCCATAGAGGTCTATTTCAATGCCGACGGCTCCATCAGCATGAGCAACGTCCAAGACGGCGTAGTCCTTACCGGAGAATACCCACACGATACCTGGTTTCAATTTGAACTGAGCATAGACCTCACTGCCAATCAGTGGGAAGCCCTGGTAGATGGAGTTTCTTTGGGCACCTTCAGCAACAGCAACAACAGCGTAGCCTCTGCCGACTTTTATCCCTATGAAACCAATACCGGCAATGCCCTTTACTACCTGGATGACGTGAGCTACGAGTACCAACAGCCCAATCTCGTCGCTCTGGATGCAGCCATCACCTCCATCGACTTGCCTGCTGCCGGCATTGCCGGAGAAAGTGTAGCCATCGGCGCCACCTTGAAAAACACAGGTATAAACACCCTCACCAGCGTTGATGTAAGTTGGTACAATGGCGTTGACCAATACACCGAAACCCTATCCGGCCTGTCTTTGCCTTCTTTGGAGAGCATGGACTTTAGCTTTTCCACCTCCATCCCTCTTTTGGACGGGGCCAACAACATCACCGTCAGCGTCTCCAATCCCAATGGCAGCGATGACATGAACCCCGACAACGACCAGGCAACAGCCAGCCTTTATGCCTACGTTCCGGCTCCGGGAAAAATGATTTTAGCTGAAGAAGCTACCGGCACTTGGTGCGGTTGGTGCCCTCGCGGTGCCGTGTTCATGGATTACATGGCGGAAACTTACCCCAATCACTTCGTAGGTGTTGCCGTACACAACGGCGACCCCATGACCGTACCTGACTACGACAGCGGCATAACGAGCTTTCCCAACTTCCCGGGCTTTCCCTCTGTTGTCGTTGAGCGCGATCAACTGATTGACCCTGCCGAGCTGGAAAGCGTCGTATTGCCCCGCCTAGAAACACCTCCTGCCGCTCTGCTGATCAACAAAGCACAATACGATGAAGCCACAGGCTTGCTCACCATTGAGCTGGAAGCTACCTTTCAGGAAAATGTCTCCGGCGATTATCGCCTCAATGTCGCCATTGTTGAAGACGGCGTTACCGGAACAAGCGCCGGATATAACCAAACCAATTACTATGCCGGTGGAGGAGCCGGGCCCATGGGTGGGTATGAAAACCTGCCCAATCCCGTGCCAGCCTCTCAAATGGTGTACGACCACGTAGCTCGTGCCATATTGGGCGGCTTTGATGGCCCCGCTAACAGCCTGCCGGCTTCCATCAGCAACGGGGAAACGCACAGCTATACCTTCAGCTACACCTTGTTGCCCAATTACGATTACGACCAAATCAAAATCGTGGGCATGTTGCTCAATCCCGATGGTTCCGTCAACAACGTTACGGAAACGACTATAGATGAAGCCATAGCCAATGCTTCGGTCAACACCATCCAGGTACAAGCCGATGCTCTTCAACTTCAAGTATGGCCCAACCCCTTCAGCGAACAGCTCAACATTCGCTTGGCACTAACCGAAAGTGAAGAAGTCAGCCTGGAAGTATTCGATGCTTATGGACGTCGCGTAGCCAACCGAAACTACGGACTTTTACAGGGCAATGTCGTACTGCCCTTCCGCGCCGAAAATTTGCCGAAAGGCCTTTATTCCTTCAAATTGCGCGTCGGAAATAAACTCAGCACCGCCAAAGCTGTTTTAGAGTAAAACCATCTATGCGAGTTGTGCCTGCTACAAGGTGCAACTCGCAGCCTTTACTCATGGCCAAAACAGATATCCTCAACCTCTCCCGCGAACAACTCACCGATGCCGTGGTATCGCATTGGGGCGAAGCTCGATATCGAGCTGACCAACTCTATGCCTGGCTCTGGCAAAAAGGAATCCGCGATTTCGAGCAAATGTCCAATTTGCCGAAAGGCTTGCGAAAAAAACTGGAAGAGCATTTCCATTTGCAGCCGTTGCAAGTGGAAACCATCCAGCAAAGCAAGGACGGCACGTTCAAAATAGCCTTTCGCCTGCACGACGAGCTGTTGATAGAATCTGTACTCATTCCGGTGCCGACGGAAAAGCGATTCACGGTCTGCGTATCTTCCCAAGTGGGATGTAGCCTGAATTGCAGTTTCTGTGCCACCGGAAAAATGGGGCTGGGTCGCAACCTCACTGCTGCCGAAATCTTTGACCAAGTCTTCCTCGTCAATCAAATTTGCGAGCAACAATTTGGACGAAAATTGACCAACGTCGTCTATATGGGCATGGGCGAGCCCCTGCTAAATTATCGCCCGGTACTAAAAAGTATTGAGCGCCTTACGGCAAATGACGGATTGGGCCTTTCTCCCCGCCGCATCACCCTGAGTACGGCCGGCATAGCTAAAGCCATACGCCGCCTGGCCGACGAAAACTCCCGCATCAACCTGGCCCTTTCCCTGCATGCCGCCGATGACGAAAAGCGCAACCGAATCATGGCCATCAACAAGCACAATGACCTCCAAAGCCTGCTCGAAGCCCTGCGCTATTTCTACCAAAAAACCAAAAACCGCATCAGCTACGAATACATCGCTTTTCATCGCTTTAACGACGCCATAGAAGACGCTAAAAAACTCGTTAAGCTCTGCCGACATTTTCCGGTGCGCATCAACATCATCGAATACAACCCCGTGCAAAACGTACCCTTTGAAGCCAGCGAAGAAGACCGGTTAGAGGCTTTCGCCAAATACCTGCGCGATGCAGGTCTCACGGTAACCATTCGTCGCAGCCGGGGGAAAGACATAGATGCCGCCTGTGGTCAGCTCGCTACCAAAGCCAAGCAAAAAACCGAACAACAACCTGCCTAAGCCTCACTATATGAAACGCAAAAAATTCTTGAAAAACATGGGACTGGCTGCCTTTCTCTTCTTTTTCCTCAAGGGCCTGGTATGGCTCGGAGCCTTCGCCCTCATCGCCATGGGTTGCTGAACAGGAAAATGTGCATAACGACAAGACTGCAAAGTAAAAATGCGCAGCTGCCCGCCCTAAGACGGGTTAGCAACAAAACCGCTGAAGGTAAATCAGAAGAAAATTAAAATCTCCCTGACAAAAACTAAATGCACTATTTTTTCGTAAAGATTAGACAAATTAAACAAAAAGAAAAAAGAAATCCAAGGCATTCCATCGTGCTTTCGCGCACAAACAATTCAAAGGATGGGCGACTGAAGCGCTGAAACCAGACTGAAATCGCGTGCTCCGTCCCTCGTTAAATCATTTGGCGAAAGCCTAAAACCCCTGATGTATGAGACTGTTTTACTCCTTATCCCTAAACCCATTCACCCTGTGTATGGCCCTGTTCATGTGGATTTGCTTCCCTTTACAAGCTCAGGAAAAATACACCATTAGTGGCTATGTAGAAGATGCCGATAGTGGTGAGAAGCTCATTGCTGCCACAGTTTTCGACTTGCACTCCAAACAAGGGACAATAACCAACACCTATGGTTTTTTCAGTCTCACTCTACCTAAAGACAGCGTAGAGTTGGTGTTTTCCTATGTGGGGTATGAAGCGCAAAGCCTGCGTTTCCTGCTCAAAGAAAACACTCAACTCAACATCAAACTCCGGCAGGGAAAATTTCTCGATGAAGTGGAAGTGGTGGCTGAAAAAGTCGATCGCATCGAGCGCAACACCCAGATGAGCCAGACCTCGGTACCTGTAGAACAAATCAAAAAGCTACCGGCCCTGTTGGGAGAAGTGGACATTTTCAAGACCCTGCAGCTGCTTCCCGGTGTGCAATCAGGAGGTGAGGGACAAAGCGGATTGTACGTACGTGGCGGTAGCCCCGACCAAAACCTAATCTTACTGGATGGTGTACCGGTTTACAATGTGTCTCATATCCTGGGGGTTTTTTCCGTTTTCAATGCCGATGCCATTCGCAACGTGACCCTCACTAAAGGGGGATTTCCCGCTCGATATGGTGGTCGGCTTTCCTCTGTTTTGGAGATTAACATGAAAGAAGGCAACTTAAACGAATGGCATGGAGAGGGAGCCATTGGCTTGATTTCCTCCAAAGTCACTTTAGAGGGCCCTTTAGCTAAGGGAAAAACTTCCATGCTGGTTTCTGCTCGCCGCACTTATGTGGATCTCATCGCACGTCCCATCATCAAAGCAGCAGCCAGAGCAGAGGGCATCCAAGTCAAGCCACAACTTTACTTCTACGACCTCAATGCCAAATTGCAACATCGCCTCAACGACAAGCACCGCCTTTACGCCAGTTTTTACTCCGGTTCCGATCGGTTCTTTTTCAAATACGAAGAAAGCTATTTGGGCACCGACACCAAGTCCTCCGGAGGTATCAATTGGGGCAACATCATCTCCGCTCTCCGTTGGAACTGGCAGCTCAACCCCAAGCTTTTTGCCAACACAACGCTCACTTTTAGCGACTATAGCATAGATATCAGCCAGGAGTACAGCGAGACTTTAGCCGGGCATCCGGAACTGGCCAATACTTTTTCAGCTAAGTACGTATCGGGCATACGGGACTTCGCCGCCAAGGTGGATTTCGACTACCTGCCCTTACCCAGGCACTTTGTACGCTTTGGTCTTTCGGCCATTCGGCATACCTACCGACCCGGCGCCCTCACGCTAGAAGCAGCCTTTGAAGAAGAGCGATTTGACACTCTGCTCGGCTCACAAAACATCCACTCCCTGGAATACGATGCCTATCTGGAAGACGATTTCCGTTGGAAGCGCTTCTCGGCCAACATCGGCCTGCACGCCTCGCTTTTTCAGGTACAGGGCACCTTTTACCCCTCCATTCAGCCCCGCATCGGCCTGCGCTACATGCTCAGCAACAAATTGGCACTCAAAGCTTCTTACAGCCAGATGCAGCAGTTCATCAATCTGCTGACCAGCGAGTCTCTCAACCTGCCTACCGACTTGTGGGTACCCAGCACAGAGCGGGTTAAGCCCCAAAAATCCTGGCAGGCAGCTCTCGGCATAGCCCAAACCTTACAAAACGACTGGGAAGTCAGCCTGGAAGTTTACTACAAGGAGATGCAGAACGTCCTCTCCTTTAAGGAAGGAGCCAGCTTTCTGCTCGGCTTAGAAGGCGATTGGCAGGACAAAATCACCCAGGGAAGTGGACAGGCGTACGGTGCCGAATTGCTCCTTCAAAAAAAGTTTGGCCGCTTTAGCGGCTGGCTGGCCTACACCTTGGCTTGGAACTGGAGGCAATTCGACGAAATCAATAGCGGCAAGCGCTTCCCCTTCCGCTACGACAGGCGGCACGACATCTCCCTGGTCGGCACTTATGAGCTCAACGACCGCATCACACTTTCCGGAGCATGGGTTTATGGAACGGGCAATGCCGTTACCCTGCCCATTTACCAGTACACCTACCTGTCTCCTTACCAAGTCATCGAGACCCTGGGAAACAAAAACTCCTTCCGCATGAGCGACTACCATCGACTTGATTTCAGCATCTCCTTTTTCAAGCAAAAGAAACGCTATGAACGCCGCTGGGTACTGGGAGCTTACAACCTGTACAACCACAACAACCCTTATTTCATCATTACGAGCAACAGCCCCTTTGAAAGGGCAAAATTGTTCAAAGAAATCAGTATTCTCCCCATCATTCCTTATTTCTCCTGGCAGTTCAAGTTTTAATTCACCAAAGAAATACCTTCCAAGATGAAGACCCTCACGAAAGCAGCTTCCCGACTCTTATTTTGGCCTCTTGTTTTCTTCTTCACCGCTTGCAACGGCTTTGAGCAAGTCGTGGAGATCGAGATCCCGGAGCATCAGGCAGCCCTTAGCATTTACGCCCACTTTAACAGCATAGACACCGTCTTGGAATTGCGAGTCGGACGCAGCGCAAGTATTTTAGACCCCTTTGACAGCCTCTTGCTCGATCAACCGGTCAGCATCGACCTTTACCGCAACAATCAGCTCTTAGCCCAGGATTTCATCTGCCAGGACGGGCTTTGCACTGCTCCTATGATTCCGCCCCTCGGATCAGCCGGAGACGAATATCGACTGGAAGTCTCGGCCCCGGGCTGGGAAACGCTGTCTGCCGTGCAACACATGCCGACAGCCCCTATCGTAAAAAATCTGGAGGGTTCTATCGGAGGGGCCATAGACCCGGATGGAAATGCTGCCAATGCCCTCAACATCACACTACAGGACCCTGCCGGTGAAGAAAACTACTATGCCGTGGAAGCCTTTCGCTTTTATTATGAATACCTGTACGACAATACCGGTCAAATTATAGATTCTGTGCAAATCAGATATTCCATTTCGATGGGTTCTTCAGACCCCGGGTTTTCGACTATTTATACGGGAGACAAATCCTTGCTCATTGGGAAAGATGCCCTCTTTAACGGCAATGAATATCTCCTACGCCTTTTCGTCAGCGATTACATCATGGAGGGAGATCAGATACTCGTACGCGTCAGTAGCATCACTCGAGACGCCTATCTCTTTTTCAAATCGTATTCCGCTTATGAAGACAGCCAGTATGACCCTTTTGCAGAGCCCGTCGTCGTTCATCAAAATGTAAAAAACGGGCACGGCATTTTCAGCCTGCAAAACAGCTTGGAATACCTAGTTGAGTTTTAAGCTCCCCAGAGAAAGGCCTCGTCGTCCAGAACGGCCTCGGGCTGAGGGTGGGCCAAGATGCGTTCAAACAAAGCATCCTGCTTTACCTGTTCTTCAAGAGCTTTGGCGTAGGGAATATGGCTAAAACTAACCATGGAGTAAACAGGGAGAAAACGCTCCGGATATTTTTGATGCAAGACTTTTTCCAGTTTTTTTCGCAACAAGAAAGTAGGGTCTGCCACCAGGTCTCGCATTTCCACAAAATTGCGCAACGCCAAATCAGCTATGGCATTGGTATCCTTAGGTCGGCTGTCGCTAAAAGTTTGGATGATATCCGACCAGGATTGTCCTTCTTCTAACATATCATTTAAGATTCGACAATCTTCAAAGCCCGAAATCATGCCCTGCCCGTAAAAAGGTACGATGGCATGAGCCGCATCCCCCATGAGCAGGGTATTCCCGTTTTTCTGCCAAGGTCGGCATCGCACAGTCATCAGCGTACCGGTGGGATTTTCCAAAAAGTCTTTTTCCAAATCCGGCATCAGCTCCAAGGCATCGGGAAACCACTTTTCAAAAAAAGCTCGAACGGCCCGAGGACTTTGCAACTGCTCAAAGCTGTTTTCGCCTTTAAAAGGCAGAAAGAGGGTTACGGTAAAATCTCCACCGGCATTGGGCAAGGCTATTAGCATAAATTGTTTTCGAGGCCAAATGTGCAAGGCATTTTTCTCCAACTGATGCTCACCTCCATCGGCAGAAGGAATGCTCAATTCTTTATAGCCGTACTCCAGATATTGCTGGCTGTAATTGAAACGCGCCGTTCGTTGCATGCTGTAGCGCACTGCGGAAAAAGCTCCATCTGCCCCAAAGACCAAGTCGGCAGAACGTTGAATTGCTTGTCCTTCCGGTGCAGCAAAAAAAAGCAAGGGGCTTTCGCCAAACTGTACCCGCGTACACTTGTGCCCAAAAAAGAAGCGCACATTGCCCAAGGCATCGGCAGCTTCAATAAGCTTCAGGTTTAAACCGGCCCGAGAAACCGAATAAATGGCCTGCCCCTCTAAACCATAGGGTTGAAAAGTGAGATTTCCTTTTAGGTCGTGCATCATACGGCCTTTCATCGGAATAGCTTCCTCCCGTATGGCTTCTTCCACACCCGCAACAGCCAAGGCTCTCCAGCCCCTTTCACTCATGGCCAGATTGATAGAACGCCCTCCCGCAAAGCCGAACTTTCTCATGTCGGGCCTGCGTTCGTAAACCTCTACATGATAGCCGCGCTGCCCCAACATCAAAGCCCAGAGCGAACCGACCAAACCTGCGCCAACAATGAGTATGCGTTCCTTTTTTTCCATGAAGGCAAAGATAAGTTTTAGGAAATAAACGGCAAGGAGAAACAAAGCAGTTATGCTATGCAAGAAATTATAGCTCTCGACTATAAAGCTTCCGCAAAACATTTTACTTAGTCTATACCCAAACCGAAATGGTTTGGGATATTCCCCACTCGTTAACGAATGGAAAATAAGGAGTTTGGGAGGCTGACGCCTCCCAAATCACTTTGCCATGAGCATATTATCCGATAAAAAACGAGGCCAGGTATTGAGCTGCGAGGCCCACTAAAAAGCCCATGGCCACCTGCCCATGAGTATGTACCTTCAGCAAGAGTCGGGAAGAGCCCACCAGGCCGGCCAGCAAGACGACAAAAACGAGTACCCTGCTCAAACGCAACTCCCAAGGGCCCCAAGAACCCCATTGAAACCAAAAATACTCATAGTGCCAAGTCGCCAACCCCAATACTACAAACCCGATAAATCCCCCCATGCCAATGGCATGAGCACTTATTTTGGTGAAATTGTTGAGAAAAAAAGCCAAAAACAAGGAAATTACTGAACCCAGCATAAAAGCTACATAAGGCTTGGGTACCCAACCGCTGTTTTTCACATTGAGGAAAACCCAAAGGTAAAAAATGCTCGTAGCGATATATGGCACTATGCGTTCTTTTCGATTCGGCAGATGAAAACTGGGCACCAGCTGTAAATACCACATCAAGTACACTACCAAGAAGGGCATAAAAAAAGTCATCAAAAAAATGCGCAAAATCAGGAAACTGCGATCTAACAGGTCGCTCACGCCAAAAAGATAAGGATTAACCAACAGCAACAAAAGCAAGGCATAAGTCGGCATAAAAAGCGGATGCAAAATGCCCGATATCAACTTTGCCGAAAGGCGAAAAAGAACTTTCATTTACTTGACATTAACGATCCGGACCACGACCCTGCGATTTTTTTTACGGAGCTCTTCCGTACTGTTGTCGTTGAGCGGAAAGCGACCACCAAAACCTATGGTTTTAATTCTATTCTTTGAAATGCCGTGTTTGGCCAAATAGTTTTTCACCGCTTGTGCACGTTGCTCGGAGAGCTTTTGCAAATCTTCAGGATCTCCCACATTATCGGTATGACCTTCTATGCGGATCTCCAGCTCCGAATGGATTTCCAAAATGTGCAGCAGGCGTTGCAAAGCCGGTTCCGACCGCGCTAGAATGACCGCCTTAGACCGTTCAAAATAAATGGGATCCAAACTGATCTTCGCCCCCTCCTGCAAGGGATCCAGCATAAAGTCTAAATTACAAGAACCGTAATAGTGTTGTTTGGGATCCAGATAAATCGTATAAGGCGTTGAAATATAGCCGTCTTTTTCAGCCAGCATCTCAATGGGTTTCCCTTTAGGGATAAGGATGCGAAAATAGCCGTCTTCAGAGAGGTAAAAATTGCGATAATATCCTTCTCCGGTCATTTCGAAATGCACATCGCCCTTAATGGGAAAACCCGTAACCGAATTGATGAGCCGGCCGCGTATCATGACTTCCTTTTGTTCTTCCGGTTCTTGCAAGCGCACCCGATAAATATCGCTGTTACCTTCTCTCGAAGAGGCGAAATACAGATAACCCGAAGCCTGGTTGTAATGCGGGTATCCGTCGTTAAAAGAGGTGTTGATAGGCTCGGGCAGACGCTGGGGTTCACTCCATACATCCCAACCCTCTCCCAAACGCCGACAAAAATAAATGTCCGTTCCCTGAGAACCCGGCCGCGTCGAAGAAAAGAACAGCAATTGCATGTCTTCCGACAAACTCGGATGGGTTTCTTTACCCGGGCTGTTGATTTTTTGCCCCATGTTTTGGGGAATGCTCCATTGATTCGGCCCCTCCCTAAAACAAATGTACAAATCGCTGGCACCCTGCGTATCTTCTCTTTTCAGACTCAAAATGAGTACCTTTTCATCCATACTCATGGTAAGGCTAACGCCTTTGCTATCGGTATAGTAATCCCTGATTTTTAAGGGTTTTGGCTGAGTCCAACTGCCATCTTGGCGCCGGCGTATGGTAGAAAAACCGCTCTGCAAGCCTCCACTTTCGGGAAACTGATTGATGATGATGAATTCATTGGGCTCGGAAGTGAAGGCACAAATACTGTTCGGCAAAGCATTGTTCAAAGGGTAGGACGGATGGCTGATGCGATCAAAATAGCCGCTCACACTCTCAGCTACCCAGACATCCTGGTTGTAATCCGAACGATGAGGATCCGACACAGGAGCACCGACCAACTGATAATAAGCGTATCGCAGGTAATTATCGTAATCTTCGGCTCCCAGGTGGTGTACATCCTGCCCATTGATGATGAGCGTTCGATCAAAATCCGGAGAGGCGACCCGCGTAAAGTAAAGACTATGCCCATCTCTGCTAACTACAGGAGCTATTTCATCGTAAGAGGTATTGATGCCTTCGTGCAATTTTTCAGGAGCAGATAGATCAAAAGAAGGCTCTCCTGTATAAAAGCTTGCCAACAACACAAAGAACAGCGACTGGACGTACATGCCTAAAAGCTTTATGGGCTTGTAAAAAGGTTTGTAAATGCAAAACGATCGCCATCGAACAGCCCCCGATCACTCAGCTTCAAACTGGGAATGACGAGCAAGGCCATAAATGACAGCGTCATAAATGGTGCATCCAACCTACATCCCAAACGGTTTTTGGTAAATAAATTTATTTTAGCGTATTCCTGTGCTACCTGAATCCCCTCTTCTGCCGACATAATACCGGCCACCGGTAAGGGTAAAGCCCTAATTTCGTCCTCGATGACAGCAGAAATTCCACCTTTATGCCTTACCAATACCTCTACTGCTTCCGCCATCTCTTCATCGCTACAGCCCACCACAACGATGTTATGCGAATCGTGGGCTACACAAGAAGCTATGGCTCCTTTTTTCAGACCAAATCCCCTAATAAACGCGACAGCTGGAGGGCTTTGATGATAGCGATTGTAAACAGCTATCTTTAAAATATCGCGTTCGCAATCCGATACCACTTCCCCTTTTTCTACAAGTGGATCAACTACAAATTTAGTGGTAATTAGCTCCCCCTCATAAGCCTGGATCACCTTTATTTTTTCTCCGGCGAGTGGCACCGAGAAATCGGACACATTTGGCGAGGGAACGGCAAATCGATTGGGCTGCTCCACAACAGGTACATGCTCGATCAAAGAGACGCCCTCTTGAGCTACGAGTTGCCCTTTGACGTAAGTCGCTACCACTTCAAAAGATTTCAAATCTTTAACGAGAATAAAATCTGCAGAGTCACCTTCTCGCAGCAAACCTACGGGCAAGCCGTAGTGCTCTACGGGATGCAAAGTGCAGGCTCTCAAGGCAGCAAACAAATCATAGCCAGCGGCTACAGCTCGAGCCAACAAGGTATTGATGTGTCCCTCCAGCAAGTCGTCGGGATGCTTATCATCAGAACAAAACATGACCAGTTCAGGGTGCGTCTTCAGCAGGGGGATCAAAGCATCAAAGTTTTTCGCGGCACTACCTTCGCGAATGAGGATTTTCACGCCCAAGGCCGCCTTTTCCAGGGCTTCCTCCAAGGTAAAACACTCGTGATCGGTGCTAATTCCAGCGGCAAAATACCTGCGGGCATCCTCTCCTCGCAGGCCCGGAGCATGGCCATCTACGGGCTTACCGGCTGCCCGGGCCGCTGCCAACTTCGCCATAACCTCTTCATCTCCCTGTAACACTCCCGGGTAGTTCATCATCTCTGCCAGGTAGCGAACCTCCGGCATAGCCAACAACTCTGCAACGGCCCGAGCATCAATAACAGCACCCGCCGTTTCAAAAGTCGTAGCCGGCACGCAGGAAGGCGCCCCAAAAAAGAAGTGAAAAGGCACTTGTGCACCATTTTCAATCATATAGCGCACCCCTTCCACGCCCAACACATTGCCAATCTCATGAGGGTCCGACACCGTAGCAACCGTACCATGCCGAACAGCTAAGCGAGCAAATTCCGAAGGTACCAACATAGAACTTTCCACATGCACATGGGCATCAATCAAACCCGGAAGAATGTAGTACTCTCCACCCTCCTGCCAGGTCGTCTCTATGGAAGCAATGCGATCACCGGCAACGATCATCCGTGCCGGCTCTATGGTTCTCTGATGAATATTCACCCATTTCCCGTCAATGACAATCATAGCAACTTCTTGATTTCGGCGTATTTCTTCTCGCCTTTCTTCGTACCGGGGCAACCCAACTCCTGTTTCTTAGCATGAATGTCTTCAACCCGATGTGTAGGGCTGGGGTGGGTGCTGAGAAATTCCGGCGGTGTGGGCTGATTCAGCATTTTTTCAAAAAAACCGGCTGCTCCGGCAGCATCGTAAGAGGAGTTGCAGAGGTAGAGTACCGAATGGGCATCCGCCTCCGTTTCATGGCTACGACTAAACTTGAGACTGACCAACCCCAAAGCTATTTGCTCGACCAAACCCGGCTCCGATTTGCCGGTAGCTATAGCTACTAAAACCTGTAAACCGTAAATCTTCGTCAATTGACGAGTAGAATGACGCAAAGCTGCATGTGCCATCTCATGCCCCAAAACGCCCAACAACTCACTCTCCGAATCTAAAAACTTAATCAAACCCGAATAAACGTAAATGTACCCCCCCGGAGTGCAAAAAGCATTCAGCGTTTCGTCGTCTTTGATGATTTTCACCTCCCAGGCAAAATCATTGCGATGAGCCACCTGCCCACTACCCAAAAGGCGATCGCGCAAAGAGCGGATATAAGCGTAAATCTCTTCGTTACCCTGCTCCGGTAAAATCGGAAAATCCGAAGGATTACTCTCAATCTCCTGCTTCACTTGCAAACCCAACTCCTTCTCTTGCTCTATGGTAAACAAATTGATACCCTGACCTCCTCCTTTGACCTTGCAGCCAATAGGCATGCCCGTTACAAAAAAGACTGATAAAAACACAAAAAAATACTTCTTCATACCTGACAGTTTTTTGCCTTTCGGCAAATGTGATTCCAAGAACACAACTCGCTTACTCCACCTCTATGCTCCCCAAATTCCCTTTCCAAAACTCACTTGAAAGCGCGTCGCACGCCAAACATCAACGCAAAAAGCAAAGCCAAAAATATCAAAAAAGCCTGAGAGACCGGCAAATAAGAAAAAACGAGGATGCGCGTGCGATCTATGAACCACAAGATACAAAGGGCAACAAAAATCACGATTAGCAAACCCGATAGCCGGTCAAAACCCGGTACGGCATCTAAAGAGACGTTCTTTTTAATGATCAGCAGCGTAGCTATCATTGACACAACAGGCAAGACCTGTGTGTACAAATTCAAATCCCAAATACTTTGTCGCTCAAACAAGAACAAGTAAATATTCAGGGTTAGAGCAAAAATGCCGGGCACACTAACTGCATAAACCAAAAACGAATAAAGGTATTTCCAGGGCGACAAATGGCCCTCTTCACGCCCCAGCCAACCGGCCAAAATAGCCGTAAAGGGCAAAAGCAAAAAAAAGACCAGCAAATAGAATGGATTCTCAGCTACGAGATCAAAAAAAGCGCGTAAAGTCATGGTAAATCGTTTTTCAAATGGCAAGGTAGAAAGAAGTACAGAAAGGAACAAACCCTACAGCCATGCTGCAGGCTAGAAGAATTCGCCAAAGTTTCTCACGGCAAAGTGCTGCCCTGCGAAAAGCATTTGCCGAAAGGCAAAAGGCAAAGCAACTTAACAGTTTTTCATTATCAGAGAAAAACACCATTTACGAAATCAACTTTTCCCTCATTTCAAGCAAAGCACTCACTCTTTCCACATCCAATGCTGCCGACCATCGACCACCTCGCTTGAAAAAAGAGCCCACAATAAAAGCATCCGCCAGAGGCAAATAGTCCGCCAGGTTCCCATCCGTAATGCCCGAACCCACCAAAAGCGGCAAGCGGCTCGCTTCACGCACGGCCAACAACTCCTCTTGATTTGCCGAAAGGCCGGTAGAAACCCCCGTCAAAACCAAACCATCGCTTTTGAAAAAATCTGCAGCAGCTGCCATCTCAGCTATTCCCACATCAGCCGTGATGGCGTGTGCACTGTGTTTTTTCTTGATGTCGGTGAGAATAAAAACGCGCTCAGCACCCATTTGCCGGCGATATCGCAACAATTCCCCTGCATCGCTGTGCATCAAACCCTCATCGCTAACCTGGGAAAAGACAAAACCCTCGGCTCGAATGAAATCAAGCCCTGCAGCCAAGGCCACGGCCAAAGCCTCTCGATTGGCTCCTGCCAAAATTTGCACACCGCAAGGCAAACTCGTTTGGCGTTTCACCTCGGCTGCGGCCAACGTCATAACAGCTACTACCTCCGGCCCAACCTTCCGACGCAAGTACGGCAAATCATGCATGTTTTCCACCAACAGCCCATGGATGCCGGCCTTTTGATAGGCCAAAGCCTCCTCTACGGCCAGATTCACGATACTTTCGACCGACAGCTGTGAAGCCGGTGTGCCGGGCAAAGCCTGCAAATGAACCATGCCAATAATCGGCTTGGCAACATCAAAAAGGTTTAAAAAGGATTTCATACATCTTTGCTTTGAGTCAGGTCGTTATCCTGAAAACAACCGCTCTATGAAATGCCATCGTCCGACTGTATAAACACTCAAAAGTGTATAAGCTCCTTGAAGGTGAGCAAGTTAAACGGCAAGATTTGTTTGCACCTCTTCTTGCTCTTTTTGGCGCTTTCTTTCAATGCCTGCAGCCCCTCGCACTATCGGTCAAA
>JALSKB010000126.1 GCA_026989035.1 Saprospiraceae bacterium | reverse complement strand
ACGCTAACGTAACGCTCTTTGTATAGGGTGATAGGCCATTTGCAGCAGTACTATGCAGGAGAAGAGGAGAGGGAAGCATGTCGTCGGGCGCAAACCTATTCGCCTGATAGATGCCGGTGAAGTCTCAGCCTTGCGCTCACAGGCCATATACCACGCTTTGGCTTACGCCAAATGTTCGGAAACGCCGGACACCGTGGTCTTGTGTGAACCCGTAGAGCCTTATCTCTGCCTCGGCTTTTTTCAACCTCCTTCCAGGGAGGTGGATTGGAAGCGGTGCAAAGAAGAAGGCATACCCGTTATCCGAAGGGAGACGGGCGGCGGTACGGTACTGATTGATGAAGGGCAGATGTTTGTCCAGTGGATTTTTCATCCGGCCAATTTGCCGGCTCGCACGGACGAGCGCTTTCGCCTGTTTTGTGACAGTCTCATTCAGACTTACCGCTCTTTTGGCATAAAGGCAGCTTTTCACCCGCCCAATGATGTTCAAGTTGGTGGGAGAAAAATTGTGGGTACCGGAGCGGCAGCTTTGGGCGAAGCGCAGGTCGTTACGGGGAATTTCATTTTCGATTTCGATTTTGAACGCATGGCGCGCTTGCTCAAAACGCCTGATGAATGGTTTCGCAGGCTTTACCTGGAGGGTATGAAGCGCTACATGAGTAGTTTCTTGGGGGAGTTGGGGTATTTGCCCGAAAGGGCCGAGGTGAAGAAATGCTATGAGGAGCAGGTGGCTGATTGCTTGCAATGCCCCATTCAAAAGGGGGCATTTGACGAAAGCGAACTGGAAAAGATAGCGCAATGGGAACAACGCTTGGCTGATCCGGCCTGGGTCTTTGAAGAGGGAGAACCCGGGGAGGTAAAGGCCCCGCAAGAGCGCATCGTCAAAATCCAGGCCGATGTGTTTTTGGCCTATAAATGCCTTTCGGACCATGAAAACGACCTAAAGATTTACCTGCAAATGAAGCAGGAACGCATAGACCAATTGCATATTCGCGGAACAACCGGCATGACTGAAACGCGGTGTCGGGCTTTTGAAAACTTCTTACGAGGCATTGAGCTGAAAGAAGATGTCTTAGGCGAACTCATAGCAGATTACTTTGCCCTGCACAAGCTCCAAACCTGTATGACGCCCGAACAGTGGGCGAAAAACATCGTGCAACTCAAAATGCTGAAAAAGTGAGCAGGGATTCTTGGCAAAACCGGATCATTACAGCTGCTGAAGTGGCTGAGCTTTACAACAGCTATCCGGAGCATTGGCTTTTGCTCGAAGTGCTGGAAACAGCTCCCTCGGGTAGAGCCTCCAAGTTTAAACTGCTCGCCCACGACAAGAGTAAAGACGCCCTCTACGATTATTTGATGGAGGATGAAAGCTGGGATTGGAACAAAAAGTACATCATGGTGTATGCCGACCCCAATTACCAATGTGAAATCTAACGGGCCGTTTTTTACGCCCGCTTGTAAACCCGTAAACCTAAAACTACAACCCGACAACCTATGGACCTCGAAGGAAAGAAGATCTTGGTTATTCAGACGCACGGAGTGGATACGCCTACGCGAACCTATTCTCCTATTTATTACGCTATGGCTGCCGCTGCCATGGAAATGGAAGTGACGGTTTGGTTTACCATGAACGGCACCAACCAGCTGCGCAAGGGGGTGGCTGAAATGATTAAACTCGACCCCAGCAGCAATGTCTCCCTCAAAACCATGTTGGAACAAGCACTGGACTCCGAAGTGCGCTTGGGCGTTTGTCAACAAAGCCTGAACCTCTGGAACATGACACCCGAAGACCTCATCGAAGGCGTGGAAATCATGGGTGCTACCAGCATCATAGACCTGGCTCTGGAAGCAGACCACGTCATGTATTTCTGATGAAAAAAACGAGAAGTTTTGTCATTCTGCAAGCCTGAACTGCACCTCAAGATGTAGCTGGTTCCTCAAATGCAGAAGAACAAACTGAAGATTTGATCAAATCGAAACTCAAAACCAAAAACCCGCTTCTTGGGGTTTAAACACGTAAAACATGGGGTACGCAAAAGTAAACGAATGCATCATTCCTACGGATTTGCACATCGCAGTAAAGGACAACACCTGGGTGCGCGTGAATGAAGACGGTACGGTAACGGTGGGCATGACGGATGTAGCCCAGTCGCTGGCAGGACCGATTCTGCACGCCAAGTCCAAAAGCCCGGGTACTGCCCGCAAAAGGGGGCGGCCCATTGCCACTGTGGAAAGCGGTAAATGGGTAGGCCCCATCAAATCACCTGTTAGCGGCGAAATTGTCGAAGTCAATGAAGAACTTGCCGCCAACCCGCAATTGCTCAACACCAGCCCCTACAAAAAAGGCTGGGTAGTGAAAATGAAGCCCAACAACCTCGAAGCCGATTTG
Organism: Saprospiraceae bacterium; assembly: GCA_026989035.1. Lineage (GTDB taxonomy): Bacteria > Bacteroidota > Bacteroidia > Chitinophagales > Saprospiraceae > WGBN01. The sequence goes on along the minus strand of JALSKB010000126.1, from coordinate 14,251 downwards.
GCTGATTTGCAAATGGGCGAGGAAGCCGTTGAGGCTTACCGCAAAAAAATCGAAGAGGAAAACATCCCTGCCTGCTCTCATATTGAAGGTACGGAAGATTACGAATGAGTTCTTCCGGATTAGGGAGACATGAGCAAGGGCTTCTTAAACCACATGGCCTGTCGCCCGGCCTGAATGACGAAAACATCTATTGCTATGGCAAAAAATATAGGTTACCCCTTAGACCTCAAGATGAACCACTATGCCGACGTCTCCTATGACGAAAAGGAGCGGCTGTTTGAAGAGGTGAAAGCTGATGAGCGCTATCACCACGTGCTTTACGGTTGTTACGAATGCGGTATCTGCGTGGCGTCTTGTCCGTCGGCAAGATTTTACGACTTCAACCCCCGCGTCATAGCTCAGGCTTTGGCCCGCGAAGACGTGGACCTGGTTTATACCTTGATGGAAGACAGCATCTGGGATTGCTCCCAATGTTTCTCCTGTGACCGCTGCCCTCGTGGCAATTCACCGGGGCAGTTGATTACCATTATGCGGGAAGTAGCAGTGCGCAATGGTCTGGCTTCCGCCAAAAAAGCCCTCGAAGGCTACGGCCGCATCATCTACAAAATCATGTCCACCGGTTCCCAGGTATCTCCGGACATGCTGCAGCCCAATGCCTTTCCGGATTGGGGCGTGCATGTGAACGAAATTGCCGAGAACCTCGAACTGTGGCGCAAAGCTTTACCACCGGAAACCCTGCATACCACCGAAACGGGCTGGACGGTAAGCGATAAAACCATCATTGAACTCTACCTCATCTGGCACATGACCGGCGTGATGGACCTCATCGAAGGCATTGACGAAGGACTCTTCATGATTCTCGTCGATGTAATGGAAGAGCGCTTGGAAGATGCCGGTTACGACATCACTTTTGATTGACCTTTTTAAATCACAGAGCCATGATTCATTTACCCATAGCCAAAGCCAAAGATCGCCTCTTCGAGGCCGACCCCAATAATGCGCCTACCGAAGACTTGCGCGATGAAATATTTCAATTGGAAAAAGAAGGAGAGTGGATTGTACAACGCGTGCCGGAGCCGTACATGGAAGTTAAGACCAAGTACGGGCGCATCAAGAAAATTCCCGTAGAAAAGACCTGGCACCACAAGAGCTGCGGGCAGTGTGGCCACATCCCGGGCTATTCCACCTCCATCTTTTGGCTGAACCGCCAGTTTGGTTTGGATTACTACGACCCCACGGATCAGACTTCTTGCACGGCTTGGAATTACTACGCCTCGGCTACTTCTAATCCCGAAGCTCAGGCGGCTGTGGCTTTGCGGAACTTTGCCTCAGCTTATGAGCAGGGCTACTTCCCGCTCATCCACTGCGGAACCAGCTTTGGGCACTACAAGGAGGTGCGCCATGCACTGGTGCATCAACCGGAGTTGCGCCGCAAGGTGCGCGATATTATGAAGCGTTTGGGCAAGCCCTTTGTCATACCCGAAGAAATCGTACACTATAGCGAGTGGGTACTGGCCATGCGTCATCGCATTGCCGAGCGCCAGGTTATCGATATGAGCCACATCACAGCTACCGTTCATCCGGCTTGTCACTATCACAAGCTCATCGAAGAAGACGCCATCTACGATCCTGAAATTTACGGTGCTCAGCGCACGGCCATCGTATCGGCTACTTTGCAGGCTTTGGGCATTACCGTAGGAGACTACTCCTCCTGGTTTGACTGCTGTGGCTTTGGTTTCCGACACATCCTGGTCTCGCGCGACTTCTCCCGCTCCTTTGCCGTGCAGCGCAAAATCGAGGTGATGAAGGAAGAGGTGAACCCCGATATCGTCGTCACCCACGATACCGGTTGTGTAACCACCCTTGACCAAAGCCAGTTTGCCGGAAAGGCCCACGGCAAAAAAGTCGGCCTGCCGGTGTTGTCCGATTCTCAAATAGCGGCCTTGGCCATGGGAGCGCACCCCTACAAAGTGTTGCAGCTTCACTGGCACAACACCGACAACAAGCCCTTCTTGGAAAAACTCGGCATAGATCATGAAAAGCGTTGGAGTGAGTTTCAAGCTGCCGTAGAAAAAATCAAGAGCGGTGAGATGGAATACCTCACCTGGGAAGATGCCGATGCTTAAAAAAAACTACCGGAGGTGCTTTGACCGATGGGGCCGGAGCACCTCCGAAAATGTATAATTCCTTCGTTCAAAACAAGAAAATATGGCCAACCAAAACATCCTGATCATCGGCGGCGGCCCTGCCGGTATCGAAGCAGCTAAAGGCGTTGCCGCCATGGGATTCAAAGCTATTCTCGTAGAAAAACGCGACCGCCTGGGCGGAACCCCCGATGAAGCCCAGTATGCGGCTTTGACGCCCGATTTGCGAGATGCCGAAACGGCCCTCAATGAAATGAAAGCTCCCCTCGATGGCAACCCCAATGTGGAAGTCATGTACAACACCCTGGTTACCGAGGCTTCCGGCTCGGTGGGTGATTTCACCATCAAGGCGTTGCAAATGGGCAAAGAAGTGGAAATCAAAGCCGGTGCCGTCATCGTCAGTACGGGCTTTACCCATTTCGACCCGGGGCGAGAAACCCAGAAGTACGGCTATTACGAATTCGACGACGTTATCACTTTGACGGATGCGGAAAAGATGCTGAAAGCCCACAATTTCGTACGGCCTTCCAACGGAGAGAAGCCCAAGCGCGTTTGTTTCATTCAGTGCGTGGGCTCTCGGGATCGTCGGCTTGGCAATGAGTACTGTTCCAAAGTCTGTTGTGGCATGGCTTCCAAGCAGGCCATTGAAATTCGCCAGTTGTTGCCGGATTGCAAGGTCTTCATCTTTTACATCGACATGCGCATGTACGGCTACTGGGAAAACGAAATCTACTGGCCGGCTCAGGAAAAGCACAAAGTGAACTACGTCAAGGGAATGGCCACGGAAATTGTGCGCAGTGGAGACAGGCTTTTGGTTAAAGGAGAAGATACCACCCTGCGTCGCCCTATGGAAATTCCCATGGATATGGTCATCCTCTCCGTAGGTATGGAGCCTAGCGAGGGAACTAAGCAAGTGGCTCAGATTTTCGGGCTCAAGCAAAACAAATACGGCTTTATAGAAACCCTGGGTGGCCCGCTGGATACGGTCTCTACTTCTGTGCCCGGTGTTTTTGCTGCCGGAGCTTGTACCGGCCCTGCCGACCTGGAAGATAGTGTATCCATGGGCGGGCTGGCTGCCATGAAAGCCATGATTGCTCTGCGTCAGGCCGAAGCCGTACCTGCTTAACCCAAATCATTTGCCGAAAGGCAACACAAGGCAATATTTGCCTTTATCCTGTTTTTGACAAAGGAGAAAGATGCCTCAAGTTGTTGATACCGACACGGCCCGCGAATTCATGAAGGAAACACTCGAAAAGGTAGAGGAGCCTCTGCTCGTCGCCATTACCGAGGACCTTCAACGCAAAAGCGACTGGTTTCGGAAAAAACTGGAACCGGCGGCTTTGGCGAGCTATGGCGAAAAGGAAATGAAAGAGGTGCTTTCCAAAATCTTTTGCACCCGCCGTCGCATCAAGCAACTGGATGAGCAGATTGATTGGGGTACTTTTCGTTTGGCTGTGGAAAACTTGCTCTACGGGGAAGAACCTCTGCTCGATCGCTTTAATGCTTTTACCGGAAAGTTCCCCGATTTGGATGCCGGCTTGCGCAGAGAATTGGCGGGAGAGCTGTTGCACTTCACCTTTCCGGAGCGCTATTGGCTTTGGAGTCGCTGGATGTGGGATCCCAAAACTCGAACAGGAGCCTTACCCTTGGTGGTGACCGAAGAATACACTTTCGATGGCCAAACCGATGGCGAGAGTTATCTGCGCATCGGCAAGGCGATGGCTTTTGTTCATGAGGTGGGTCATGCAGCCGGTTTTCAGACTTTCAGCAAGAACATGTTTGGAACCAATGTCTTTCTCACCAGCGTGTACGTGATTTACGCTTATACCGTTTTGCGCATGCGTATGACACAGGAGTTCAACAAGGTTATGCCGGGTCTGACGGAATTTTCTCGGCGGCTTTTGGGCGTTTTGCACGACTTTCGTCAAACGCAGAAAGAGCAAACAGATTAAAACTTGTTAACGGCCTGCTTCGGTGGGTCGGCTAAAAACGATTGCTATGCCAATTGATAAAAATCAAATCGTAGAAAAGGACAAAGCCATAGTCGATGGCGTGGAACTCAGTGCGGAATGGAACCGCTTTTTTGAGCAACGCGTCGTATTTGACTACGACACTTCGGCTCTGGACAAAGTGACGGAAATCGAAGGAGCCGAATCCATGGGGTGGTGTTACCAATGCGGCCAGTGTGTGCCGGTTTGTCCGGTGGATAATGTGGGCGAATACGGCCCCCGAAAAATCTACCGCAATCTGCAACTGGGCATTGATCTGTTGGAAAGTCCGGATCTGTGGAAATGTACGACCTGCATGAACTGTCTGCGAGTCTGCCCCAAGGAGGTGGACATGATCAAAATTATGCCCGCCGTGCGCGCCGAAGCCGTGATGGAAGGCCAGGTGCCGGAAGAGTTGCAGGAAGCTTTTGAAAATACCTTTGAATACGGAAACCCCTTGGGTGAATCCCAGCGCAAACGGGCGGATTGGGTCAAAGAGGCCGGTGTGGAAGTGCCCATCATGAAAGAAATCAAGCGCCCGGTAGATGTCCTTTGGTTTGTGGAGTGTTATCCGGCTTACCACGCCCGGGGCAAAGAAGCCAGTGCGGCTTTGGCCAAAATCCTCAACTTGCTGAAAGTGGATTTTGGCATTTTGGGAACGGAGGAGAAGTGCTCTTGTGATTCGCAGCGCCTGGCAGGAGAAGAAGGCCTGTTTGAAGAATTTGCCGAGCACAACATCGGGCTGTTTAACAAGTATAAGTTCAACAAAATCATGGTTACCGACCCCCATGCTCTGAATGCCTTTAAGAAGGAGTATCCCAAGCTGGGGGCGGAGTTTGAGGTGGAGCACTACACCACTTTCCTGGCTCCTTTTATCGAGCAGCTGGATTTTAAAAACACCCTCAATTACAAGGTTACCTTCCACGACCCCTGTTACCTGGGGCGGCATAACGGAGAGTTTGAAGCTCCTCGCAAATTGATAGAGGCCATACCCGGCGTGGAGCTGATTGAAATGCCGCGCTGTAAGCAGCAGAGCTATTGCTGCGGTGGTGGTGGTGGTGGCATGTGGCTGGATGGCTTTATGGCGGACTACGTTACCGAGCGCCTTTCAGAAAACCGCGTGCGTGAGGCCGTGGCGACGGGCGCTGACGTCTTGGTGGTTTGCTGTCCTTATGAGGTTTCTCGCTTTGAAGATGCCGTGAAATCCACCGGTAATGAGGGCAAACTGTTGGTGAAAGACATCGTGGAACTGCTGGCGGAATCCTTATTTTAATTGTGAAGAATTCTTTTTGCCATGTCTCAAAAAAAACAAATCGAACTGCGCACGGATCTGTATTACGATCCGGTAGAGAGCCTTTGGATATCGGTGCAAGACGGAATAGCACGCATGGGCCTTAGTCCCCTGTTGCAAGAATCCACGGGTTCTTTCGTGGCTGTGCGCTTTCCCAAGCCGGGCACTTCGCTGGAAAAAGGAGAATCTTTTGTTAGCCTGGAGGCTGAAAAGCACGTAGGCCACCTGAAGTCTCCTTTTACAGGTGTGGTGATGCAGGTCAATGAAGAGGTGGTGGAGCATCCTCGTCTGATCAATACAGATCCTTATGAACTGGGTTGGCTGATGGAAATTAAATTGAGCAGACCGGAAGAATTGAACGATTGCATTCAGGGCGAAGAGGCCGTCAAAGCCTGGTTTGAAGCGGAATTGCAAAAATACAACGATAAGGGATGGTTAGCACAAGCCTGACACGAGAGGAACTGCTCAGGGAAGCATTTGCCGTAAGGCAAAAACACTTTCCCAACGAAATTAGCTTCTATGCTCCGGGCCTGAAGTCGTATTCCATCCCGGAATTTGAACAGAAGACGCCCGAAGCCTTTCTGCCCATCAGCTTGACGGGTAAGGCTTGTGCCTTGGATTGCGACCATTGCGATGCCAAAATCTTGGAGCCCATGCTGCCGCTGGATAGGAGGGAGGGTTTGTTTCAGATGTGCAAAAGGCTCAAAGAAAGAGGCACGGAGTCGGTGCTCATCAGTGGCGGTTCGAAGAAAAACGGTCAGGTGCCTTTTATGTTGCACATCGACGACATCGCTCGAGTTAAAGAGGAACTGGGCATGAAAATCATCATGCATACGGGCTTGGTGGATGAGGAAATGGCGCGGGGCCTGGCAGAAGCCGGTGTGGATGGTGTGGCTTTGGACATCATTGGTGATGACGATACCATTCGCGATGTATATCACTTGGAGGGCATTACCACAGCGGATTTTGACAAGACTTTAGCGCTTTTGGCGAAATACGAATTGAGCACTCGTCCGCACATCATCATCGGTTTACACTACGGGCAATTGCGCGGTGAGGAGTACGCTTTGGAGATGATTGCCCGCTATCCGACCCATGCGCTTATTCTCGTGGTCTTCATGCCCTTGCACGATACACCCATGCAAAACACAGCTCCTCCTCCTCCCGATGAGGTGGGGGCTTTCTTTGCCAAATCTCGTCTGGCCATGCCGGATACCACCATCATGGTGGGCTGTGCCCGGCCGGGAGGAGAGCACAAAAAAATAGTGGACCGTTATGCCGTGGACAGCGGCTTGAACGGTATGGCTTACCCCGCAGAAGGCATTATTGCGTATGCTCGCGAGCGGGGTTTGCAACCCATGTTCTTTGAAAACTCCTGTTCCTGTGGCTGCTCGTAAAAAGTGGCGCTATGTGGAAGAAGATGCCGTCTCGGCCTGGTATGGGCTGGGAGCGGATGAGTACATGACTGAGGCGCAGAGCGAGGCTGCGGAAGAAGCCTGGCTGCGTTTTTACACCTACCGCAATCACTGTGCTTTGGTGGGTCGCTTCCAGCATTTGCAAGCCGAGCTCAATCTGGCTTATTGCGAGCGAGCTGATGTCCAGTATTCGCGTCGTCTGACCGGTGGAGGGGCTATCATTATGGGGGCTGAACAGCTGGGTATTTGTCTGGCTACGCATACACAGCGCTTTGACTTTCAACGCTTGCGGGAGTTGTACGTGCTGTTTTCAAAACCCGTTGTCGGGGCTTTGCGGGCTTTGGAGATACCGGCTAATTTTCGCTCCCGCAACGACCTGGAAGTGCATGGGCGTAAGGTGGCCGGCCTGGGCATTTACGTCAGCCCTACCGGCTGTGTGCAATTTCACTGTAGTTTGTTGCTGGACTTGGACGTTCCTCTGATGTTGCGAGTGCTCAACATTCCTCGTGAAAAATACGATGATAAGCGCTTGATTCGTTCAGTGGAGCAACGCATCACTACTTTACGTAGAGAAGGTAAGCCGAATTTGCAGATGCATGATTTGCGCACTCTTCTGCGCGAGCAGTTTGAAAAGGATTTCGATGTTGACTTGTTTGATTCGGCGTTTGGCGAAAGCGAGCAACAGCAGATAGGCAAATTTGCGCAACAGCGCTATCAAAGTGAAGATTGGATTTTCCAGCATTCGCCCCAGCCCGACATGAATGGCATGGGGCTGAAGAAGACAAAGGCCGGCTTGTTGCGAGTGTACATCGCTTTAAAGGGGGAGACCATCAAAAGCGTACTCATCACCGGAGATTTCTTCCAGGGTCTCGAAGTGTTCAAAGAGGTGGAATCACTGTTGAAATGGAGCCCTTTGGAACGGGAGTTGATTGAGGAAGTGGTGCATTCGGCTTTCGCCAAATGGGAGGAAGCTCAGAGGGAAAAACTGCCCTTGGAGCCATCCGAACTTTGCGATGCTTTGTGGATTGCAGCGCGAAGGGCCAGGGCAGAGCATCGCTTTACTTACGATGGCTCTTGTTATTATCCGGAGAAAGAAACACGAGGGGAAAATCCGTAAACTCGTGTTGTTGACTCCATGTTAAAGAACGACATAAATTTGAAAATATGAACAACATTCCGTTTCCGTTAGAGGTGCTCACCGAGGACGAAAAAAAATACAGTCCGGACTATGTGCGCATCAGTGCTGCCAGTGCCATGGCTTTGCGCTTGAAGTCAGGCAGATTTGCCAGAGATTTTTCCTTTGGCGGCATCAATTTGTTGTTGAATTACGATAACGGCTGTTTGTCGGATTGCTCTTATTGTGGTCTGGCGCGTACCCGTCCGGGAGAGTACGAAGAGAAATCTTTCATTCGGGTGGAATGGCCCTTATACAGCACCGATGAAGTTATTGAACGCATAGCGCGCTATGCACCTCAGATGACGCGCTTGTGTATTTCCATGGTTACTCATGGGCGAGCCTATCGGGATACCCTGGACATTACGCGTCGCATTACCGAAAAAGTGGATACCCCTCTTTCTCTGTTGGTGGCTCCACCCACTTTGAACAGGGAAAAACTGCAAACCCTTAAAGATGCCGGAGCGGATATGATTGGCGTAGGTTTGGATGCCGTTTCCAAAGAGACCTTCTTTAAAAACCGCACCGATGTGCCGAACGGCTCTTTGAGCTGGGACAACTACTGGGACATCATTTACGCTTCCAGAGATATTTACGGCCCTTGGAAAGTGAATGTACACACCGTGGTGGGTTTGGGCGAAACGGATGCCGATATGATAGACATTTTCTATCACTTGTATGAGCGTCAAATATTTCCGTATCTGTTCTGTTTTAATCCGGAGCCCGACTCCCGCATGGGGCAGGCACCCAAGCCGGAAATTACCCGTTGGCGTCGCATTCAACTGGTCAAGCATCTCATTGAGCATAGAGGTTTGCAACGCGATCGCATTGAGTTTGATGCAGATGGCAAGATGATCGGGCTTCGCTTGCCTTCCGGCAGCGAATGGGAATCTGTGCTGGAAAATCTGGAAGGCGGCATACCTTTTATGACAGACGGTTGCCCTGGCGAAGACGGGGAGGTAGGCTGTACGAGGCCGTACGGCAGTTATCGCCCGACGGAGTCTTATCGGGATTTTCCCTTTCGGCCGGAGAAAGACGACTTGTATTACATTCGTCAGGAGCTGAAGCTGGATGAATTTTTATTGTAAAATAAAAAAGCGGAAGGAGGGTGGAGACGCTGCTTTTCGCTTGATAAAATCAAAAACCTAACAACTCAACGACTATGAACATCATCGTACTCATCAAGCAAGTTCCCGATTTGGTGGAGGAATTGGAATTGGATTCCTCGGGCAAGGATTTGGATCGGGAGTGGTTAAAGTACAAGGTCAACGAATTTGACGACCATGCTTTGGAAGAAGCGCTTTTGCTCAAAGAAGAGCATGGCGGTACGGTTACGGCCATGGCTTTGGACGGCCAGGACATCGACAAGGCTTTGTATGCGGCAGCGGCCAAGGGTGCCGATCGGGTGGTTAAGATCACGGGCCTGGAGGGCAATCCATCCAACCACGAAGCTGCGAAGGCTTTTGCCAATGCCATTTCCGGTATGGATTACCAAGCTGTGTTTACCGGTGTACAGAGTGTGGAGGATCGCGATGGGCAATTGCCCGTCTTGGTGGCTCATTACCTGGGCATTCCGCACGTCAGCGTGGTTTCCGGGGTGAAAATAGAAGGCGATAAGGCTGTTGTGTACAAGGAATACGGAGGAGGTATGATGGCCGAGTTGGAAGTGGATTTGCCGGCTGTTTTGGGCATTCAAGCAGCTCGTGAGACACCGCGCTATGTGCCGGTGGCCCGTGTGCGCCGGGCTATGAGGAGTACGGAAATGGAAGAAGTTTCGGCAGGAGACGTGAGCGGTGCAGCTGCCGGCTCGGAAGTGGCCCGCATGTTTAAACCCGAAACGGGGCAGGGTGCTGAAATGCTGGAAGGTAGTGCAGAAGAAGTGGCCGACAAAATTGTCAGCATTCTGAAAGAAAAGGGCATTGTCTAACCAAAATCAAAACCACTGAATCATGAAAGTATTGGTCGTTGCCGAACACCTGAACGGCAAACTCGAAGATATCACTTTTGAAATGCTCGGCAAAGCCAAAGAGCTTGGCACGGCCGAGGTCGCTCTCTTGGGGCACAATGCGAAAGACCTGGCCGCCCAATTGGGTAAGGCCGATTCCGTCATTTACATGGACAGCCCCGAATTGGCGGAATTTAATCCGGATACTTACAGCAAGGGCTTAAAGGCCATCGTAGAAGCTCGCCAGCCGGATATCGTGCTCGTGGGCAACACTTCCATGGGCATGGACCTGGCGGCGGCTTTGAGCGTGGATATGGGTATGCCGCTGGTGGCCTATGCCATTGATGTAGCCGCTGATAAAGTCGTCAGCTCTTTGTACGGAGGAAAAATGAATGTAGAATCTGCTGTTAGTACGCCTTTCATTGCTTCTGTCTTGGCGGGTTCTTTTCCCGCCGATGCAGGTCGGGGAGAGGGCAGCCCTGCTGTAGAGGAAATGGCTGCTCCGGATTTTGGCAGTGTCAAAGTGCGTTTTAAGCAGCTGATCGAACCGGAAGGCGGTGATGTGGATATCACACAGCAGCCCATTTTGGTCAGTGTGGGTCGTGGTATTCAGAGTGAAGACAATTTGCCCATGGCGGAAGAACTGGCCAACAAGCTGGGTGGAGCTGTTTCTGCTTCCCGCCCCATCATCGACAACAAATGGCTTCCGAAAACCCGTCAGGTGGGTAAATCCGGTTTGAAGGTCAAGCCCAAATTGTACTTGACGCTGGGCATCAGTGGTGCTCCCGAGCACATTGAAGGGATGAAAGATGCCGATTTGATCATCGCCGTAAATACCGACCTCAAGGCGCCTATTTTCGATTATGCACATTACGGCACAACCGTAGATTTGTTCGACTTGGTGCCGGCCCTTACGGAGAAACTTTGAGGAAAAGACGGGCTCCCGGCCCGTGAGGGTCGGGAGCTTTTCTTCGTTTGATTTTTCTACCAACCAACTTTAAGCTATGCACGAAACCAGAGAAGTATTCAGGTTATTTCCGCAAGCCTTGCAAATTGCCTTTTACCTCGTCGGCTTTGCGACTATTTTTTATTTTCTGTTTGGTTCGTATAAAATTGTACAAAAATACCGCAAAGGCCGTCCGGCCGGCCGTTGGAACCAACTCGGCGCCCGCTTCATGAAAGCTTTGGGCACCATGGCGAAACACTCGACTTTGTCTAAGCGCAACAAATACGTGGGTGTGGCGCACTGGTTGATTTTCTGGGGCTTTGTGGTGCTTTTTATCGGCACGGTCATCGTGGCTTTGGATCACGACTTTCTGCGTTTTATGGGTGTCCACCTCTTACAAGGAAAATTTTATTTGTGGTTTTCTCTGTTTTTGGATGTCTTTGGCGTCGGTTTTTTGGTGGGGCTGCTGATGATGGCATTCCGCCGGGCAAAGAAGCCTCCGGAGCTGGATTACACGCGCCCGGATTTGCCGCAAGGCAAATACGACCGCAAGCCCTATGTTACAGACGATAAAATTTTCCTTTGGCTGCTTTTCTTCATCGGGCTTACCGGTTTTTTGATTGAGGGCCTACGCATTGTGGGTGACAATTATCCCTCATTTGAAGTCTGGTCGCCTGTAGGTTGGATGCTGGCTCATGCTTTGGATGCTTTAGGCCTTTCGGCAAAAGCCAATACCATCTTTATTTATACCTGGTGGTTCCATGCCGTCATGGTTTTGGGTTTCATCGCCTATCTGCCGCATTCCAAGGCTATGCACATCTTGGTAGATTTTGCTAACTTGATGTTTAAGGATGATTTGGCGGCTAAGCGCCTGCCCAAGGTTACGGAAGAGAAGATGAAAGAGGGTATGGGCTATCTCAAGCTGACGGATTTTACCTGGAAAGAGCTGATGGATTTCGATGCCTGTACGAAGTGTGGTCGTTGTCACGTAGCTTGCCCGGCCAGAGCTTCGGGTGCACCTCTCTCGCCTCGCGACTTGATTCTGGAAATGCGCACTTTTTCCGAAATAAAAGCCGGCACGCTGGAGTGGTTTATGCAGGCAGAGAGCAACGGCTGGACCAACAAGAAAGAGCCGGCTATTGCGGGTGATGTCATCAAGGCAGATACCCTTTGGGCCTGTACTACTTGCATGGCCTGTGTAGAAGCCTGTCCGGTGGGTATTGAGCATTTGACGACCATTGTCAATTTGCGTCGCACGCTGGTTGACGAGGGCAATATGGAAGACAGCCTGCAAGATGTTTTGATGAACATAGGAGACTACGGCAACTCCTTCGGCCAGTCGGATCGCATGCGAGCCAAGTGGACCAAAGAGCTGGATTTCAAAATCAAGGATGCCCGCAAGGAAGAGGTGGATTACCTCTGGTACGTAGGAGACTATGCTTCTTATGATCAGCGCATTCAGAGTATTTCCCGAAAAGTAGCCAAGATTTTAAACGATGCCGGAGTCAGCTTTGGCATTCTCTATGAGGCGGAGAAGAACTCCGGCAACGATGTACGGCGCATAGGAGAGGAAGGTTTGTATGAGATGTTGGTGGAAGACAACATGGCGGCTTTGGAGGAGGCATCTTTCAAGGAGATTTTCACCACGGATCCCCACACTTTGAATACTTTGAAAAACGAGTATCCCGAATTTGGCGGGCACTACAAGGTGAAGCACTACACCCAGTTGCTGATTGAGCTGATTAAATCCGGTAAATTGCAGCTGAAGAAGAAGCTCGATTACACGGTAACCTACCACGACCCCTGTTATCTGGGGCGTTACAATGGCATTACCGAGGAGCCGCGCGAGTTGTTGCAGTTGTTGGGCGTGAAACTAAAGGAAATGCCTCGCAACCGTACCAATTCTTTCTGCTGTGGTGCCGGTGGCGGCCGTATTTGGATGGACGACTCCAAACTGGAGAAGCGCCCCAGTGAGATGCGCATTGAGGAGGCTCTGGCCTTGGGAGAAGTGGATTGCTTTATCGTGGCCTGCCCCAAGGATTACGCCATGTACAGCGATGCGGTTAAGACCAGTGGCAATGAGGGCAAGCTGGAAGTCAAAGATGTCATCGATTTGCTGGAAGAGGCCTTGAGCTGAAACAGGTAATATACTCATGGTGAAGTGGTTTGGGAGGCGTCAGCCTCCCAAATTCCTTATCTTTCGCGGGTTTGTGAGTTGTAAATGTCCCAAACCATTTCGGTTTGGGTATATGTAGAACAAATATAGCTTGGGTACTCAGCATTCCAAGCTATATTTTACCCAATCCGTGCAATAGGATAAGCTAGCAGGGCAAAAGTTACTGATTTTTCAGTATTTTTTGGTTGATATATCCATGGCGAAGTGGTTTGGGAGGCGTCAGCCTCCCAAACTCCCTACCTTCCGCTCGTTTGCGAGTTGTAAATATCCCAAACCATTTCGGTTTGGGTATATAACCGTTATTATTCGTTATTAACGGTTAATATCGACTATTAGTGTAAAAAAGGTAAAAATTTTAGGTTTTGTGTGGCATTATGGTTAGATTTGCAGCAAAATAATACGTGTGGAGAAGAAAGTAATTATTTATACCCCTCTGCCCAAAGCAAAACGGATAAAGGTTTTTATACCTTACCATATGAAGGATGCCAGAGGGCGACTAAAATCTGTAAAAGGATGTTTTTGGCACTCGAGCCAAAAATTATGGTCTGTACCAAACACGGATAGTACCATGAGGCATTTACAGAAGATGTTTGAAGGCTTTTATGTACTCAAGCCATGTGAGAAGCCTTGTCCGGTAAAGACGAGAAAGTTATCTGAAAAAGCAGAGAATGCCATACTGGCATTAGAAAAGACCCTCCGCTTGAAAGCTTACAGTCCCAATACAATAAAAGTGTATAAGTCAAAATTGGTTTTGTTCTTTTATAAATTTATGGATAGAGATCCCAAAGAGATAAGCAAGGCAGAGATAGAGAGCTATGTGTATAGCTTGATAGAAAAACATAAAATAAGCGAGACATCGCAAAATCAATTGATCAATGCTATCAAAGCGTATTATGAGCATGTATTGGGAATGCCTCGGGAATACTACGATATAAAGCGTCCAAAGCGCGCAGAGCGTTTGCCTGATGTGTTGACTGAAGAGGAGGTATGGAGTATACTCAATGCACCTGAGAATTTAAAGCACAAAGCAATACTGTGGACAATATACAGTGGGGGCTTGCGGATATCAGAGTTGGTGCGCCTGCGTATAGCGGATATTCGTTCGGCAGAGGGTTGTATATTTGTAAAGGGTGCAAAGGGCAAAAAAGATAGGAAGACGGTTTTGTCAAAGG
>JALSKB010000125.1 GCA_026989035.1 Saprospiraceae bacterium | reverse complement strand
ATGCCCTGCCTACAGAAAACAGCGGCCTGCGCTATACCGGCGATTTTTCTCGGGGCATCAGCCTGGGCAACAACCAAAATCTGAGCCTCAATTCGGGTTTTCACCTCCAAATGAACGGCCTCATCGGCAACGGCATCAAATTGCGTGCAGCCATCACCGACGAAAACCTCCCCATCCAAGCTGAAGGCAACACCCAACAACTGCGGGAATTCGACCGCATTTACATCCAAATCGAAAAAGACAAAAGACAATTGACCCTGGGTGATTACCGCCTGCAACATTTGCCGGAAGGCTATTTCATGCGCTTCGACAAAAAATTGGAAGGTGCATCCTACCGACAAAACCTCCAGCTCAGCGACAAATCCAAAGGGCAAGTGCAACTCTCCACCGCCATCAATCGCGGCAAATTCACCCGCCACGTATTCAACGGCCAGGAAGGCAATCAAGGCCCCTACCGCCTGCAAGGAGCAGAAGGCGAAACCTTCGTCATCATCCTCAGCGGCACCGAACGCATTTATCTCGATGGAAAACTGCTCACCCGAGGTGCCGATGCCGATTACGTCATCGATTACAATCGGGGAGAACTCACTTTTACCCATCGACACCTCATTACTGCGCAAAGCCGCATCACCGCAGAATACGAATACAACGACAACCGCTACCTGCGCTCTATCTATGCCTTCCAAACCGATTGGCAAACCGGAAAAAGCCAGTGGCAATTTCAATGGTTATCCCAACAAGACAGCCGCAGCAGAAACAGCGACGAACTCCTCACCGACGAACAATACCAAATCCTCGTTCAAGCCGGAGATGACCCGCTCAAAGCCGTCGTCAGTGGCCTCGACAGCAGCAACACCGCCTCAGATCCCATCCGCTATCGACTTATAGACACCTTGGTCAACGGACAACTCTACTCCGTTTTGAAGTGGACAGCCGACGGCTCCGGCCCCTACACGGTCCGCTTCTCCGAGCTCGGCCCCGGTCAAGGAAACTACACCAGACTCGACAACACGGCCAATGGAATTGTCTATGCCTGGGTAGCACCGGATTCATCCGGTACGCCTCAGGGAAATTACGAGCCGGTCTTGCGACTCATCCCCCCGCGACAACACCAACTCTTTACTCTTCGAGGGCAACAGTCCTTGGGCAAAAACGGCTCCCTTTCCCTAGAAACAGCTCTGAGCCGAAAAGACGACAACAGATTTTCAAATCTCGACAAAGACGACGACTTGGGACTGGGCCTCCAATTACAATATCAACAAAAAATCCCTCTGGGAAAAAAATGGCAACTTCAAATCAAAACACAAGCCGAAACCATAGGCCAAAAATTCCGCGCGCTCAATCCCTATAGACCCGTCGAGTTCGGCCGCGACTGGAACACCTCAGGTCTGGCCGCCAGCAGAGAAACTTTGACGAGCACACAAGTGGGCCTGCTAAACCAAAACCTCAAACTACAATGGCGAACAGAAAGCCTGCACAGAGGGGACAGCTACAGAGGCTTTCGCCAAACGCCCTCTCTGCAATGGAACACAAGCCTGTGGCAAATAACGGCCTCCGGCAATTACCTCCAATCCAAAGGAGAAAATATCGACACCAAATTCAACAGGACAGCCGCTAAAACAAAACGAACATTCAGCAAAATTGGAAACAGCAGCCTGGAGTTCCAACTCCTCACCGAAAGCAACACCCATTTGCCGAAAGGCAGCGACACCTTGTCCGAACTGAGCAACGGCTTTGAAGAATACGGGCTGTATTGGAACACTCCGGAAAACAAGAACTTCACAACACGCTTAGGCTACATCTATAGGCTGGACGATTTGCCGAAAGGCCAAACCCTCTCGCCCGTCACCCGAGCTCACCAGTGGCTGGCCGAAGGTCATTGGAAAGTTCAACAAAAAAATCGATATCGCTCACAATTCAATTGGAATCTCAGCTACAGACGCCTCCTCCCCCTGCAAAACGACACGGCAGAAACCATCGAAACCTATCTGGGACGCATCAACTGGCAATGGAGCCTGGCCAAAGGCAGCATTCAGGGAAGCAGCGCTTACCAAATAGGCTCCGGCCGCGAACAGAAGTTGCTCTTCGTGTACAAGGCCGTCAATCCGGGTGAAGGCATTTACCAACACATCGATTTCAACGGCGACGGCATAGAGCAAAACAACGAATTTGTCATCGCAGCCAACCCCGACGAAGCTACCCACCTACGCATAGCGGTTTTCACCGGTGAATTCCTCCCCACCAACAACCTCAGCTTCAGCCAAAACCTCCGCATCCGGCCCAGAGCTGTTTGGCGAAAGCAAAAAGGCCTCCGCGGCTTGCTAAGCCTCTTCACTATCACATCAAATCTACAAATAGATCGAAAATTGCCCCGCCAAGGTGAATTTCCTGCCTGGAATCCCTTTCTCTTCAAGCTGCCCGACACCTCTTTTATCACACTAAACCTGAGGCAACAACAGCTGGTTGAAATCAGACAAAACAAATGGGGTGCACATTGGCAATACAACAGCTTGAACAGTCGCATACTGCTCACTACCGGATTTGAAAACCGCAACCTGCAACAACACGAATTCCAAATTCGATGGACACCCTCCTCACAATGGCGCCTGAAAGGGTTGTTAAAAACAGGGCAACGAGGCCTGGAAACCGAAAACTTCCACGACAGAAACCACCTCATAGCCTTCCGGCAAATAACACCCGAAATCAACTGGAACCCTTCAAAAAGCTGGCGCCTGACAGCCAGCTGGATGGGAGAAACAGCTCAAAACAGACTCGCAGAGGAAAAGCTGCAAAGCCGCACAGTAAAAGCAACAATCAACTTCCGACTGAGCAACCTCAGCACACTTACCGCCGAACTGTCCAACATACAAATAACATTCTCAGGAGAACCCGCTTCTCCCGCGGGCTTTGCCATGCTCAACGGGCTACTTCCGGGCAACAATTGGCGCTGGAGCCTCATCCTCGAGCAAGAACTGCCCAACAACCTTCGCCTCAGTTTGTTATATAATGGAAGGAAAAGCGAAAACATTCGGATTGTACACACCGGTCAGGCACGATTAACTGCCTTGTTTTAAAAAGACGGATTAGCACGGCTGGAAAATCCGATAAAACCAACCGAACACCTATCTTCCTTCAAAACACACACAACAAACCTTCAAAATGAAAGAATTCCTCTCTTCTGCCATCAATCGCTTTACTTACTATCGAGAGCTGGGCCTCAAAGCCATAAACCAACTACCCGAAGAAAAACTTTTCTGGCAATACAACCCGGAAAGCAACAGCATCGCCATCATCGTCAATCACTTGCACGGCAACATGCTTTCCCGTTGGACGGATTTTCTACACTCCGATGGCGAAAAAAGCTGGCGAGAACGAGATGCCGAATTTGAAAATCGCATACACGACAAAAAAGAACTTCTCCAGAAGTGGAACGAGGGCTGGAATTGCCTCTTTTCTGCCCTGCAGCCACTTCAAGTAGAAGACCTCAACAAAAAAGTTAAAATTCGCGGAGAAGAGCATTCGGTCATTGACGCCATCAACAGGCAACTAACGCATTACGCTTACCACATCGGGCAAATCGTCTTCCTGGCCAAAATGATTAAAAACGCCGACTGGCAGTCACTCTCCATACCCAAAGGGCAATCCCGGGCCTGGAACGAAGCCTTCCGAAGAAAGACAGAAAACGCTTGAGCAAAAGCACCACCTCCGCCTCTGCAAAAAATACAACTGTACCCAAACCAAAATGGTTCGGGATATTTACGACTCTCAAACGGACAAAAGATAGGGAGTTGGGCAGGCTGACGCCTCTCAAACCACTCCACCATGAGAAGTATGCTTACCCACTGAAATTCTTAAACACTTAATCCACGAGCTACACCTCGCGAGTACAGCAAAAGTCATGATTTTGACTTCAACCCTTAAGCCGGAAAAACTGTTCTTCTTTCATCTTCCTCAACAATGCGAAAAAGCAAGGGATTTAAAACACCCCAAAGCATTTCCAAAAGCAGATGAGGCCAAACAAGCGACCAATTGATCTAAAACAAACCCGAATTCCAAGATGACGACTTCTCTCCACGATCCCATGCAACTGAAAGAACATACGCTATCCAACGGCATGAAGCTCTTTATGAGCGTACTGAAAGACCAGCCCCGGGTGTTGGGCCACATCGTCGTGCGGGCAGGAGCGAAAAACGACCCACCGGAAACCACCGGCCTGGCTCACTACATGGAACACATGATGTTCAAGGGCTCCGATCGACTGGCCACCCTCAACTGGGAAAAAGAAAAAGAACTGCTCGATAAAATAGAACAGCTCTTTGAAGCGCATCGCGAAGAAAGCGAGCCCGAAAAGCGCAAGGCCATTTACAAAGAAATAGACCGCCTTTCTTACGAGGCCTCCAAATTCGCCTCTGCCAACGAATACGATCGCCTCATTTTCCAGCTCGGGGCCAAACACGTCAATGCCTATACCTGGAAAGACCAGACGGTTTATTACTCGGAAGTTCCGTCCAACGAATTAGAGCGCTGGATGAAAGTCGAAAGCGAGCGCTTCCGCAAACTCGTCTTACGCCTCTTTCATACCGAGCTGGAAACCGTGTATGAAGAGTTCAACATGATCCAGGTACGCGACAAATTCAAAGTTTACAGCGAGGTTTCCAAATCCCTGTTTGCCCCTCACCCCTATGGCACCCACGATACCATAGGCAAGGGCGAACACCTCAAACAGCCTTCCCAGACCAACATCTACCGCTTTTTTGAAAAGTACTACGTGCCCAACAACATGGCGCTGGTGCTGGTAGGAGATTTCGAGCCCGAAGAGGCCATCAAACTGGCTGAAAAATACTTTGGCAGCTTCCAGCCCAACTACGAATTGGAAAAAGACGCTCCTCTTCCCCAACCCGCGTCCATGACCGAAGACCGACACATCACCATCTACGGGGCTGAAGCCGCTTTTATGGAGATTGCCTGGCGGTTCGGACCTGCAAAAAGCAAAGAAGGATACCTCTTGCAACTGCTGGATGTCCTCCTGCAAAATGGCCAAGCCGGCGTCTTCGATATCGAATTGCTACAGCCCCAAAAACTGCTTTCTGCTTATACCTATCCGGTACTCATGGCCGAGCACTCCCACTTCCACATCGGCGGTCGCCCCAGAGAAGGGCAAAGCCTCCGGGAAGTCGAAAACCTCCTGCTGGAAACCCTGCAGAAGGTCGCAAGGGGAGAATTTCCCGACTGGTTGGTAGAAGCCGCCGCCAATGAACTCATCCGGCGCCGCATGAAAATGCTGGAAACCAATCAGGGCCGGTCGGAATTGATCGTAGATGCTTATGTATTGGGCATACCCTACGAACAGGAAATGCAATTCCCCGACATTATCCGCTCCTTGGGCAAAGAGGACATCACCCAACTGGCAGAACACATGCTCCACCAGCCCAAGGTACTCGTACACAAAGAAGTCGGTGAAGACCCCAACATCATGCGGGTAGAACAACCTCCCATCACGCCGGTTGAGCTTAACCGCACTGATTTTTCGGCTTTCGCCAAAGAAGTGCTCAACATGCCGGTCGAAGAGCCTAAGCCCGCCTTTCCCAAATTAGACGAACTCATGCAAACGGGAAAATTGGCCGGCCAACAGCCTTTCACCTACATCAAAAACAAGGTCAACACCCTCTTCGACCTTTTCTACATCTTTAACGATCTGGGCCGATGGCACGACCCCCTCATCCCCGTCGCTCTGACCTTCCTGCGCTGGGCCAATACCGAACAATACAGCTCAACAGAAATAGAGCAGGAATTTTACAAGCTTGGACTCGAATACAAGTACAACCTCAACGACACGCGGTCCAGCATACAACTCAGCGGCCTGGATGAATATTTGCCGGAAGGCATAAATCTGCTGGAACACTTTTTCCGCCGGCTGAAAGCCCGGCCCGAAGCGCTGGCTAACATGGCCGACGACATCATTAAAGCCCGTGAAGACCGCAAAAAAAACAAAGAATTTCTCCTCCGCAAAGCACTGGTGCAACTCGCCAAGTACGGAGAAAACCGGCCCATAAATTACACACTCTCCAATGAAGAACTGCAAGCCCTCTCTCCACGGGAAATAGAACAAACCCTGCGCCAGCTCTTTGACCACCCCCATGAAGTCTTGTATTTCGGTTCGCAGGACATGAGCGAGGTCGAAAAGGCTTTAAAGCAACACCACCAAGCCGGCAAAGCAGATACCAAGCCAAAACAAGCCCGCTTATTTACTCAAATTGACCGCCCGGGCAACGAAGTCTTCTTCTTGCACTATCCTTCGGTGCAAACGGAAATCATCCTCCTCAGCAAGCGCAATCCGAAATTTGATCCGGAAGACGCCATCTTTGCCCGCTGGTACAACAACTACTTCGGCTACGGACTCTCCTCCATTGTCTTCCAGGAAATTCGGGAAGCCAAAGGGCTGGCCTATTCCACCTATACCCGCTACACTTCTCCTGACGAACCTCAAAAAGCTCACTACCTGGAAGCCTTCGTCGGCACCCAGCCGGATAAAATGGGCTTGGCTATAGACACCCTCAAAGACATCACCCAAAACATGCCCATCGTGGCCAGCCAGATGGAACAAGCCCGCCAAGGTGTGCTTCGACAAATCGCCACAACCCGATTTAACCGCGACTGGCCCTTTTGGAAAAAACGCCAAATGGAACGCCTTGGCCTGACACAGCTACCCGAACAGCTGACCTACGAACGCCTGCAAAAAGCCGGCATAGACGAATTGATTAACTTCCACGAAAAACGCATCAAAAACGCCACCTACACCTACTTGGTCCTTGGGGACAAACAGCACATCGACTGGAAGTATCTCCGCACCATCGGGCCTGTTACGGAAGTGGATGCGGATGAATTGCTCAAAGCCAAAATTCAGGACCACTTCCCGACCGTTTAACAACAATCGTCTCATCAAAACAATTCCTCCATGCGCAAGGGGTTTGAACAACCTCGGCCGTTCAAACCCCTTATTGCATGAAAACTTTTAGCCAAAACAGGTTAGCTACGCAGCTATGTTTCTCACCCGAACCGGCATCACTTTTTCTTTCTACCTATCACCACATTCAGGCCTGCCCGTCCTTGAAAGTGCCGGCTTCCGGCAAGGTTAAACAAAGCCGGCACATTGTCACTCATGGCATACAGCTGTACCGGCCCCGCCTGTATCGAAGCCCCCAAACCAATGTTGGCATAGGTGTCGTTGACGATGCTGTAAGAGGCCTGAAGATGCACCCAGCTGATGGGCACAAAGGCAGCATAAACCGACAGCGTTTTGTACGTTTGCTCCTTAAACCGCTGTAAAGCTATCAGACCACCCAACTCCAGAGATTTATTCAAAGCATAAGAAGCTCCCAAGCGATACGTACTCGGCAAAGCGGTAGAAAAAGCCTGCTGCGTTTCAGCAAGCTGAACGAGGCTCTTCAGGGTGTCCAAAGCTGTGGGAAAATCCAGAGAGTCGCTGGTAAACAAGACCGTAAGGTCCACCCCACTGTAAGTAACGGAGGTCGAGGAGCTGTAATTGTTCAGGTTTTCACTCCAATTGATAGAACCCAAAGCATTCAGTGCTGAAGCGGAAAGGCTGAGATTTCCCAGCTGGACAATCACGCCCAAATCCACAGCCAAGCCCTGGTTTTTCGTAATCACCTGCTTAAAATCCAAATTAGACAGGTTAAGCGAAAGCTGCAGGCTGTCGGCTAAAGAAAGAGAGGCAATGGAGCTGCTGTTGAGCTGGTAGTCGCTGGTAAAGGTAATGCCGTAAACGCCTGGATCCGTATAAAGGCCGATTTGCCCCCTTTCGGTGGAAAGCGCACCGATGCCATTGAGCCACTTGAGGCGAACACCAGCCTGCAAAGGGCCTAATTTAACAGCCCCACCAAGAGCAAATTCGCTGTAGGAAAAGAGCTGCAAGTCGTGATTCAAGGCAATGGTGTCGCCGACAAACTGACTGTTCCCCAGCAAAGCCAGCTCAGCCATCTGCTTGGGATAGGAAGCCTGGGCTTCCAAACGAAAACTGTGCGTCAAAGACAACTGGGCTCCTCCAAGACGGAGAGCGCCTCCCAGCGTATTGAGACTAAATTGCTGCCGCAACAAATTGTTGTCCTCGTCCAAGGCATTTAGAAAGCTCTGACTGTCAAAAAGCTGTTGCCCGTTGACATCGGTAAAAGCATCTGCCAACGTAGGCCCTGTGAAAAAAGTGTTGTTGTAAAAAGAAGGCTGCATCAAAACGATCCGATGGTCGTTCAAGAGCGCAGGGTTGGTTTCTCCGGCTTGCGCCAAATGCGAACCAAAGAGCAGCGTCTCGGCTTGAGAGAAAAGAGGCGCTTTGACAAAAAAGAAGCCCAACAACAAGAAAACAAAAGCAACAGTTTGGTTTTTCATACTTAGCTTTTTAGTGAACTTAGGAAAAACAATTTGGACGACTTCAGTCGTCCACGCCCCCTTGTTTTCTCTAAACCTGAAGATCCTTATCGGTTTTGGACTTAAAGCGACTACTTGATTTTTATCCCCATACGCACCTTCATCTCCTGCTGATCGGTAATTTTCACCGGCAACTGGTTGCCCTGCTCACTCGTAGTGGAAAAGGAAACCAACATGGCCAGACTCGAAGCTTGACGCAACTGGTCTAATAAGTCCCCGGCAATCGGAATAACGGATGTATGAACAGCCACGCTGCTTGGGAAACCCTCATCATCAATCGGTGCAGCCGCTAAAATCAACTCCGGCTTGTCAAACAAGGTGGCGAGCACCAAGCCATTCTCATCTAAAAACAAGAGGTCCATTTTAGCCTCCAGGGGAAAACCGTTTTCGGTAATGATTTTCAACTCCAAGGCTTGGGCCTCATCCAAAAGGCCGAGATTCAAATCAAAAGTATCACGCACTTTAAAATCCGTAGCCGTGCCGTAGAGCGGCAACTCTACTTGAACCGTAACGGTGTACTGGCTGGAATCCGTAATGTAGCCGACAATGGCCGTGTCGTTATCGGGATTGGTAATGGCATCGACCTCATAGACCAAACGCACAGGCTCTGAGCCCAGAATGTCTTCAATGTTGGAATTGTCCTTGTCAAAAGTAAATTGCGTAACGGAAGTTTCTCCTACGTGGTACAGATCGGGGTAGGCAAAATCTATTCCACTATCGATATAAGGGCTTTCCAAAGGCAAAACCTGCCCCAAAGCCGTATGCACATCAAAAACCTGTACGATAGAACGCGTAGGCACGCCAAAAGAGTTATAGACAAAAATGTGGATGAGCGGATCGGCAAAATAGACGTCTCCCTCCAACCAGGAATCAAACAAGTCTATGTCAATGGTGTCCAGGCCATTGTCGTGCAGCTGATTGGCAAAATAACCTTCGGCATAGGAAAATTCCACATTGGAAAGCTGAATCAAAAACGGATCCAGCTCTACAGTATCTCCCGTATTCGCCAGCGTCGCCAAATACTCTACATACACCTCGCTGTTCGGCGCATCAATGGTATAATCGGTCATGTCTATAATCGGCGAAAACCAAGGCAAGCCGCCCAAATCAGGAACCACGTAATCCAAACTCACGGGCTGCAAATTTTCATCCAATACCTGTGGCAGGAAAAGATGCAGGTTGACATCCTGCCCAAAAGTCTGTGCCGTAGTAAACTGCATGGTACCCTGGCGCAAATCCAGACGATAAACCTCCAAACCATCGGGAGCAGACAAGGGCAAGAGGAAAGGAGAAGTATCTATGGGAATGGGCAGGGAAAGCGTGGTTTCTATGGCATCAAAGATTTGCTCGCTGGTACGGGTGAGCAAATCTCCTTGATAGTGCAAGCGAATCAAACCATCGGGATCAATGGTAATTTCATCGGGGTTTTTTCCTTCGAGCAAATCTTGCATGTGCAACTCAGCCGTGCCAATGGGCAAGGCAAACTCGGGGTCTTCCTCCGGAGCAAGCCTCCCTCCATAATTCTTCAAGGGGTTCTTACAAGCGGTAAAAAACAGTACTGGCAGAGCTAAAAAGAAGAAAATTTTTTTCATGTTTTCAAGCGCAGTTTGATACCGACGCTAAAAGCCGGCAAGTCAAAAAATAGCCATATCTTTCCCTAATCAAATCCCGTAAAGCCCAAAAGGCAGCATGCCTGCAAGACATATCCTGACGCCCTCGTCAAGAAATATCTCAACGCCTTAGAAATTTATACCCAAACCGAAATGGTTTGGGACATTTACAACTCAAAACCAGCGAAAGATAAGGAGTTTGGGAGGCTGACGCCTCCCAAACCACTTCGCCATGAGTATAATTGATCTTCCTCACTTGACCTTTTTCCCAAGGTGATAACGCACGAGCCCTCTCAGACGTTGGGCTGATACCCGACATATTCAAGCTCCTACAAAACGAACTCTTCGCCCAATTTAGGTATATCTATGCGTTCAAAGCCCTTTGCCTTGAGCAATCCTTTGAAATTCTTTTGCGCCTCAAACTCTCCGTGAACCAAAAAGATTTGCCGAACATGCCCCTTTTGATTGGCTACAAAACGGAGCAATTCGTTTTTATCGGCATGGGCGGAAAAAGAATCCATGATTTCTATATCGGCATGCACCGGCACATCCCGGCCAAAAAGCCTCAATTTTTCAACGCCGCGCATGAGAGCAGCTCCCGGTGTACCCGGAGCACAATAACCCACAATGAGTATGGTGTTCTTCTTATTTCCCAGGTTGTTGAACAAATGGTGCCTGACTCGGCCGGCATTCATCATACCCGAAGCACTGATGATGATACAAGGTTCGGGCTTGTCGTTAAGCGCTTTGGAATCTTCTACCGAGCGAATGTAGTGCAAGTCATTGAAGCCAAAGGGGTTGTCGTCTTTGAGCAAATACTCATTGAGCTGATCGTCAAAACACTCCGGATGCGTGCCAAAAACCACCGTGGCATTGACAGCCAAGGGGCTATCTACATAAACCGGAATTTTAGGCAACACCCCTGCCGTTTCAAACTGGTCCAACATGTAAATGATTTCCTGAGTGCGCCCTACACTAAAAGCAGGAATGATGAGCTTGCCCTTTTTTTCCAGACAAGTATGCCGTATGACTTCCAAAAATCGCTCTTCTTCATTGGGCTTTTCCAGGTGAACCCGATCTCCATAAGTGGACTCACAAATCAGGTAATCCGTTGTAGGCATGGGCTGTGGGTCGCGGAGAATGGGCCTGTCGGGCCGCCCCACATCTCCGGAAAAGCCCAGAATGGTAGTGCGGCCATTTTCGGTAATGCGCAAACTCACACTGGCACTGCCCAGGATGTGGCCGGCATCGCGAAAGAGCACTTCTACACCCCGACGGATCTCAAACCACTCGCCATAGGGATAAGCCACAAAGCGCTCCATGACCGGCTTGATGTCCTTATCCGTATAAAGAGGCTGTTTGGGCACCTTCGGTTTCCTCTTTTTGTTGTAGTACTCAGCATCGCGCATCTGGATAAGCGCGCTGTCGAGCAACATGATAGAACAAAGGCTGAAGGTCGCATGAGTACTGTATATGGGCCCTGAAAAGCCATCTTTGACCAACTTGGGCAAGCGACCGCTATGATCTATATGAGCATGAGAAAGCACGACGCAGTCCACCGTTTCCGGCTTAAAAAGCCAACTGCTGTTAAACTGCTTCATGTCTTCATCATGCCCCTGATAAAGGCCGCAATCCAGTAAAATTTTAAAACCATCGTCCAGCTCCACGAGATGAGCACTACCGGTCACCTGACGATCTGCTCCGCAAAACCTTATTCGCATAAATTGACATGAGTTTGAAACATCAACAGATATACGGAAAGCTTTCCGTTTTTTCTCTACCTTGCAAATGTAGGATTTTTTAATGGCTTGCTTCACTCTACTGCAAAATATGCACAGCTCACCTTGCGTTTACATGTAAGCTTTTATGCCAAGAGCTTCCCCGCTTCACCAAGAAAGATCTGCCAAGCAAAATTATAGCCCCAATGAAAAGCAAAGGCCTATTGATTGAAGCGCTCAAATCTCTTCACGCGGAACATCTCCTCAGCCAATCCCTTCCATGAAAAAAATCACTTACTTTGTTCTACTCACAGGCCTTTTCCTGATAAGCGGCACGCTCTCTGCTCAGGCAGATCAAAAAACCAATCAAGACAAGGCTTCCGACTGGATAGCAGGC
The DNA here is from genome assembly GCA_026989035.1 of Saprospiraceae bacterium. Taxonomy (GTDB): domain Bacteria; phylum Bacteroidota; class Bacteroidia; order Chitinophagales; family Saprospiraceae; genus WGBN01. Next base: position 4,553 of record JALSKB010000125.1, on the reverse strand, counting down.
ACCTATTTGCGAGAAGCCCTAAACAATACCTTGTCCAAGGCCATCATCGTCAACCATCAGACCGATTTCACCTTTCGAGAAGGCACCACTTTCCTAGCGGCTTTCCTGACAAAGGGCGAAAAAATTTCTTATCCCCTCACTTTGCAGGCCTACCACAAATACGCCTTCATCGGTAGCGGCGACAGCGATTTAAAAAACTGCAAACTCTATCTACAAAAAGGAGGCAAAACCTATGCCAAAGACACCGAAGAAGACAAAACGGCATTGATCACTTTCACCCCGATGGAGTCCGGCACCTATCAACTGGTCTATGAATTGGCCGATGGCCATTCACCCCAAAGCTTCATCGCACTGGCCTTAATGATCGAAAACACAGGATACGACATCAGCGCCGATGAACTCGATGAAGCCATCAATCGCATTATCGGGTTTGGCTCCTTGATTGATCAACAATTCGGAGCTAAAATCCACGACCAAGAAGGGCAATGGAGCCTCTACGGAACCTTGCTGCTCCCCGGCACCAAAATCACCATCAACCAACTGAAAAGCCATGACGGCAAACACTACGCCATTGCTGCGGGCCCCCCAAACCTCATAGATGCCGATTTGCAAATCATCGATCAAACCTCCGGCAAAACCATCAAAGAAGACCGCAAAAACGACGCCACTCCGGCCGTCGTTTTTTTCGGCCAGGGCAATAAACCCTATCAGTTAACCGTCATTAACGTAAAGTCCAATGGGCCGGCAATCGTCATGACCCTCCTCCTAGACGATTAAATAAAAAAAACTTTTTACCTTTGGCTAAGGTATAAGACACCGCAAGTACATGCGTCTGTAAGTGTTAACCTCTAAAACTTGCTGTCTTATGTTTTGCAAAGAATGTGGAAAAGCTTTACATGGGCGTTCCGACAAGCTTTTTTGTGATGCAGATTGTAGAAGCAGCTATCACAACAGAAAACGACGTGCTAAAAAAACTGAAAAGAGCAAATCAAAAACTTCTCAAACAGAAGAAGAAGATTATTTCAGTGATCTGGGAGAAGCTCTCAACAGCCTAAAGCGCAATCACCTCCTCATCAAAAAGCAAAAGAAAAAAGGCATCAACTACATGCCTGCCAAAAAATTTGAACGCATGGGCTTCGACTTTTCCGTTTATTCCCATCTGACAAGCGGAATGCGAGGAGAAGCCATCTACCACTGCTATGACGAAGCCTATCGACTGAACCAAGATGGCGACGTAGTCTTTATGTCCCAAGATGAAGCTATGTTTCGCTTCATCCTTCCTTTGATTCAAGATATCTGGTGATCTCGATTAAAATTAAAGGGGTGCAGAGCGCTCTTCTCCGCACCCCTTCTTCTTTTGTAACGAGCATTACAAAAAGGGCAAAAGGCTTGCTTTATCTTTGTGGCACTTTCACGACAAGCCACAAAATCGAACGAGCATGCCAAAAAAACACTTCGAACTCATCGTCATAGGCGGTGGTCCGGGAGGTATGGAAGCCGCCCTACACGCTGCCAAACTGGGCCTGAATACTGCCCTTGTCAGCCAAACCAAAATAGGTGGAAGAGCTACTTGGGGAAGCTTGCTGCCATCCAAAGTCTGGTTGGCTGCAGCCCAAAAGGCCGATCAACTCTCCGAGGCGGAAAACTTCGGCTTTAAACCCTCAGCCTCATCCCTGGACCTCACCCGTTTGCGCGAAAGCGTAAAAAAACAAAGCCAGGCAGCCTCGGATCGCTATGTTCGGCAACTCGGCCAAGCCGGCGTGCAAATCTACTTCGGACAGGCCTTCCTGCTCGATGGAAAACAAATATCGGTAAGAGTAGATGGAAAAGAAAGCTGTAGCCTTTCGGCAAATAACATCATCCTCGCTACCGGATCCGGGCCCCGATTCTTCCCCGAGCTAAAACCCAACAAAAACCGCATCATCGCTCCACGTCTCTCTCCCAGCTTACCCGAACTGCCAAAATCTCTCATCATGGCCGGCGGAGGAGTAACCGGAACAGAATACGCCTATGCCTTTGCCGCCCTGGGAAGCCAAATTACCATCCTGCAAAATGCCGACCAATTGCTGCCTCGCATAGATGCCGACATCAGCCAAGCTTTTGAACAATACCTCACCAAACGCTACAACATCTCCATTCACAAAGGCGATGCCGTACAAAAAATGGAGCAAAAAGACGATAAAGTCGTTGCTACCACCAACTCGGGCAAAACCTATAAAGCCGACTACGGCTTCATCGCCATAGGCCGAAAAACAGACCTGAGCTTCGCCGCTGAACTCAAAGAACCGCTCTCCACCGACAAAAACGGTGCCGTACAAACAGATGAATACGGCCAAACTTCCATCGAAGGTGTCTATGCCATAGGCGACCTCACCGGAGCACCCATGATGGCCAACCGCGCTACCCAACAAGCCCGCATTGCCGTGCACCACATCAAAGAGGGGAAAAGCAGCCTGGTTCTTCCCGCTCACTATATAGAAGCCTGCTACACCCATCCCCCTGTAGGGCAAATCGGCGACATGACACCCGCTGAAGAGGCTACATTCACCCAACGCAGCTATCAACAACTCCTCAAAGCCCGACTCCTGCACGAAACCCATGGCCTTATCAAACTCAAAATCGACAAACGCACCGACCTCATCCTCGGAGCTGCCGCCTTCGGAGCCCATGCCACAGACCTCCTCGGCATCCTACAATTGGCCATGAACAACGACATCAAATACAGCCAATTGCAGCGCATCCCCTTGGCCCACCCCTCTATCTCGGAAATTCTTACACTGATATAACCAAACCAAAATAGTTTGGGATATTTACAACTCGCAAACGAACGAAAGGTAGGGAGTTTGGGAGGCTGACGCCTCCCAAACCACTTCCCCATGAGTATAACCATTAGAAAGCCCTATGCATCCCAATGACTAACAAAATGACAATGACTTTTGGCTACCTCTTCAAGTGGCTTATCCGTAAATTTCTTTGCAAGAGGTATAGATTTTAATTCATCTAAGTTTCCCTTCCTAAAGGATTCCTCGGATATGGGAATTCCCAAGCCGGCGTAAATTTGCTTATAGTCGTAAATCCTGCTCCGGCTCTGTGGCTGAACAGTGTTGTCAATCCATTTCCATTGCTTATCTGTAAATTTGAGAAAATTATATATCGTAATCGACTTGTCAAAATGAGCAAAGTGATCTGACATATCAATGAAGTGAGACATCACACCGCCCTGCTTTTTTAGCACACGCTTAAACTCTTTCAAAATTGGAATCAAAACATCGGTATAGATGTGCTCAAATGTATTGTTGGAATTAATCAAATCAATAGAATTATCCGAGAGGGAAAGCTTCCGTGCATCTTCAATGAGATAACTCATGTTCAATTTGCTTAGCACCTCATCCAAGGAGAGCTTTTCATAGTCGCGAAGGATTTCCAACACAGCTTCAAAGCGTCCAGGAAGAAAATCAATGTAGTCGGTTAAACGCCCTGACTGCCTGCACGCAACAAACTTTTGCAAAGTTGTTTGCAAGCGCTCTTTTGAAGTCAGAAGTGTTATATCAACTGAGTAAATTCGGTCCGCACCTGCTAAAAAAAGGCCAATGGGCACGACGGGATACCAGCCCGTCCCAATTTCCAAACAGCTCCCGGGTGTGGATTTTCCGGAATACTTTTGATAACTCTTGATGTGAACTTTTGCATGCCCAAGCCTGTCGTAAAAATATTCATCCGAAAGATACACTCCCTTGGTTACGTACTTTTGAAAGATATAATTTATTTTATGGCTTAATGGCAAATAGGAGATCGTTTTTTGTACAATTGCCTTTAACACCCATTTCCTCATATATGCAAACTTTTACCCAAACCGAAATGGTTTGGGATATTTACGACTCACAACGGGCAAAAGATAGGGAGTTTGGGAGGCTGATGCCTCCCAAACCACCTCGCCATGGGTATAGCTCAAAGCCCTGTTCAACTTGCTCAAACTGACTATACGGGGCGAAGATACGTTTTTTCAAGGTGAACGTGATCAGCGTGACGATCGTGATCGACTTGATCAGCGTGATCAGCGTGATCGGCGTAACGGGATCTATCTTCAAAAAGCACTTTTTTGCTAAAGGGGAATGCTTTTACTCTAAAGTAAAGTCTTTTCTCCTCGCTCTGTTTTGGCTCAAACAGTATTCGTTTTTTAACGGCTCTTGAAGCTTTTCTCCGCTAAAAGGAATAAGGCCGGGAGTTTTGGCCATGCGTAAGCTTTAATTGGAGATGGATTTTGAAGCGGAGGAAATAGGTAAATATTCCGCCGGTTAACCGATTAGCCGATTTCACCGATTGACCATTACGGAATCTATCCGCAAAAAGTACCCTTCCTCAAAAGGGCATGGTTTTACTCCAATGCAAAACTTCTTCTTTTGGCTTGATCCAAAAGAAGCAAAAAATCAAGGCTCTATTCCTTTTTTAACGCTGCGAAAAACTCCAAGAGCCTAAAACGAATAAACTCGCCACTGCGCTTGTGGCCCGGGACAATAGGCTGTGCTATACTACGCTTAGGCCTTTTCTCCTCG
>JALSKB010000124.1 GCA_026989035.1 Saprospiraceae bacterium | reverse complement strand
CAACTCCGGTGCAGAGGCCATAGAAGGCGCCATGAAACTGGCCAAACGCGCAACGGGTCGCCCCAACATCGTCGCTTGCCGCCAAGCTTATCACGGCAGCACCCAGGCCACCACAGCCTTAATGAACCCCACGACCTATAGCCGGGGGTACTTTCCCCTCTTACCGGGGATACACCACATCGATTTCAATACCGATGGCCCCTTGGAATGCATCGATCAGCACACCGCCTGCGTCGTAGTAGAACCCGTGCAGGCAGAAGCAGGGGTCCGCCTTCCGGCAAATGACTTTCTGCTGCGCTTACGCAAACGCTGTGATGAAACCGGTGCCTTGCTCGTTTTTGACGAAGTGCAAACCGGTTTCGGCCGCTGTGGAAGCCTTTTCGCCTTTCAACAATGGAACGTCGTTCCCGACATTTTGGTCCTGGCTAAAAGCTTAGGCGGGGGCTTGCCCCTGGGAGCCTTCATCGCTTCACCCGAATTGATGCAAACCCTCAGCAAAAACCCGATCCTGGGGCATCTGACTACTTTCGGAGGCCACCCCCTGAGCTGCGCTGCAGGCCTGGCAAACCTGAATACTCTGCTCGAAGAACAACTCGTAGAAAAAGTAAACGCTAAAGCCCAAAGTTTCGTCCAACTGCTTGAAAAACACCCCGCCGTTTGCGAAATACGCCATGCAGGGCTCCTCATGGCCATCAGCTTTGCCTCCGCAGAAGACATGCAAAAGGTAACGCAATACTGCCTGCAAAACGGGCTCATTACCGATTGGTTCCTCTTCGATGACCACAGCCTCCGCATAGCACCACCCCTCATCATTTCTGCAACACAAATAGAAGAAGCCTGCTCCATCCTCAGAAAAGGAATGGACCAACTCATCGACAAACAAAAAACCGATTAGTTAAAAAATACCTACATTTGGCGAAAGCCTAAAAGACATCACCACAACACATGCCAGAACGAACTGCACAAGAATACCTCCACGCCCTGTACCGCCACGACAGCAAACTGGTCAGCGAAATCTATACCCGCTTCCTCCCCAAAATCGAACGCTGGGTTCGCAAAAACAGCGGCAGCATACAAGATGCCCAAGACATCTTCCAGGAGGCTCTTATCGCCATCTACGACCGCTATTGCACACCCGAACCACAAACCTTTTCCGGGCCCTTTGGCGGCTTGCTTTTTGCCATCTGCCGAAACATCTGGTTCTCCCGAATTTCCAATAAAAAACGAGAAGAACAGGTAAGGTTCGCCGAAAAAGAGAGATATGAAAGTGAGGCCGATGCCCCCGATTTACTCGTGCAAGCAGAAGAAACCCTGGAAGAGTACAAAAAAAGAGAATTGCTCGACCAAACCTTTAAACAACTTTCAGAGCTCTGCCAAAAAGTACTGTGGATGATGGCTCAAGGCAAATCGGGCGAAGAAATAGCCCGAAAAACGGGAATGAACGACCGCTCAACAGTTTATGTACGGGCACACAAATGTAAAAAACGCTGGCGCGACCTCTTTGAAAAGCTCTCTTTGCGTAACCCTTAAAACACCAAGCCGTGGAGAAAATTGACAAATACCTGCACAACAAAATGAATGAACAAGAGCGCCTGGCTTTTGAAAAAGAACTTAAAAGCAAACCTGAACTGGCCGCAGAAACATCCTTCCTCAAAGAGGCCTACTTCTATCTGCAACATCAAAAAAGGCGTGAAGCACTGAAAGACAATTTGCAACAAGCAGCCCGTCAATACCGACAAAAGCAGGGAAACATCTTCCAGCTTAATAGAAAAGCCGTCTTGTCAATAGCTGCTGCCTTGGCTTTGCTGCTCACCACCGTCTTCCTGCTCAAAAACCTACCAACTAACAACACCATGCCCTCTTATGCCGAGCTGGCCCAACACAGCCCGCTGGCCTTAACGCAAATGGGTACCGTCGAAGAAGACATCACCACAGCAGAACAGGCTTTTAATTCGAAAAACTATGCCGCAGCAGCTGAAACCCTGCAACACTACCTGGAAGCACATCCCGAAGACCAGCTCGCACAGCTGTACCTGGCCATCAGCCTGATTGAAATCGGACAGACGGAAAAAGCCCGAGAGCTGCTCAAACCACTAAACCAGTCTCCGGATTTTCGAGACAAGGCCCTCTGGTACACAGCGCTCTCTTTCTTTAAAGAAAATCAACCGGAGAAAGCCAAGCCCTGGCTCGAAAAAATCTCCCCGACAGCTAAAGAATACGATAAAGCTCAAAAATTGCTTTCCATCGAATAAGCTGCCAAAAAAACAAAATGAAATGTATTCGTGGTAGAGACGCAAAGGGTTGCGTCTCTACTTCTTTCTTTAAGGCATGTACTTCTTTACAGCCACAGAAACAGCCTCCAACCACTCTTTATCTACGTAATAATAACGATAAACTTGAAAACGCTTCCAATAAACCAATTCAACCTCTCTAAGAATGCGCAATTGCTGAGAAGCAACGGTTTGATCCACCCCCAAAGCCTGATAAATCTCCGTAACACAGGCTCCGTTTTCCCGTTCATACAAATATTGAAGTATTTCCAAGCGAAGCGGATGCGCCAAAGCCCG
>JALSKB010000123.1 GCA_026989035.1 Saprospiraceae bacterium | reverse complement strand
CAACCGAGAAGTCAAAAAATCCTTTCTGGAATACCTGCTCAGCAGCTTTGGTGGCCTGGAAACGGGCTTTGCGGGAAAGAAAGTCTATCGCCTGGAAAAAGCCCTAAAGGAAGAAGACTTTGAAGAACTCAAAGAAGTCTTAAACGAATTGTTGTACAATCTGCCTTACCAGCTGTACGAGAAATACGAGAACAAAGAAAAGTTCTACCACCTGCTGGTACACGTCTTGTTCGACTACCTGGGTGTGAACGTGCACAGCGAGGTCAACACCTCCCGCGGTCGGTTGGATGCGGTGGTGGAGTTGGAAGACAAGATTTACTGCATAGAGTTCAAGGTGGACGAATCGGCAGAAAAGGCCTTGCGGCAAATTCCGGAGCGCGGTTATTTGGACAAATACCGTAGCTCGGGCAAGAAGCTCATCGCCTTGGGCATCAACTTCGACACGGAGAAGCGGGAGGTGGAGGAGGTCAGCAGTCTGTGTGAGGGGGCGTGATGAAGGTGACGAAGGTATAGGGGAGTATAAAACACAGGCGCACGGTCGTTCGTCTATACCAATCTACAACCAAAACAGACGCGCCCTCGTGTGTCTCTACTTTATCCGTATCTTTGCCGCTTAATCATGGATTTGGAGGCTCAAATACGGCGAGACAAACTGCCACGGCATGTAGCTGTCATTATGGATGGCAATGGGCGTTGGGCTGCAGAGCGCGGTCAGCCCCGCGTTTTCGGGCATCGCCAAGGCGTGCGGGCAGTACGGGCTGTTACCGAGGCAGCAGCCGAACTGGGTATTCCCTACTTGACCCTTTACGCCTTTTCTACGGAAAACTGGAAACGCCCTCGAACGGAAGTTAATGCCCTTATGGGCCTGCTGGTGGAAACCATTCGAACAGAGGTCAGAGAACTGAACAAGAACGATATTCGCCTTCATGCCATAGGTGATTTGGACAAATTGCCGGAGAGGAGCTATAAGGCGCTTTTGCAAGGCATGAAGGATACCGCAGACAACAAGCGCATGACGCTTACCTTGGCATTGAATTACAGTGGTCGCTGGGACATTCTGCAAGCTGTGAAAAGCATTTGCCGAAAGGCGGAAAAACAAGCAGAAGCCCTTACGGAAGAAGATTTTGATCGAGCACTTTGTACTGCTGCTTTGCCTGATCCGGAACTGCTCATACGCACCAGCGGTGAAATGCGCATTAGCAATTTTTTGCTCTGGGAGCTGGCTTATACAGAGCTGTACTTTACCAAGGTCTATTGGCCCGATTTCTCTAAGGAAGAGTTTTACAGAGCTATTTTGGACTTTCAAAGGCGAGAGCGCCGCTTTGGTGGCCTTTCGGCAAGTACATAAAATTACAGGGGAAATGCTCCTTTGGGCATACAACCCGAATGCGACCCGGCACTTCTTTTGGGTGTACGATTAGAAAACCGCGCCGGCCATGAGATTGAGATGGCCGGCCCAAGCATAGAGATATGGACATGATGTGCAAACGATGGATCTTTTTGGTTTTTTCCTGCTTGTTGGGTGTGAGCGCTTTCGCGCAAACGCCTACCGATAGCCTGCCTCCCGTTTTTGACTACAGCAGGCCTCCCCAGGAATGCGAAATTGGAGGTATTAAAGTGGAGGGTGCGCGCTATAGCGATGCCAATGCGCTCAAAACCGTGGCCGGTTTGCGCGTAGGTGAGAAAATACGCATACCCGGACCGGAAACAGCCAAAGCCATAAAAAATCTGTGGAAGCTGAAGCTTTTTACCGATGTGCAAATTATAGAAGAACGCAGAGCAGGAAATGTGGTCTTTCTCCTCATTCGCGTTCAGGAGCGTCCCCGCCTCACTTCCCATTCGTTTAAAGGGGCTAAAAAGACAGATCACGATGATTTGAACCTGGAAGTCAACAAATTCTTGGTCAAGGGTGGAATCGTTACGGAAAACGTCAAACGCAGTGCTGCTAAGGCCATAACGGATTACTATGTCGGAAAGGGGTTCTTGGATGCGCAGGTTGAGGTGGAAGAAATTCCCGACCCCAAACACATCAATGCAGTGAAATTGGTGTTTAAGGTGGATCGAGGCAAGCGCGTGCGCATCAAAGACATTCTCTTTGTGGGCAATCAAGCTGTAAGTGATGGCAAGTTGCGCAGAAAAATGCACAATACCAAGCGCAAACGTCGCCCTTTTGCAGGCTCCAAATACATCGAAGAACAATTTGAAGAAGATAAAGAAAGTATCATCGCTTACTACAACACCATAGGATACCGAGATGCGAGAATTCTGGGCGATAGCCTCTGGCGCGATGAAAAGGGCAACCTGTTGTTGCTGGTGTACTTGGAAGAAGGCTATCCTTACTACTTTCGCAACATTTCTTTCAAGGGCAATTCGATTTACGACGATAAACTGTTGCGAAATATCCTCGGGATTAAAAAGGGGGATGTTTACAACCAGGAACTTTTGAATACCCGTTTGACTTATAGCCAAGATGGCCGCGACATCAGTACGTTGTATATGGATAATGGCTATTTGTTCTTTCGTATAGATCCTGTTGAGACGGCTGTAGTCGGTGATTCCATCGATTTGGAGCTGAGAATTTTTGAGGGGCCTCTGGCAACTATAGACAAGGTGTTGATTCACGGCAATGACCGCACCCATGAACACGTCATTCGCAGGGAGTTGCGTACTATCCCGGGCAATAAATTCAGCCGTACGGACATCATTCGCTCACAGCGTGAAATCGTCAACCTGGGCTATTTCAATCCGGAAACGCTGGGAATCAACACACCGGTAAATCCGGAGCGCGGTACAGTGGATATTGAGTACACGGTAGAGGAAAAGCCCTCTGACCAGTTGGAGCTGTCTGCCGGTTGGGGTGGTGTGGGCCGAGGAGTCATTGGCACCTTAGGCGTCTCTTTCAACAACTTTTCCGTGCGCAACCTCTTTGACAAAGACAGCTGGGCACCTTTGCCTCAAGGTGACGGGCAGCGTCTTTCCGTACGTGCTCAGACAAACGGCCGGTTTTATCAATCGTACAACATTAGCTTTACAGAGTCTTGGTTAGGAGGAAAAAAGCCCAACTCCTTTTCCGTGGCCACTTTTCACACTCGTTTGACGAATGGTTTAGACAAGGAGGATACCGGTTTTGGGAATTTTTCCGTTACGGGAGGAACCGTCAGCCTGGGCACTCGACTGAAGGTGCCTGATGACAACTTCATTTCTTCTACGGCTATCAATTATCAAGGCATTGCTTTGAACAACTGGACTAGCGGGCTTTTCCGCACCGATGAAGGGGTTATCGTTTCCGAGGGCTTTTTCAACAACTTTAGCATTACGCAGACCATTTCGCGTTCCTCCATTGATAACCCGCTTTTTCCACAGCAGGGTTCTGTTTTCTCCCTGTCTGTGCAGTTCACTCCGCCTTATTCGCTTTTTAGCTCTAAGGACTATCCTGATTTACCCGTACAGGAGCGTTATCGTTGGTTGGAGTATCACAAATGGCGTTTTAAAGCGGAGTGGTACACGGCCATAGTGGGCAAGCTGACCTTGAAAGTGGGTGCGAAAATAGGTATGTTGGGGTCTTACAACAAGAAAACGGGTATCTCTCCCTTCGAGCGTTTTCAGCTGGGGGGCGACGGTTTGAACAATTTGCAGTTCGGGCAGTTTAACGGTACGGATATCGTTTCTATGCGGGGGTATGAAATTGAGGACTTGGAGGCCAATTTCATCAATGGTCAAACTGTAGCCACGCCGGTTTACGACAAATTTACCGTGGAGCTGCGCTATCCGCTTTCCCTCAATCCGAACTCGACCATTTACGTTTTGGCCTTTGCCGAAGGAGCCAATACCTGGCAGCGCTACAGCGAGTTCAATCCCTTTGAGTTGAAGCGTTCGGCCGGTTTGGGCTTGCGGGTCTTTTTGCCGATGTTCGGCTTGCTGGGCTTCGACTATGCCATAGGCTTTGACAAATACATTCCACCCGATAGCCAGAAAAGCTTTTTCCAAAATTACGGAAACTTCAACATCATTTTGGGCTTTGAGCCTGAGTGATTTCGGTTTTGGGGCAGAGGATGTTGATTTGCTCGGGATGCAATTCGAAGGAGACTTTTCGGCAGGTTCCGACGAATTCTCCATCGGTTTCCAGCAATAAGTCGTGGTTTTCTGCACTTTCAACATGCAGAGCACTTACTTGTAAGAGCTGCACTTTGGGATGCTTGCCGATGGTTCCTCGAAAGAGCTTGGGTATTTGGATGAGAATTTCCGTTTTGGGCAAATTTTCAATGAGGGTGAGGGCCAATAGCCCGTTGTCGGGTATAGCGTGAGGTACCAGCTGCATGCCACCACCGGAATAGCGACAGATACCGACGTTGAGGGTGTAGATTTTTGTTTCTACGCTCAGGGTTTTGCCGTTTTGGGAGCAATAGTTTATCCGATACTTGTGTGCCTTGTACTTCCATAGATATTTTAATACGCCGAGCAGATAAATTAGAGCATTGGCCGAGTGTTGTCCTGTTTGGGTCATACCGTGTACGACGAAAGCGTCGTAGGCCATGCCGGCCACGTTGGCAAAGTATCGGACTTCTTCCTTTTCGCTTTTTTTCAGAACAAATCGCACGAGGCCGACGTCTTGGCAACGAGTATGTCCCTTTATGAGCATCTTTATCCACTCTTGCTGGTTCGTGGGCAGTTGGTAAGTACGCATCCAGTCATTGCCGGTGCCCAGGGGGCAGAGGCCGAGGGTGAACCGGGAGAGGGGGATTTCTTTTTGCCGTGCCAAGCCGTTGATGACTTCATTAAGGGTGCCGTCTCCTCCTACGGCTATGATTTGGCGAAAGCCGGTTAAAGCAGCTTTTTTAACCAATTCAACAGCGTGCAGAGGGGCCTGAGTCAGGGCATAGGTGAAGGGGATAGCAGCTTCTTCGAGCAGTTTTTTGCAAGTAGGCCACCATTTGGCAACCCGGCCGGACCCGCCGGCCGGATTGACGATGAAGTAGGTTTTAGGTGTCATGGTTGCATCATATCGCTTGTCAAAGATACGAGCATTTTTGTCGAGAGAACGTTTTAAAAAGGCTTTGGCTATCTTTGCGGCATGAGCGATGTCATCAAGCACGAGTGTGGTATAGCCTTCGTGCGTTTGCTGAAGCCTTTAACGTATTATTGCGAGCGATACGGTACACCTCTGTACGGTTTGCAAAAATTGCAACTGCTGTTGCAAAAACAGCGCAACAGAGGGCAAGACGGGGCGGGTATAGCGACTGTGAAAATCGGCATGCCCCCCGGTTCCCGCTACATCAGCCGCAAGCGCAGCAATGCTACCGACCCTTTGCGAGACCTGCTTTATGGGATCAATGCTTACTTTAGCAATTTACCGGAGGATAAACTCCGGGATGCCGCCTGGCTCAAGCGCGAGTGCCCTTTCACGGGAGAGCTGCTGCTCGGGCATTTGCGCTATGCCACACATGGCAACAACAGCATCGAGAAAGTGCATCCGGTTTTGCGCCAGAACAATTGGATGAGCAGGAGTCTCCTTTTGGCCGGTAATTTCAACCTCACTAATGTTGATGAATTGTTTGAAGAGTTGGTAAATCTTGGCCAGTTTCCCAAGGAAAAATCCGATACCGTTACCGTACTGGAAAAGATTGGTCATTTTCTCGAAGAGGAAGTACAGCGCCTTTTTGACTGGCACAAACGAGACGGGCACAGCAATAGGGAAATCAACGACCTGATTTTTCGGGATCTCAACTTGCAGCGCATTTTGAAACGCGCGACAAAAAAGTTTGATGGCGGTTATGTGATGGCGGGCATGGTCGGGCACGGAGATGCTTTTGTTATGCGAGACCCCCAAGGCATACGGCCCGCTTATTACTACCGGGATGAGGAGGTTGTGGTTTGCTGCAGCGAGCGGCCAGCCATACAAACGGCTTTTAATGTGCATTACAGCAAAATTTTGGAATTGCCGCCGGCACATGCTCTGATTGTCAAATACGACGGTAGGGTCTCTGTAGAACCTTTTACAAAGGCTGGTGAATTTTCTCCTTGCTCTTTTGAGCGCATTTATTTTTCTCGGGGTACGGATCGCGACATCTATCTGGAGCGAAAAAAACTGGGCAGACAATTGACAGATCGGGTTTTGAAGGCCATCGATTTTGACTTCAAAAATGCCGTGTTTTCTTTTATTCCCAATACGGCGGAAACGGCTTTTTACGGATTGATTGAGGGGTTAAAAGAAGCTTTGGCTCGCCAAAAAGCCGAAGAGGTACTTAACCTTGGAGAGAAAATAAAGCCCAAGAAACTGCAGAAAATTTTAGAGCGGCGTCTTCGCATAGAGAAGATCGTTACCAAAGATGCCAAATTGCGCACCTTTATTGCCGATGGCGCTTCACGCATGGAAATGGTGTCTCACGTGTATGACGTTACTTATGGAATTGTAGAAAACGGCAAGGACACTTTGGTGTTAGTCGACGACTCCATTGTGCGGGGAACGACCTTGCGCGATAGCATTTTGCGTATTGTTTCTAGATTGCGGCCCAAGAAAATTGTGGTGGTCTCTTCGGCACCTCAGATTCGATATCCGGATTGTTATGGCATCGATATGTCGCGCATGTGGGAGTTTGCCGCTTTTCGGGCTCTGATTGCGTTGATCAAAGAACGAGGGCTTGAATCGAATTTGCAAAAGGCCTTACAGGCGTGTAAAGAAGACGAAAAGCGTCCGATTCGAGAGGTGAAAAACCGCGTGGCGCCTTTGTATGCCCTTTTTAGTGAAACAGAAATCTCTCGCAAGATGGCCGAGATTCTCACGCCACCTGATATAAAGCCCGAGGTAGAACTCATTTTCCAGAGTCTGGAGGGTTTGCACCAAGCTTGTGCCGGTTATGCCGGTGATTGGTATTTTTCGGGCAACTACCCTACGCCGGGAGGGAATCGTGTCGTCAATAGGGCTTTCATGAATTACATGGAAGGCCGTTTCGAACGCGCTTATTGAGCGCTTGATGTTTCATTCAAAAGTCATAACCCAAAGACAAGTACAGGCGAGGCTTGGTCCAAGTGCCGGTTTCCAATCCGCGAGCATAATCCAATCGAAGGAAATAGCCAAAGAGCGGCAGGCGTGCTCCAAAGCCATAGCCCAGCACAAAGGGGTTGCGATAGTAGTGCACTACCACTTCTACGGGATAGGCATTTACCGGTGGGTCGGGTAGTTCTCGTGTATTTAGCGGGCTGTCGGGGATAAAAGGGTTTTTCCCGGCCCAAGCCGTTCCAAAGTCGAAGAAACCGAGCAGCTGAAAATTGCGCCAGAATGGTCCTCGGACGTTGGGAAAGAAGAAGCGAAAAAAGGGCCAGCGCAATTCGGCATTGAATAATGCGTAGCTGTTTCCATTGCGGATGTTTTGGCGAAAGCCGCGCAAACTACCCACGGGAACTTGCCAGACATAAGTGGATTTGTTGTCCATGGGTGTTTGGCTGTTGAAAGAAGGGAAGAGCCAGTTTTCAACACCTCCGAGGTAGTAGAGAATTTTTTCGCTGCCAAAGGAGGTGTTGCCCGAGAGGCGCAGAGCGATGATGGTGTTTTGGTAGAGGTGTTGATAATAGCGAAAATCTAAGCCGGCTACGCCCGTAAAACCGTCTTTAACTTGTAGTTCAAAGCCATCGGCAAAGCTCGGACTAAAGCCCTTAAGTCCTTCGATGTAAACCTTGCCCCGAAGCCCTCGTAGGAGATTGGTGCCCAATGGAATGGTGTTGTCAAATACATAGCTGAGTCGAAGCCCCAGATAGTGCTGGCTGAAGACCGGCATGTTGAGGCTTGTTGGATCGGAAGCCTTGTCTATGGTGTTGTCCGTGCGCCAAGATAGCGTGCCTTGTATGCGGCTGAAGATGCTGAAAGGATACCTCAATTCGTATTGAGCCAGGAAACTGGTGACTTTGCGCTTGGGAATGAGAGGTGTAGGAATTTGCGTCGTCAGGGAAAATTGCTGTTGCCGATAGTACAAGGCATAGCGCCGGTCTATGCGGCGGCGCTTGTCGTCGTAAACGGCATAGTATTCCGTTCCGTTAAAGCCGGAAGCTAGGCGGGTGCCGATTTCCAGGGTGTGGTCTTCAAGAACGTCTTTGAAGTTGGCTTTCATCAGCAAACCTGTGGGGGTGTAAGCAGACTGTTGAGGCACGCCGTTGAAGCTGTTTAGCCCTTCAAAAAGAGGGGCATTGCTCATATCCGATTTTACGTAATTGACTTTAAAGCGCAGCCGGTAGGGCGTGATGGCACCCGGGCGAAAAGTTGGCCAGGGCAAGGTCTGAGGCGATGATTGAGATTGTTTTTGATTTGTTTTTTGAGTTTTTTCTGCTTTCGTTAGGCTCGAATCGATTTGGGGTGGCAGCTCGGTGAAGCGAGATTGAAAATAGTTGTAATCGAGGGGGGGCAGGTTGTCTCGGGCTTCGCCTTTTTTTTGCTCATCAGTTGTTTCGCCTTGTTCGGAAAAGCTCGAAAAAGGCGTTGTTTTCGTTTTTTTTCTAAACAGGGTTGGAGTGGGTTGGAGGTAGATTTGAGTTTGGGCCGGCCTGGAAAAAAGTTTGTAGCCGTTTTTTTCTTTGCGATCGTGTTTAAAGAAGAAGAGGTCAAAAATTTCTCCATGGGCAAAGTCCTGTTCGAGAATGCCGGAGGCATAGTTGGTTGCCGGATGATTGACAGCTCTGCGTTTGATGACGGCTTGCAACCAGCTGCTGTCCACTTGAGCCAAGGTGGTGCTGTCGAGTTTTTCCTGCCAGATGGAGTCCGGGTGAAAGTGTAGTTCGGCCCCGTCGTTGAGGCGTACGATGCGTTCGTAGTGATGGATGTATTTTTCGAGATAGCCGTAATAGCGGTTGGTGATGCCGTTTTCATCGCTGAGAAAAGCGAACCAGCTGGTATCGATGGCCAGGGGTAGGCGTTCACTGACCTCAGGGGTATGGGTTAGGCGGATGAGTTCTCGTTTCGGGCCTTGGAGGCGCAGGTCGAGGTAGAAAAGGTCGAACGGGCCGTGAGGAGGTATGGAGTCGAGTTTTTGCTTTCGCAAAATGCTGTCTGGTCGGTTGGAAGCAAAGAGCAAGCCGGGTACTCCGCCGAGTTGTACGAGGCGGGCATCTCGATCGTCCCAGGGGTCTTGGGTGATGCGCTGGGTTTGACGCGTTTTGGTGTTATAGAGGAAGATGTCGCTCAGGCCGCGTACGGCTGCAGTGAAGAGCAATTGGTGTTGGTCGAAGTATTGGAAGCTGTAGATGCGTTGGTATTGGGAGGTAAAAGCATCTCGAAGGACTTCATGAGATTTGACCAGGTGTCGTTCGAGTTTGATGAGGTCTTTTTGTTCGTAGATGATGCCCAATTCTTGGCCATCGGGGCTCCAGGCGAGCAGGGGATAGTTGTAATCGGTGGCTTGTAAGACGAGGCGATAGCCTTTTTGCAAGATTTTTTTGCGTTCTCCGGTTTGGAGGTTTTGCAGCCAGACTTTGATTTTCCCCTGATCATTGACGGCATAGGCCAGGTACTTTCCGTCGGGAGAGACCCTTGCTTGGTAAAGCGGTTTGTTTTTTTTGTTGTGCAGGGGAATGGCTGTTTGGTGGTCGAGCGCATCGGGCCATTGCATGTTGCGTATTTCGCCCTCGTAGCGTTGGTAGAAGTAGTTGAAGCAGTTGCTTTGCACTTGTTGCAAATCGGAGCCTAAGACGTATCGGAAGCCCAACTCGGCGCTACGGTTGATGCGGGAGAGGTACAGCAGGTTGGAGACTGTGCCGGGGTTGTGGTTGATGCCGATGAAATGCCAGAGAGCCTGCCCTGCTAATTGGGCCTGTTTTCGAGTGAGTTCTTCGAAGTTGCGCACCTCACCACTGAGGATCAGATTGCGCAGCTGTTCGTCGAGTTTGGTGTTCCAGTTTTCAGCTACATAAGCGATGAGGCCCGGTCGAAACCAAACGGGCAATTCTAAGGTAAGGCTGTTTTGTACAACTTCTTGGAGGTTGGAGCCAAAGAGCAGGGAATTGAGGTAAATGCCGGCTATTCCTTGGCGGAGTTGCAGACGCAGGTTTTCGTAGGAGCCGTCGTAGTAAACAAAGATTTTGTTGCCCGTGATTTTGGTTAGGCTTTCGCCAAATTCGAAAACTTGTTCTTCTCCCAGGTTGCTTTGCTTTAAATCACTGAGATCGGTATAGACGAGTATTTCTATTTTGTCGTTGATGTGGTGGTTGAGAAATTTTTGGATGTCGGGCAGTTCGTGTTCAGCCATTTGTACGGTTATTTGCCCGATGTAACGACCTTCTCCGTACCAATATACCAAGAAATTTTCGGTTTCGTACTGCGACCAATCTTCAAAAATAGGGTGGTATTGGATGCGGTTTTTTCCAAAGAGTTCGATAGGTGCTTCCTGAGCCGGAAGTAGGGCAGGCAGAGCGAGTAAAAAGGCGAGGAATGTATATTTTACAGCCATGAGTTAAGCGATCTGGTGAGATTTTGGCTGAAGCTGCCGAAACCCAAGATACTATTTTTTTTGTTCTTGAGGAGATATGATCATCCCCTGGCGATATGGTTTGGGGATACAGTTTATCATTTATACTCATGACGAAGTGGTTTGGGAGGCGTCAGCCTCCCAAACTCCCTATCTTTGCCCGTTCGCGAGTTGTAAGTATCCCAAACCATTTCGGTTTGGTTATAAAACGCAGGAAGATGGCGACTGTTGTCAGGTTTGTTTTTAATCCTTTTCAGGAAAATACTTATTTGGTGATTGATGATGCTACAAAGGCTTGTGCGGTGATTGATCCGGGTTGTTCTTCTCCGGCGGAAGAGCAAGAGCTTTTGTCGTATGTGGAGTCGGCGGGTTTGCAGCCCGTGCTGTTGCTGAACACCCATGCTCATATTGATCACATTTTGGGCAATGCCTTGGTGGGTAAGAAGTTTGGTTTGTCCTTGCGCATTCATGAAAAGGAGTTGGTGATTTTAGAGGCTGCTCCTCAGGTTGCCGTGTATTACGGCTTACCCGTTCCGGAGCCCTATCCGGCAGATCCCGAAGCTTATCTTCGCGATGGAGAAGAGCTCATTTTTGGCGAAAGCCGGATGCAAGTGTTATTTACTCCGGGACACTCGCCCGGAGAAGTGTGTTTTTACTTGCCACAAGAAGGTTTGCTTTTGGCGGGGGATGTCCTTTTTCGCGAAAGCATAGGACGTACCGATTTGCCCGGCGGGGATCATGCCATGCTTCTCCAAAGCATCAAAGAGCGCCTGCTGGTGTTGCCCGATGAAACTCGCGTTTTTCCGGGGCATGGCCCGGAGACCACCATAGAGCACGAACGGAGAATGAACCCCTTTTTATAGTTTCAGTTCGATGTCCATCCAAACCGGACAATGATCGGAGTGGTGGGCATCGTTGCGGTGGGTAACTTCCTTGATTTTTTTGACCAATTGGTCGGATACGGAATGGTAGTCTATGCGCCAGCCTTTGTTGTTAGCACGTGCTCGGGCGCGATAACTCCACCAACTGTATTCGATTTTGTCGGGATGGCAATAGCGAAATGCATCGGTGAAGCCGCTGGCAAACCACTTGTCCATCCAAGCGCGTTCTTCGGGCAGGAAGCCCGAAGTCTTTTTGTTGCGCACCGGATCGTGGATGTCTTTGGGGGTGTGGGCGATGTTGTAGTCTCCGGAGATAATGAGTTTAGGCCGCGTTTTTTTGAGTTCGTGAGCCCATTGGAAGAAGAAATCGAGGAATTCCATTTTGACAGCCTGGCGGACATCCCCTGTGGTGCCGGAGGGGAAGTAGCAGTTTAGCAGCGTCCAATCGCCAAAGTCGGTGCGCAGTATGCGGCCTTCGTGGTCGTAGAGCTCATGCCCGCAGCCACGGACGACTTGGTTGGGCTCGGTTTTGAAGAAAGTAGCTACCCCGCTATAGCCCGGTTTGTTGGCGGAATGCCAGACGTGTTTGTAGCCCAGGGCTTCGAGTTCGCTGAGATTGACTTGCTCTTCTCTGGCTTTGGTTTCCTGTAAACAAAGGATGTCGCAAGGATTTTGCTCAAGCCATTCGGCCAGGCCTTTTTTTAGGGCGGCACGTATGCCGTTGACGTTGTAGGAGACAATGGATATGGGCATGAAAAAAGTCGTTTTACATCGTTTAAAGCGACAAATATAGGGCTCATCTTGGAAAAGGGAGAAAGGCAAAAAGCAGCTTCAAGAGGTAAAAAAATAAGCAAAATACTTGTCTAAACTTGTAGTTCTCTCTTTCTTTGCACCACATTTCGGGAGTTAGCTGCAACTGATGGGCGGTTTTGAGTTCGCTCGGGGGTTGCAGTTTTTGCAGGAAGCCCGATTTTTTGGTAAACCAAAAGACTACGTTATGTCTAACATTGCAGAAAAGGTGACTAAAATCATCGTGAACAAACTCGGCATTGATGAGTCGGAAGTTACTCCTGATGCTAATTTCACCAATGACTTGGGAGCTGACTCCCTGGACATTGTCGAGCTAATCATGGAGTTTGAGCAGGAATTTGATATTCCCATTCCGGATGAGCAGGCAGAGAATATCCAAACAGTTGGTGATGCCATCAAGTACTTGGAGTCTCAGCTGTAATATACTCGCATCAAAAAGGCTTGAGCTATGCCCAAGACCTTTGCTTCATCTCAGTTACTTAAGAGTGTTTATAAGCCCCCTATGGCTTTGGCTGAGATAGCTGTTGAGCCCTGCTCAGCAAGCACTCGCAGGCAGCTAAGTCTGCGAGTGCTCTTGCCTTTACCACCTGGCGTTCAAAGCCGAAAGAAAAAAAGAAAGTATGAAAAGGGTTGTTGTTACCGGTTTAGGTGCTGTTACGCCTTTGGGCAATGATGTCGCCACTTTTCTGGAAAGTTTGCAAAAAGGTGTAAGTGGAGCTAACCTCATCGAACAATTTGATGCCAGCGCCTTTAAGACGCGTTTTGCCTGTGAAGTAAAGAACTTTGATCCTTCTACGGTTTTGGATCGCAAGCAAATTCGGCGTTTGGATCGGTTTGCCGTGTTTGGTCTGGCCTCAAGCATAGCAGCTATTGAGGATGCCGGTTTGGATCCTGAGCGGGAAGACCCCGATCGCGTGGGTGTGATCTGGGGTTCCGGTATCGGCGGGCTGAAAACCCTGGAAGATGAAATCAAAAAATTTGAGCGTGGAAACGGAACGCCCCGCTTCAATCCTTTTCTCATTCCCAAAATGATCATCGACATCGTTGCCGGGCACATCTCCATTCGCTATGGCTTTCGGGGGGTGAATTTTGCAACGGTCTCGGCCTGTGCTTCTTCTAATCACGCCTTAGTAGTGGCTTTTGACCAGATTCGCCTGGGGCGAAACGACGTGGTAATTACAGGAGGGTCGGAAGCAACTATTACCGAGGTAGGCGTTGGTGGGTTTAACGCCATGAAAGCTCTTTCTACGCGCAACGAGGATTACAAAACGGCTTCGCGTCCTTTCGACAAAGATCGCGACGGCTTCGTTATGGGAGAAGGAGGCGGTGCCTTGGTGCTGGAAGAGTTGGAACACGCCAAAAAAAGGGGGGCTACCATCTATGCCGAGCTGGTCGGTGTGGCTGCTACCGCTGACGCCCATCACATTACGGCACCTCATCCCGATGGTTTAGGGGCTAAAAAAGTGATGGAAACTGCCCTGGCTATGGCTAAATTGAATCCCGAAGACATCGACTACATCAATGTCCATGGCACTTCAACTCCTCTGGGAGACATTTCGGAAATTAAAGCCATTCAGCAGGTCTTTGGAGAGAAAGCTTACGATTTGAACATCAGCTCTACGAAGTCTATGACGGGGCATTTGCTCGGTGCTGCCGGTGCAGTTGAAGCCATCATCAGCATTTTGGCTATTCAACACGATTTTGTCCCTCCAACCATCAACCACTTTACCGATGATCCGGAGCTGGATCCCAAGCTGAACTTCACTTTCAACCAAGCTCAAGAACGAGCTGTAGGTGCTGTTTTGAGCAACACCTTTGGATTTGGAGGGCACAACGCAACGGTTATTCTCAAAAAATTTGAATCGTAGTTAGTTTGTTTGTTGTAAAAGGCGTCAAAAAGTTCTACAATTTCTTTTTGTCTGAAGACAAAGAGCTGGTACGCAAGTTGGTGCCGGTACTGGGCTTTGTGCCGGTGAATTTGCGGCTTTTTAAATTGGCTTTTTTGCACAAATCGAATTTAAACGAACGCGAAAAGCGGTCTTTGCAAAACAACGAACGTCTGGAATACTTGGGCGATGCCATTTTGGGCACCATCGTAGCTGAGTACCTCTTTAAAAAATATCCGGATGCTCAAGAGGGCTTTTTGACGAAGATGCGGTCTAAAATTGTCAAGCGCACGACGCTGAATGAAATTGGCGGAAAAATGGGGCTGGACATGCTGATGATCGAACTGAACGACATGCGTTTGAGCCGTACCATGGTGGGCAATGCTGTGGAGGCCTTGGTCGGGGCAATTTATCTGGAAAAAGGTTATGTGGGCACGCGCAAGTATGTCGTCAAAAAAATTTTGCGCAAATTCTTGGATGTGCATAGTCTGGAAAATTTTGACGACAACTACAAAAGCCAGCTTTTGGAATGGTGCCAAAAGAATGGAAAAACCATAGAGTTTAAATTGGCGGCCCACTACAAACTCAACAAGAGAGATCGCTTTAAAATAAGCCTCTGGATTGACGGCAAAAAAATAGCTGTAGCCGATGATTACAGCAAAAAGAGTGCGGAGCAGCTCGCAGCTGAGCGTGCACTGAAAAAAATGGGCTTGCTCAATCAGGAAGCTTGATTCCCCCTCTTGGCCAGGTAGCCGCTCTTAATTCCTCAAAAGCTAAATATACCCGGAGCGAAATGGATTGGGAAAATGAGCAGGTCGTCGGTGTGGTTTCCGCTAAGGCGCAAAACGAGGTGCAGCCCGAGCTAGGGCGAGGCTTTGTAACGCAAACGGAGGCCGCAACGACAAGTGAACAATTCCCAAAACACTTCGTCACGGGTATAAGTCAAGTCTTCATAAAAATTTTTCTTGAAAAGCGTACTGCAATGCGTTGGGTTCAGGGGATTTTGCCAATATTTTTTGTTTGAACTCTTTTTTTTGTCGCCCTATAGACGAATCTACCAATTTTGGTGTATCTTAGCCCCCACACTTAAAAGCCCTTTTGGCCTCCGGATGCTTTTAGCTCTTCCGCGGGGAACAAAACCACAAATTACATGGCTGTTCACAGGTTAGTTGACTACCACAAAGCGTAGTTCAATGGATTTTTATTTTTGAGCTTTTGTAAAATCAAAATGCCACCCCATGAACGCAGAAAATACTACAAAGGTTTTGCTGGCAGGTCATCAGCCGCTTTTTTTGAGAGGGCTTTTGGAATTGCTTAAAGAGCATTTTCAGGTTCAATCTCATACCGAAATTTATTGCTCTGAAGATCTGGTGCCCGCAATAAAAAAGGCCCGTTACAAGTGGGTTTTTATTGATTTGGGCATTTTTCTCTCAGACCATCAAAATTTGTTGAGGCGCATTGTTAAAAACTGCACCAGCTGTTGTAAGCTGGTCCTTTTTACAGACCACTATTCTTTGCCCCTGAAAAAAAACCTCCAAAAACTTTCTATCTCGGGTCTCTTTGGCAAGAATATTTCCACCAAAGATTTGGTCTTTGGTCTGCAATGTGTAGCTGAAGGTGAACAAATTTTTTCTGTTCGCACCAGGCTTAACGGCAGTTGTTTTGAGGCGGTAAAATCCGATGAAAAAAAGGACGCGGAGAAGGATTCCCGAGAAGGTCTTTCGCTTTTGTCAAAGCGAGAAAGGGAGGTATTGGATCTTATTTGCAGGGGATTCTCCACGATAGCCATCAGTGAAAAACTCTTTATCTCGAAATTTACTGTTGAAACGCATCGCAAAAACATTTTGCGAAAGCTGGATATCCGCTCCAGCACAGAACTGGTGAGCTACGCTTATCGCGAAGGTTGGGTTTATTAAAGAATCCAATTGCATCACCTGACGGGCCGGTATAGGCGGGTGTTCTGCGCTACCCGTTATGCCGGTAATATTCGGGTACACCCAAACCAGAGGGTTTGGAGTATTCCCAACTCGTCAACGAGTGAAAGATAAGGAGTTTAGGAGGCTGATGTCTCCCAAACCCTTGATTTCGTCATGAGTATATGGTTCAAACTCTTTATCGTTGACAAGTCCTAAAACCTAAACCGTGTGGATTGGATTTTAAAGATGGGAGTGAATCTTAGGTGTCTGTCGTTTTGGGGCGGCCAAAGTGCTATCTTTGTCGTTCTAGACCAGACTAAAAGACCATGACTACGAGAGAAAAAAAAGAAACGCTTCGAAAGGCTGCATTGGCTTACCATGAACAGGGACGCCCGGGAAAAATAGAAGTCGTCCCTTCTAAACCCTGTACCACACAAAGGGATCTTTCCCTGGCTTATACGCCCGGAGTAGCTATTCCCTGTTTAGAGATCCAGAAAAACCCCCGCTTGGCCCGCAAATACACGGCTAAGGCCAATCTGGTAGCGGTAATTTCCAACGGCTCGGCAGTTTTAGGCTTGGGCAACATCGGCCCCTTAGCAGGCAAGCCCGTGATGGAGGGCAAGGGCGTGCTGTTTAAGAACTTTGCCGATGTGGATGTTTTTGACCTGGAACTGGACGTTACAGACCCCGATGACTTCATCAAAACGGTGGTGCATCTGGCGCCGACTTTTGGCGGTATCAACCTGGAAGATATCAAAGCTCCGGAATGCTTTTACATCGAAGAAGAACTCAAAAAACGCCTTAATATTCCGGTTTTTCACGACGATCAGCACGGGACGGCCATCATTTCGGGTGCGGCATTGCTGAATGCCCTGGAGTTGGTGGATAAGAAAGTTGAAGAAATTCGGTTA
>JALSKB010000122.1 GCA_026989035.1 Saprospiraceae bacterium | reverse complement strand
AAATCGTGGCCTGGAGCGTCATAGCCCTATTCACCGGAATCAACCTGATCAGTGTAAAAGGCATGGGCAGAGTAGAAGACTTGATGGTTTATACCAAGTTGTTTATCCTCACGCTTATCTCCGTCGTACTCATTCAGCACGGACAAACGGAATTTCCCGTTTTTTTAAAAAACATGGCTGCCGATGCTAACAATTCGGGTCTGTTAAGGCTTTTGATTGTAGCCTCCATAACCTTTGTCGCTTACGAGGGCTTTCAATTGGTCATCAATGCCGTCAATGAAATGAAAAGCCCTGAAAAAAACATTCCCCGAGCTATTTATACGGCCATTTTTTTGGCTCTTCTGATTTATCTGATTATTTCCATAGGCGCGCTGATGGCCATACCTTTGGATAACCTGATTCGCGATAAGGAATACGCCTTGGCAGCCGGAGCTGAAAACATCCTGGGCCGCCTTGGCGCCCAGCTCGTCATCTTGGGTGCTGTTTTAGCTACCAGCAGTGCCATCAGTGGAACCGTGTTCGGTTCCTCCCGCCAGATGGCTGAAATTGCGGAAGACGGCTATTTCCCTGCCTGGCTCGCACAACGCACAAAGAGCCACATTCCGAACAAGGCCATCCTTGCCATGTCGGCAACCGCCTCCTTGCTCATTCTAATCGGCGGTTTACAACTCATTCTCGAATTCGGAAGCATAACCTTTTTGCTGGTTTCCTTTCTCATGGCCACAGCCAACTTCAAAATCAGAGAAAAAACGCACTCATCTGCCCCTGTCACCATTTTAGCCCTTACTGCGCTCGGGTTTAGCGGGCTGCTGATTCTGTACTACGAATTGAAACACAAGCCGGAGCAGATGTTTTTCATCATCCTGCTTTATTTTTTATTGACTTTAGGTGCTTGGGCTTTCGCCAAATACAAGGACCGGAACAAGGCCGTCAACTAAGCCCATCGGCCCATCGCCGGCATATTGCTTATCTTTGCTCGCCGCGGGCCTTCCTCAAAACCGGCTTTTCTGCCAAGGAGGAATCTCCGGTTAAAAACACCAAGCCATAAGAATTACCACTTTTTATGAAACAGATTATTCAAAAAGTCTGGCCACATCTCGCGGCTTTTGCCGTTTTCTTCACCTTGGGCGCCATTTTTTTCTATCCACAGCTTCAAGGCAAAGTCTTGCAACAAGGCGATATTTTGCAGTACAAAGGCATGTCGCAGGAAGTTCGGGAATGGAAAGAAAAGACCGGACACGAATCGCTTTGGACCAACTCCATGTTTGGAGGTATGCCCACGTATCAAATCAACACCATCAGCAAGGGCAATGCCCTCAAAAGTATAGATATTCTTTTCCGCAAATTTATCGGCGACCCCCTGGCTCGTTTTCTAATGGGCATGGTCGGCTTTTACATCCTCATGTTGTGCTTGGGAGCCGAAGTCGGCTTATCCATCATAGGTGCCGTAGCCTTTGGTTTCATGACCAACAACTTCATTTTATACGAAGCAGGCCATGAAACCAAACTCAAAGTGA
Source organism: Saprospiraceae bacterium (assembly GCA_026989035.1). Taxonomy (GTDB): domain Bacteria; phylum Bacteroidota; class Bacteroidia; order Chitinophagales; family Saprospiraceae; genus WGBN01. The sequence continues at coordinate 15,369 of JALSKB010000122.1, read as the reverse complement.
TCACATACCTGCCTTTCATGGCTGCAGGGCTGCTCACAGCCTTTCGAGGTCGCTATCTGAGCGGCGGATTGCTCTTTGCTTTGGGTATGGGACTGGCCATCGTGGCCAACCACCTGCAAATGCTGTACTACTTCTTTTTGACTTTGCCCTTTCTGGGTGTGGCACAACTCATCTACGATTATCGCCATGGCCACTTGCCACGCTTTTTCAAAGCCGCAGGGGCTTTGCTCGTCGGAGGAGTACTCGCCTTAGGCGCAGGAGCCTCGAATCTCTGGGTTACTTACGAGTACTCCAAAGATACCATGCGGGGTAAGCCCATTCTTCACCAAGCCGTTGACCCCTCTTCATCCAGCTCTACCGATGGCTTGGCTTGGGACTACGCCATGCAATGGAGCAACGGCTGGATAGACTTGTTTTCTTCCTTCATCCCCGGAGTGGCCGGTGGCAGCAGCAGCGAACCTCTGATGCCTGAATCTGCAACCGCCAAATCCCTAAGACGCATGGGGGCCCGCCTTCCGGCAAATTGGGGAGCACCCCTTTACTGGGGAAAACTGCCCTTTACCAGCGGCCCCACTTACATCGGCATAGTCGTCTTTTTGCTCTTCCTCATCGGCCTTCTACTGGTTGACGGCCCCATCAAATGGTGGCTGGGCTTGAGCACACTCCTGCTTTTCCTACTCTCCATGGGCAAAAACCTGGAGGGTTTTAACCGCCTTTTCTTTGAGTACGTCCCCTTATACAACAAGTTCAGAACACCCAACTCCATCCTCAGCATAGCGACTTTCCTCATGCCGCTGCTCGGCATTCTGGGTTTGCACCACCTCATGAGCGGACAAATCGACAAAAAAAGAGCGCTTAAAGCCCTCTACATCGCCACCGGCATCAGTGCAGGTATGGCGCTATTCTTCGCTCTCATCGGCCCGGCCGTCTTCAGCTTTGAAAGCCCCGGTGATACCCAATACGCCCAAATGGGCCTGGACATTAAAGCCCTAGTGCAAGACCGCAAAAGCCTCATGCGTCGCGATGCCCTGCGCGCGCTGGTCCTGGTGCTCATTGCAGCGGGCTTGCTACGCACTTATTTGACAGGACAGCTCAAACGCAACTTCACCCTTGCCGGGCTGGGCCTGCTGATTCTTATCGATTTCTGGGGCATAGACAGGCGCTACCTCAGCCCCGACGACTTCCAGCCCAAAAGCCGCCAACAGGAAACTTTCCCCTTACGCGAAGCCGATAAAATCATCCTCACTGATAAAAACCTGCACTACCGCGTCTATGACCTGACGGAAAACACCTTTAACTCTACCCGAACTTCCTATTACCACAAGTCGCTGGGAGGATATCACGCAGCCAAACTCCAACGGTATCAAGACATCATTGACCACTACCTGAGCAAAAACTTCCCTCCCGTCATTAGCATGTTCAACACCCGCTACATCATAGCCAAAGGCCCGGATGGACAACCCCAGGCACAACGCAACCCCGACGCCTTTGGCAATGCCTGGTTTGTGGACAGCATCGCCTTCGTCTCTACGCCCGATGAAGAAATAGCAGCCCTGGAAAAACTCGACCTCCGCCACCAGGCTGCCGTACACGAAGAATTCAAAGACGAACTCCGGGGCTTTTCGCCCAAAGACATCTCAGACGGGCAAATCGCCCTCACCCAATACGAACCCGACCACCTGGTCTATCAATTCACCTCCAATTACGAGCAATTCGTCGTCTTTTCCGAAATCTGGTACGGCCCCAATAAGGGCTGGAAAGCGACCATAGACGGAAAACCCGCAAAAATTATCCGAGCTAATTACATCCTGCGGGCCATGCGCATTCCCCCGGGTGACCACACCATAGAAATGGTCTTCCAGCCCGAAGCCTATTACAAGGGCATTACCATTTCGCGTATCTTTTCGAGCCTCATCCTGCTTGGCCTCTTAAGTCTCATAGGAAAAGGACTGTGGGACATGTATCGCGAAGCCAAAACGGAAGAAGCTCCAAAAAACAAACCGGCAAAACGGCAAACCCGCAAAAAAGCAGGCCGCAAAAAGTGAAAAAACGCCTGGCTTTCATCGTCCCCTATCGCTTTGTGCCCCCCCTAAACGGCGGGCACAAAGCGGCCTTCGGCTTGGCCCGGGCTATGGCCCCAAACCCCGACTTCCTCGTCCTTTCCACAGACGACAATTCCGCTAAAGCACCCATACCTTTCCCCCTGTTTCGCCCGCTCCCCGCCCAAAAGAAAAAGTACTTCTCTCCTTTTGTAGCAAAACGAATAGGCCAATTTTTGCAAGAGCAAAAAATATCCGCCTGCCTGCTTCACCAGCCATTCATCGGCTGGATGCTGGCTCCCGTTTTGCGAAAGCAAAAAATAGACCTCTGGATATGGGTTCAAAACCTGGAATATCAGCGATTTCGCAGCATGGGCAAATGGTATTGGCCCATCGTCAAATACATAGAAGGCACCGTCTATCGAAAAGCCCAAAAGCTCTTTTTCATCTCACCCGATGACATGGCTCCAGCCATGCAAACCTTTGGGCTAAAAACCGAGAATTGCCTGGAACTGCCCTACTGCATCAACCGGCAAAAACCCGCCGAAAATCGGGAAGTCTATCGCGCTCGCACAGCTGTAAAAAAACGGCACGGCATAGGTGAAGAAGAGCGCCTTTTTCTCTTTTTCGGCCCTCAAGATTATCCGCCTAACAGAGAAGCCGTCAAGCAAATCCTTTTACACATCAATCCCCTGCTTCAAAAAAAAGCCAATTTTTCCTATCGCATCATACTCTGCGGGGGAGGTTTGCCCTCTGCCTTTCGGCAAATGAAAGCCTTCTCCGAACCCCACATCCTCTACGCCGGATTTGTCGAAAACATTGAAGAATACATCCTCGCCTCCGACTTGGTACTCAATCCCATCACTTCGGGTGGAGGTGTGAAAATCAAAGTCCTCGAAGCCCTCTCCCTGGGTAAATCCGTAATTTCTTTCCGGCAAGGCGCTCTGGGCGTAAAACGAGACACCTGTCCCGACAAACTGCACATCGTACCCGATTACGATTACCCGGCTTTCGCTCAAGCTGTCATAAATCTGCTGCCCACGGCAGAAACACCAACTCCACCTACTTTTTACGCTCATTATTCCGAAACACATGTTCGTCATATCCTGGAAAAAAGCATGGACTAAGCTTGGACTACCCGACGGAAGAATCCAACCCCTCGCAACTTTTCCCCTCGTCAAACGTTACGCAAAAAAAGCACCAGCTTATTTTTACTTCTTTTTTTCACACATAAACCACAAACAATCACTCCAATGAAATATTTTGCATGCTTTCTCAGCTTACTCCTCTTCCAAACGCTCTCTGCTCAAAAAGACCTCACACCTAAGGGTGTGGAGCAAATCCAGGTTCGCGAAGAAACCCGCTACATGAGTCAGGGAAACAACAAAGCCTTGGTCATTCAAATCCCGGAAGCCGACCCCAAGCTGGTCAGTAAACTCTGGAAAAAATACCTGCGCGAGTACGACGGAAAACTCAAAAAGGGAAAAGACGAAGAATATTTTGTTGATGATGCCGACATCCCCGGAATTGGCCTGGGCAACACCATTGACCTCTACAGCAAAATAGAAGAAAACAGCCAGGGTGCCGAACTAACGGTATGGTTCTACCTCGGTGGGGCCTATCTGCAATCCGACATGCACCCCGAACGCTTTGAAGAGGGCAAACGCTTCATGGAACAGTTTGCCCTGATGGTACAAAAAGAACTCATCAAACAAGAACTCAAAGAGCAGGAAAGTCAGCTCAAAGAACTGGAAAACGAGCTGGACAAACTCAAACGCGACAACGAACGCTACCACCAAATCATCGAAGAGGCCGAAAAACGCATCGAACAGGCCAAAGAGGACATCAGGAACAACGAAAAAGCCCAAATGGATGCAGAAAAAGCCATAGAGCAACAACGAGAAAAGGTGGATATGGTCAAAGACAAGCTCAAAAAAATAGATTGAGTAAATCTTAAGCTGTCTGCCAACTGAGAAGTGGCAGAAAAAAAAGGTTAGGGCAAAAACAGTTGCCCTAACCTTTTTTCATTTTTGCCCTAAATCCAAAAAAGGACTACTCCTCTGCAAAGCGGACTTCTCCGGAATTTTCCAGCTTCAACACCCCACGAGGACAAACCGCTGCACAAATGCCACAGCCCACACAAGAAGCCCGGACAATGTTCTCGCCCCGCTGCGCATACCAACGCACGTCTATGCCCATTTCGCAATACGTAGAGCAGTTTCCGCAAGAGATACACTGACCGCCGTTGGTCGTAATGCGAAAGCGAGATTTAAAACGCTGTACCAGGCCCAGATAAGCTGCTAAGGGGCAACCGAACCTGCACCACACCCGATTACCCATCAACGGGTAAAAACCGGTGCCCACCACACCTGCAAAAATGGAGCCGATCAACACCCCATACCAATGCCGAACCTGATAACTGTCTAAAAACAACATTCGGGATTGCCCCGAAAAATAGGTGTACAAGACCAAGGCAGTCATCACAACAGCAAAAACCAATACCCCGTGTATCAACCAACGCTCAATTTTCCAGGCAATGAGTTTTTTGCTGGAAAGCTGCCTAAACGGATCACCCATGGTCTCTGCCAATCCTCCACAGCCACAAACCCAAGAACAATACCAGCGCTTGCCGAAGAAATAAGTCAAAACCGGCACAGCTACAACAATCAACACAACGCCCCACACCAACAGGAATAACCCAAAATAACCCGAAGACAACAAATGCTTGATGCGATACTCAAAAAAGAAAGAATAATCCAAAGGCCAGATGTTTTTCAGGTCTGCCGAGGGCAAATGCAACAAAGTCATAATTTGCGGAAGCAAAAAGGCGAAGCACAGCTGAAAGAACATCACACTCCCCGTGCGCAACAACTGGTAATTGTTGTGCCGATATTTTATCATCATGCGCAAGCCCATCACCAGGATGGCCAAGGTGTAAAGAAAGCCGTATAAAAACCACTGACTGGCCTCCCCTCCATTTAAAAAGCGACTGAGGGGATCGACCATGATGGCCCAATTCACCAGGTATTCCGGATAGAAATACAAAAGCACGTAAAAAGCAATCAACCAAATGCCCAGAGCTATACCCAAAATTCCCCGAGCGTGCAAAGAAGAGTGATAGATACCATTGTTCTTTATGCCTTCCGGCAAACGCCGCATAGGCAAAATGAACATCAGACCGCCTAATACACCCAAACCTATGCTCAACCAGAAAAACAACCGGCTATTTTCGGGCAGAAACCCCTGAGCCGAAGCTTTAGTTACGGGAAAGTGGCTGCTCTTTATTTTATCATCTTTCAAAATTTTGCTCCAGTAAGCTCCGTCTGAAGGCGTAAGCCCCAAATTGTTCTTTACATCTTGGGCAATGGCCTCTTGGGCTACTTTTAAAGCCCTGTCATAATCCCGCATAAAAGAAAACACCCGTGAATAAGAACGTCCTTCCATTTGCCGCAAGGCAGAGAGCACAAAAGGCCGCTGGTAATCGTCAAACTGTTGGCCGGCCACCTTTGCGTCCAAGATAAAGTTACTCAAACTAAGGCTCATGGTAAAAACCAAAAAAGCCAGCAAGAACAGCGCTATACCCGTTTTTTGTATTCCATTCATTTCTGCTCCTTTATAAAGTCTGCCAAGGTTTGGGGTTAAATCAATTTAGCCGGTTCTTTACTCCAGTCGGGAAAAAACTCCGGATCGAAGTTGGCCGCTTTGAGATTTTGAAGCACTTTATCCACCGGCGTCTCGCTTTGTATCCAAGCCTCGCATTGGAGGTGCCTTAGGCGCAATCCCATGGATAAAAAGCCCTTCACGGCCCGTGTACGCTTATCGTAAGCGATGCGCAAGCTTTTTTTCTCCTTGGAATGTTCCCAATAGATCGTAGCCTGCTCTTCGGGAATATGAGCCGTCAGCTGGCCATAGACCTGATATTCGATGTCGAGAAATTTGGCCGAATTAAACCAGGTGCCGGGCTCGTACTTTCGGGCTTGCCCACAGAGGTTGTAAGCAGCTGTTTCTCCCATCATGCGCCCGACGTACCACACAGCTTCAATGGGACGCCGACCGGCAGGCGGCTTGCGCAGTTGTACACAATCGCCTGCAGCGTAGATGTCTTCTATATTTGTCTGTAAATATTCGTCCACCAGAATACCGCGGTCTATTTCCAGCGAAGAGAGCCGCAAAAAATCGACATTGGGATGCACCCCGGCAGTCAGCCCGACAAAACCACAGCGTATTTTATCGCCTTTGGAAGTTACGACCATTTTAGCCTTCCCCTGCTCATCGCCCCAAATCTCCTTCAGTTCGGTTTCCAGGCGGAGATCGATATGATGCTCTCTGATGTGGCGGTTGATCATTTCCGATTCTTCGGGTGGGAGCACCATATCCCAATAGCTCTTTTCTCTCACCAGGAAAATCACGGGGATATTTCTCGAGCGAAACATTTCCGCCAGTTCGATGCCGATGAGGCCACCGCCTACGATAACGGCTTGTTGCAAATTTTTGGAGTGATACTCAATGGCTTCGAGGTCCTGTAAAGAATAAAAGCCGTGCACGCCATCCAAATCTTGTCCAGGCCAGCCAAATTTATTGGGCCGTGAGCCTGTTGCCAAGAGCAACTTATCGTAGTGCATTTCACTGCCATCGGCAAAAATCAAACGCTTCTTCTCCGGCACCACTTGCTCTACCCAACCCTTGTGCAATTCAATGCGATTTTTTTTCCAAAACCAGCGCTCGTAAGGTTCGGTGTGCTCTTTTTTCATATGCCCCATATAGATGTACATCAGGGCAGGGCGGGAAAAGAAATAATCCGATTCGCCGGAAATAACCGTGATGCGGTGGTCACTGAGTTTTCTAATGTGACGAGCAGCCGTAATACCTGCAATGCCGTTTCCAAGAATGACGATGTGCATAAAACAAACATTTATATGCCCAACCCGAAATAGTTCGGGATACTAACGATTCGCAAACGAGCGAAAGATAGGGGGGAGGCTGACGCTTGCCAAACCACTTTGCCATGAGTATAACTCAAACCAAATCGTTGAGACCATACAAAACCCGCAAATGTTCCGAATTCAGAATTCGGGTGACCGAAAGCAAGCTGATTATCTCTAAGGCCCAAATCCTTTTATCACGGACATATTTTTGCATCTAAGAGCAGCAAAGATGCGGCAAAAATAAGCCCTGGTATAAGACAAATACGCAAAATGTCGTATAACGGATGCTTACTCAAAAAAATGACGCTACCATTGCCAAATGTACCTTTAAAAAAAAACATCAGGTAAAATGAACTTTTTACCCTTACTTTTGCAGAGATTCAACCCGATTTTCAGTTCACAAACCCACTGAATCATGAAAAAAACTTTATCGTTTCTTTTTTCTTTAAGTCTATTTTTCACAGCGGCTTTTTTGTTTCCTTCCCGGACAAATGCCCAGGTCCTTGTCGATGAGGATTTTGAAGGCGGTGCCTTACCCACCGGCTGGGACATACAGACCAATGCCTCTGACGGAGGCTGGAAATTTGGCTCGGCATCGGACTTAAGTAGTGCTTATTGGCCTTTTGAAGACAACGGCACCTTGGTCACAGCTACCAATGACGATGCCTGCGATTGCGACAAATCGGCTGATTACCTGATTATGCCACCGCAAGATCTGAGCGGTATAAGTGCCTTGGTTCTTTCCTTTGATATGAACTTCTCGGGAGGTACTTATCAGGGAGCAACCGAGCATGCCTACATCGAATATTCCACAGATAGTGGCAACAGCTGGACGCAACTCATGGAGCTTCCCGGTTCGGGAAACATCGACTGGGTTTCTCAAAACCTTGATCTTTCCGCCCTGGCCGGAATAGGCAGCGATGTGCTCATCGCTTTCCGGTACGACGATGACGGGGGCTGGTTGTTTGGCTTTGCCGTGGACAACGTGCTGCTCTATGTTCCCGTAGCCCTGGATGCGGTCTTAAACCTAAATGCTCCTACCGATCCTTTCGGCCTTATAGGTGATGCCATCCCCATCAGCGGCAGCATTTACAACAACGGTACGGACATCATTCAGACGCTGGATGTTTCCTGGACAGATGGTAGCAACACTTATACCGACAACCTCACTGGAATGAACCTGATGCCGGGTAGTTCCATGTCGTTCACGCACTCGGCCTCTTTCACCATACCCGATTTTGATAGCCACACCATTGAAGTAATGCTCTCTAACCCCAACGGCGGCGTGGATGGCCTGGACATCAACAACAGCGGCTCCTTTATCGTTAAGGGCTTGTCTTTCATCCCTGACAAAAAGGTCTTTGCAGAAGAGGCCACCGGCACCTGGTGCGGTTGGTGCCCCCGGGGAGCCGTTTTTATGGAATACATGGCAGACAACTATGAAGACTCTTTTATTGGTATTGCCGTTCACAATGACGACCCCATGGCCATCAGCGTTTACGATGACGGGCAGACCTCTTTCCCGGGCTTCTCGGGCTTTCCCTCTGTCATTTTTGAACGCGATGTCATCGTCGATCCTTTAGAACTGGAAGATTACTACAACGATTATATCAATCGCACCAGTCCTGTAGCGATAGAGGTAACCATCGCCACCTTGGATGTAGCTACGCGTGAGTTGAGCATTGAGGGCGAAGCCACCTTTGCCGCGCCTTTTGCCCAGGGAGAGTTTAGCGGAGCCGTCATCCTGAAAGAAGACGGAGTTACCGGTACCGGCTCCGGATACAACCAAGCCAACTACTACTCCGGAGGAGGTGCCGGCACTATGGGCGGTTACGAAAATCTGCCAGATCCCGTGCCCGCCAGTCAAATGGTTTACGACGATGTAGCCCGCGATATTTTACCGGGTTATGCCGGTTCTCCTATGCCTGATGTAGCTGCCGATGATGTGCTACCCGTTTCGATGACCTACGACTTCCCCAACAACTGGGATCCGCGCAACATGCAAGTCGTCATTGTTGGTTTCGACAACTCCCGAGATGGGCTAGCCGTAAACGCAGATGCTGCCGACATCACCATCGTCTGCCCCGACAACCTGGATTTGGACATTCAGGTCAACGATGCTTCTGGCTCCGGAGCCAATGACGGCAGCATAGCAGTAGTTCCCGGCTTAGGCATTGCTCCTTTCACTTACACCCTTGACGGGGCCGATGTCAGCGACATCATCACCAATTTGTCGGGAGGCTCTTACGAGCTGGTGGTTACCGACAACGCAGGCTGCTCGGAAACAGTTCAAGTTGATGTAGCTCCTGTGGCTGCACGCGATATCAAAGGCTTGCAAAAATTTGCTTTGTTGCCGAACCCCGCCAGCGAGCGCGTCGTACTCGACCTGGCCTTTGATCAAAGTGTAGATTTGGAGGTCGAAATCAGCGATGCTACGGGCCGCTTGATTTATAGCCGTCATATCGGCCAAACCCAAGGCGGCCAGTATGAACTCGACCTAACAAACCAAGCCGAGGGCATGTACCTGGTACGCTTGAAAGTAGCCAATCAAACACGCACACAGCGCCTCGTTCTGATGCGATAAATCAGGTGGCATCTCTTTCCTTAAAGAGACCCCAAAGGGGCTTTGAGCTATGCTCAAAGCCCCTTTTTTATTAAAATCTTCTTAAATGTCGGTTTCCGACCAACCAAAATGGAAAGATAGACGTACTTTTGTATATAGAAACAGTGAAAGCCAATTTAGACTGACCATGAAGCAAACTATACTAAACCTTTTTTTTCTACTCCTTTTTTCAGGTTTGGGCCTGGCTCAAGTGAGTGTATCCGTTGATCCCAACCCGTGGCAGGGCACTTTGTCCGCAGATTTGAGCGATGACTGGGCCGAAGTCATTGCTCATGCTACCTTTACCAATGAGGATGCCGGCACGCAGAGCTTCCGTTGGCTCATTTCCGTGCAAAGCGCACCGGTCGAGTGGCAATTTCGCATTTGTGACATCAATGCATGCTACGGCACCTCCACCACCACTAACTATGACCCCAACGGTTTTCAACAACCCGTAGTGCTAAATTCAGGAGAAAGCAGTTTACTCGACCTCCACATTTTGCCCAAAGGCGTAAGTGGCCAAGGCCTCATTCACGTAGAGCTATCTACCATTGACGACATCAACACCGTCATTGAAACGGCTGTTTACCAAGTTACCATAGAAAATTCGGTAGCAACCTTCGAACGCCTATCAAGCCAGCACATTAAAGTCTATCCCAACCCGGCCACAGAATACATCGCGCTTTCGGATACACGCGGCATCGACCAAATCATCATTTACAACATGATTGGCCGGCAAGTGCGCACTTTCCAAGTGGCTGCCAATCGGCACTACAGCCTGGCAGATTTGCCGAAAGGCTTATATCTGGTCAGTCTCGTCAACAAGCACAAAGGCGTCTTGCGCACCTTGCGCCTCCAAAAGGTGGATGAGGTCGGCCCGTAAACGAATAAATCCTGCTTGCTTCATGAGTCAAGTCAAAAGGTTGCTTCCCTTATGGGAAAGCAGCCTTTTTTTCATGTCCGAGGTGGATACTCAAAGAAGTTTCTCGGAGTTTCATACAAGCGCACCTGCAAATCAAATTTTGAAGGCAAGACCTTTCGAAGGCGCTGCCAGATGACATAGCAAAAATGCTCTGAAGTCGGGATGAGATCTTTGAACTCCTCTACATCCAGGTTCAGGTTTTTGTGATCAAAGGGCCGTTCCACCTCCTCATAAATGATGTCTTTCAAATCTTTGAGGTTGATGACCATGCCGGTTTCCTCATCTACCTCACCCGTAACACAGACTTCCAGTTCATAGTTGTGGCCGTGGAAATTGGGATTGCTACACAAACCAAAAACTTCTCGGTTGCGCTCTTCGCTCCAGTCGGGGCGATAGAGCCTGTGGGCAGCATTGAAATGTGCTTTTCGGATGACGGAAACGCGCATATCACTCGGTATGCATTTCTTCAAAGTGTTGGGCGGAAGCTCCACCTTTCCTGTTTTGCTCAGCCAGCGTCCAAGTATCGGTTTTGCTGGTTTGCAGCCACAAGTTACCGGATTTGCGGAAAACCTGTACACTCAAACCGTATTTTTCATAAAACTGCTGCTCAAAATCCCTCACGCGCATTTCGGGTTTCACCCGAAATGCGCCCTCATTGTGGATGGTTCTCACCTCTCCTATAGTCAAATGATCGGGCAATTGCTCCTGACGGGGCGAGCCTTCACCCGGCTTATGGGGCTTGGCATAAAACTCCAACTTCAAAAACGGAAACTTCTCGTGAAATGCCCTTTTAATCTCTCTCAAAGTCTTTTTATCGGAAATGTACATGATTGGTCTTCTTTGGGTTGAAAAATAACACTTGCCAGACAACACAACAAAAATAAATCTCCTTTTTTGACAAGCTGTTGACTAAAATCAAAAAAATTACTGACAAAAGTCATTCTCAAATAGCCCGAACAAACCGCATCTTGCAGACGCTAAGAGAAAGGTATTTTTTGCTTCTTTTGAGGCAAAGATCCCTTCCATTATCTTTATTCCTCAGCTAGCCAACCAAATAGAGCAAGATGAATTTACTTTCACCCGTATCCGAATTGATGAGCCAGGATCTCATTTCCGTACATCCCGAAGACCACTTGAGCGTAGTGCAAAAAATCTTTGAATCTTACAAAATACATCACGTACCGGTCGTGGAAGGCGATAAGCTCGTAGGTCTGATCAGTAAAAACGATTTTTATCACTTATTGACTTCCGATAACCAAAAAACTGTTGCTGAAATTTTAGCCGAAGCCCCGGTAAAAAGCATCATGACCAAAGGCCTGGCCCGCCTGGAGCCCACAGACCGCATTGATGTCGCTTTGGAACTTTTCAAAATCAATCGCTTCCACGCCATACCCGTTACGCTGGAGGACCACACCCTAGTCGGTATGCTGACCACCCACGACATCATCAAAGCTTTGGCGGAAAGCCGGCTCAAAACGAAGGAATAGGCCCACAATCAGTTGAAGCTGTACAACAGATGATCAAATTGACCATTTTAGGGGTGGGATGCCACAGGCATCAAATGATGCGCAACAATCTGCTCGATGCGCTCAAGGCTTTTCATTTCCAGGTATGCCTCGAAGAAATATTTGAAGTGGAAGAATTTATCCACTACGCCATATCGGGCACGCCTTCCCTGCTCATCAACGATCAGTTGGTTATTGAAAATCGCGTGCCCGGCATCCCAGAGCTTCAACGCATTTTGCGCAGGCATCTCAAAAAAGCTCCTTTGGAATTGAAAAAAACATCGCTGTAAAAAAGGCAGAGAAACCGGCTTGTGCGTTTTATGTATATGCGCATCAAGCTACACCGCTTTATTTACTCCTTTCCGCTGCAGCTCTTCGCCATGCACTTTCGCAGCGATCTGCTGCTTTTGGCTTTATGGAGCATCATTTTTTCTATTGCAGTAGGTAAAATAGGCGGCAAATACGGCTTGCCCTACCTCTTTTGGGCTCCCGAATACCTGGGTGAAGTTAATGGATTGAGCTTTGCCCTGGTCGGCTTTGGTTTTGGCGTTTTTGCTGCCAGTTGGAACCTCACCGTTTACTTACTCAGTGCCTATCGCTTCCCCTTTCTGGCCAGTTTGCGCCGCCCCTTCGCCAAGTTCGCCATCAACAACTTTATCCTCCCGGCCATTTTTGTCATCGCCTATTTGGCCATGCACATCCGCTTTGGCATACAGGAGGGCCTTTCGGCAAATGCCATAGCTACAGATTGCCTGAGCTTTTTATTCGGTTTGATGAGTCTCATCACCTTTATTTCCTTTTACTTCTACCAAACCAACAAAGACATTTTCAGTTTCTTAAAAATTTACAAAATGCCGCCACCCGACTTGCAGTCGGATTCTCCGCCGGCCGATATACCCGAAGAAGCTGGCAAACACCAAGCCTTTCCGCGTTCGTGGCGAGTGGAGACGTACTTAACGGAAACGCTGCGACCACGCTTGGTGCGCTCTGTAGCCCATTACGATGCTCAATTGCTGCAAAGCGTCTTCAAGCAAAATCACATCAACATGTTAATTGCCCAGTTTTTCAGCCTGATTGTGCTGGCCGGCTTGGGCAGCTTTATGGAGAATCCTTACTTTCGCCTGCCGGCCGCTATGACTATATTCCTGCTCGCCAGTGTCTTTACAGCCCTTTTCGGCGCCATAAGCTATTGGTTTCACCGCTGGAGATTTCCCGTACTCATCCTCCTTTTGGTACTGCTCAACAGCTTGAGCCGCCATGGCCCCCTCCACCACGAAAACCACGCCTACGGCCTCAACTATCAAACAAAGCCTGCACCCTATACACACCAAAGGTTACAAGCACTCTGCAGCCCCCAAAATATGCTGGCCGACAAACTGGCTACACAAAACATCCTCGAAAACTGGCTGCTCCGAAGAAAAGTGGCCGGAAATGAAAAGCCCCACATGATTATCTTCTGCGCCAGTGGCGGTGGCCTCAAAGCAGACCTCATGGCTATAGAAGCCCTGCGACGGGCCGACAGCCTCTTTCAAGGAAATTTTACGCCACAGATCGTCCTCATGGCCGGAGCCTCCGGCGGTATGCTCGGTATGGCCTGGTATCGCGAACTGCAATGGCAAAAACAAAAAGGACTGCTGCCCTCTGAAACCGATGAAAAACTGCTCTATGCCGCAGCCCAAAACCTCATCAACCCCATCACCACCTCCATTGTTACCACCGACTTGTTCCTGCCCAGAATTCCCTTCACCTACGACGACAAAACTTATTACAAAGACCGCGGGTATGCCTTCGAAATGCAGTTCAACGAATACACCGGCAAAGCTTTCGATAAACCGCTGAATGCCTACCGCGAAGCCGAACAAAAAGCACTCATCCCGCTACTCTTCATCACCCCTTCCATTGTCAACGACGGAAGGCGCTTGATCATCTCTGCACAAAAAACCTCTTATATGATGACAGCCCCGATCAACATGACAAAACCGGGCTTGCTCGATATCGATGCCGTGGATTTTCAACGCCTTTTTGAAAACCAAGATGCCAAGCATCTCCGTTTTTCCACTGCTCTACGCATGAATGCCACCTTCCCGTACATTCTTCCCAACGTCTTGCTACCCAGCTCACCCAAAATAGAAACCATGGATGCCGGTTTTCGAGACAACTACGGCCTTAAAACCGCCATCCGATTCATACATGTTTTTAAAGATTGGATACTAAAAAACACCGCCGGAGTAGTCATCGTGCAAGTCCAAAGCGACAATGCCCAAAGAGAAATACCCAGCAGCGCCAATACAGGTATTGTAGAAGGTTTGTTCAATCCCCTGGGCCTGGCAACTCAAATTACGCATCTCCAAAGCTATGAACACGACATGAATCTCGGCTTTCTGTACGAGCTCTTCCCACCGGAAAAAATACATTTCATTCGCTTCATCTATCAAGACGATCAAAAGCAAAAAGACAAAACCCCCATCTCTTTTCACCTCACCCGTAGAAACCGACAAGACATTCGCTCTGCCTTCGATTTACCGATTAACCAAAAGAGCTTTAAACGCCTCCAAGCCATCCTACTCAAACAGTGAGCGACTGAACCCGCTCCTCAATCCAAAGCTTTCTTGTGCCCAAATTGCCGCAAACCGGTTGATAGGGTAAAGTAGTGATATCCCCCGGCCAAATGCTGAAAAGCATACCCGTAGTCGATTCGAAAACGCTTCACCTGTAAACCAAAACCCAGGCTAAAACCCGCCAGACTCCGATAAGTCCTCACCTTCATCTCTCGTTGCAATTGATGGTCATAACCCAAGCGAAGGCGAAGACTCTCCCGCTTACCCAACAAAAACTCACCACTCAAAGTGAAATGCCGTGCCAAATTGTCAAACCAGGCAAAACCCTTGTCTTCCTGTGGAACACTTTCATCAAAGAGTAACAGTTGATCTTCCTTGCGAGTGGGATCATCGTAAAGGATATTCCAGTCTTGCAAATCGTGGTACATCACCGTTAACCGAAAAGGCAGATATTTCAAACGCTTACTCACCGCCAAGCGCAGGTCGTAAGGAGGTCGTTCGCGCAAGTCTGCATAAGTCGTCAACTGCCGACCGAACTGCCGAAAAACCAAGCCCAAGTGCAAATTTCTGCTCGTATCGCTGTAAAAAAAACCGAGATCTCCCAGCAAACCCCATGAATTGTATTGCTCAAAATCAGAACTGACTATCTTGACATTCAGCCCCAGACTGAGACGCTCATAAAGCTGTCGGGAAGCCCCGAAAATCAGAGCCGTCTCTTTGGCTTTAAAAACCTCTGTAGCTGCCCCCGTCACATCCCGCCCCTGAAATTCTCCGTAAGCCATGTAGCGCAAACCCAAATGAGCATTTAAACCCGCTTT
>JALSKB010000121.1 GCA_026989035.1 Saprospiraceae bacterium | reverse complement strand
ACCCAGGTGCTCGACTAAGGTGTTTGCCGAAAGGCCGTTCAAACCTTCGAGGGTAAAGGGGCGTTTCCAAATAGACATAGGCAAGAGCATTTGATGTGGCCGCTACCCGGCCGTTTGTGTTGTGGGTGGAGCAAAAAGCTTGGTTGTTAAGCGATGCCTTAATTTTTTGTTTTTCTGTTGTCGATTTTGATTTTTTAGCCCTTGGGGCTTTGGAGCAAAAACGAAGATTTATGAAGATTTATCACAATCCGCGCTGCAGCAAAAGTCGTCAAACTTTGAAACTTATCCAAGAACGAGGTCTTGAACCGGAGGTGATTCGCTATTTAGATATGCCTCCTACCAAGGAGGAATTGCGGAGTTTGCTGAAGAAGCTGGGGCTGAAGGCCGAGGAGTTGGTGCGTAAGGGTGAGGCTTTGTACAAAGAGCGCTATAAAGGTAAGGAGCTTAGCGAGGAAGACTGGCTGGATGTGCTTTCGCAAAACCCCCGCTTGATTGAGCGACCCATCGTGGTGAAAGGCTCTAAAGCCGTGCTGGGACGACCACCGGAAAAGGTGCTGGAGTTGCTGGGCTAAGGGAGATTTTACTTGTTGAGAATCTGTCTGGAAATGACCAGTTTTTGGATTTCGGAGGTGCCCTCGCCTATGGTGCAGAGCTTGGCGTCGCGGTAGTGTTTTTCGACGGGGAAATCCTTGATGTAGCCATAGCCTCCGAAGATTTGTACGGCTTCGTTAGCGACCTGTACGGCTATTTCCGAGGCGTAGTACTTGGCCATGGCGGATTCTTTGGTACAGGGCAGTTTTCGATCTTTGAGGAAGCCTGCCTGTCGGGTGAGCAAATCTGCCGCCTCAATTTTGCTGCGCATATCGGCCAGTTTGAACTGTATGGCCTGGAAGGAAGAAATGGGCCGGCCGAATTGGTGGCGTTCTTGAGCGTATTGCACGCTGGCCTCGTAGGCTCCCATGGCAATACCTACGGCTAAGGAGGCTATGGATATGCGGCCGCCGTCGAGTATTTTCAGCGCTTGGATGAAGCCTTCTCCCTCTTTTCCCAGCATTTGGCTTTTGTGTATGCGGCAGTTGTCGAAAATCAGTTCTGCCGTTTCCGAGGCGCGCATGCCGAGCTTGTTTTCCTTTTTTCCTGCGCTGAATCCGGGCGTGCCCTGTTCTACAATGAAGGCCGACATCCCGCGGCTGTCGAGCAAGTCTCCGGTACGCACGATGACTACAGTGACTTTTCCCGATTTGCCGTGGGTGATGAAGTTTTTGGTTCCGTTGATGACAAAAAAGTCTCCGTCTTTTTCTGCGACGCACTGCATGCGCCCAGCGTCGCTGCCGGTGTTGGGTTCGGTCAGGCCCCAGGCGCCTACCCATTCGCCGGATGCCAGCAAGGGCAGGTATTTTTTCTTTTGGTCTTCGTTGCCGAAACTGAGGATGTGGTTGGTGCAGAGCGAGTTGTGTGCTGCTACGGACAGGCCGATAGAGCCGCAAACTTTGGAAATTTCTTCTACAATGGTGATGTAGTGGGCATAATCCAGCCCTGAACCACCGTATTCTTCCGGCACCAAAACACCCATGAATCCGTGTTCACCCAGTTTTTTAAAGAGTTCGAGGGGAAAATATTGGCTTTCGTCCCATTCCATGACGTGGGGGGCTATGTGTGCTTTTGCAAAATCTCGGGCGCTTTGGGCGACCATTTGCAGAGATTCTTGAGTGTGGGCGTCGTACATGGGCGTGTCGTTCTGTTTTCCTGATGAAGAGGCAAAGGTAAGGAAAATAAAGACTTGAGGATTTTCAGCCGGCGATGTGTGCAGCCAGAATAGCTGTAGCCATGGCGGCGTTGAGGGATTCCGCTTTGCCTTGTGGTGCTTTGGGGATGCTGATGGTGTTTTGGATTTGTTGCCGCACGGCAGGAGAGAGGCCTTTGCCCTCAGAGCCTATGACGAGCAAGCCTTGATCGGGGGCTTTCCATTTGCCGAAAGGCAGGCCTTTCATATCGGCGCCCCAGAAGGAGAAGTCCTTTTGGGGTTTGAGTTGTTCCAGTTCTTCGGCTGCGGCGGTGGCGGCAGGGATGTGCAAAAAGGCGCCCATGCTGGCTTGAATGACCTTGGGGTTGTAAAAATCCACGCTGTCGGGGGAGGCCCATATTTGGCGAAAGCCAAACCAATCAGCTATACGCCAGATGGTACCCATGTTGCCGGGGTCTTGCAAGCCGTCCAGGTAGATGGCCCAGCCAGAGCTCGAGAATTGGCTTGGCTTTTCCGCGGGAATTTTCATGAGCGCTATGGCTTTATTGGGGGTTTGGAGCAGGGAAATGCGTTCCAGAGTTTTGGGTGATATGGGGTGTAAAATTTCGATCTTTTCGCTTTGTACCCTTTCGGGCAAATGGGCAATCCATTCGGGCAGGGCATAAACAGCTAACGGCTTGGGTGCGTCTTCTAAGAGGATTTCGCGCAGGAGTTTATCGCCTTCGACCAGGAATTGTCCGTACTTTGAACGGTACTTTTTGAGTTTTAAAGAGCGAAGATGTTTAATTTGCGCCGTAGAGAGTTTCATGGGTTGTAGATTTTGCGCGTTCTTTGCAGCTTAAAAGCTCTTAATCGTT
>JALSKB010000120.1 GCA_026989035.1 Saprospiraceae bacterium | reverse complement strand
ACTCCGCTGCTGTGGCTTCCGCCAAGATGCAAAACGCAGGCGGAGGCCGCAACGGCAAGTGAACCATTCCCAAATCACTTCGAAACAGGTATTAAAAAAGGCGGAAACACAGGCAGCGCAACGCCCTGTGTCCGCCGAAAAAGAAAAATACAGCACCGGCTATTCAGGCTATCTTGCTTCCTAAAAAATCATCTCCTCCATTGATAAATGAAGCCTATGCCCGAATACCAAAAGGTAAAAGGCTTATCGCCCAAATACGGAAAAATCTGACGAAATTCCATCTCACAGCTCTCATTAAAAGCATACCCCAAGCTATACCCTACGCCTAAAACATTAACATAGCGAGGAAACGAACGCCCATGAACCTGCCCGCTAATTGGATCTGTTCCGCCAACCACATCCATGCGCGGAGACTCATTGTCGTTTCGTATAGGATGCCACCCAAGACCTACTGACCATTTGCCTTCTTTACCTTCTCGAGCAAAGTATTTCTTCACCACAAAATTGGTCGTCGATATATAACCAATAAGATTCCCCAAAGAGCTATTTCCTCCAACCCACCTCTTCCACACATCTCTACTCAACATAATAGACAAATCATATTTAGGAAAGTGGTACCCAACACCCAAGCCCGGCACAAAAGCCACAGGATTGAACAAATCCGGATAAACCGTCACCCAGTGATACTTGACTGGCTGAAAACGCAAAGAGACAAATGGAAAAAAATGATCCCATTTTCGACTTCTTACTTTAGCAGCTCCATCCTTCTTTTTTAACGAAAAAGAACGCAAAGCAGATACTCCGTATAAATAGGTCGAAAAAAAATCATCCACTCCACCATTCTGCAACGCAAGCTGTTTGACAAACTCAAGGCTCACCTCCTTAAAACTTAAACCTAAAGAAAAAGTGAGACCCTGACGTTTGTAAGGGCTTCCACCAGAAGGAGACAAAGAACCTGTGTATCGAATCAAACGGTGCTGAAAATATCCAAGGCCAACAGACACAAAATCAAACTTACCACTCAACTGATAAAAGACATCAAAGCGATCCATCTCATTCACTGAAAATGCTCCAAGAAAATCTATGCCACCTGTAGCAGGTCTCTGGCTCAAATCCTCCCGATTGACCATTCCGCCATACTGAAAACTTCTCCTATACGAAACAGAAAAGTTGATATGCTCAAATCGATAGGAAGCTCCCAGCACTGGAGAAACCACCAGATATTGGTAACCTGGACCTGCTAAATCTTCTGTAAAAGAAAGTTCCTGCAAATACCCTCCTGCAAAGACCGAAAAACCGGTTTGACTAAACTGAGCACTCAACACCAAGTGAAAAAGGGATGCAAACAAAACGCTCAAAAAAAAATTTCGACGAAACATAGCCAAAAAATTTAAAAAGTAAAAATGCAAGTTCAAATTTTAGCAAGCAAATAGCAAGTTCATAGAATGTAAATACACCTGAATCTTTCCCAAAAGCTCAACATCACCAAAGCATCTATATCCAAACCGAAATGGTTTGGGATATTTACGATCCACAAACGGGCGAAAGACAGGGAATTTGGATGACTAACGCCTCCCAAACCACTTCGCCATGAGTATAACAACAAAAAATCCATCACAAGGAAGCACTCATGCACAAGTACTTCCTTGTGATAAATTTACCCTTATTGAGTTCGTTCTACTTTTACTCGCCCTTTGTAGTTTTGACTGTCAACTGCATCTCCAATTACAGGGAAAAAGGCAGTCCCTGGCCCACAAGTTTTGTTGTAGTACTCGTTAGAATACTTCATATGAGGGCTCAGTATATAGCATGTCGCATGTTGGCAAGAACTACAAGAGCAACTTACGTCTTTTGCAGAAGCATACCAATCCTCCTCCCAGGTCAAAATGTATATATCTGAAGCTACTCCATATGGGTTTGTAAATGCACCTGGATCAGGGTTTGACATAAAGTCATCAGTAGCAAAAAGCTTACTGGATGCAACATCCGAGCGTGAAATCTTTTTTTCACGGACATAAGACCAATTAGGTTGAAAGTTAGAAGAGTTAAAGTACGTAAGATATACAGCAACATTCCACTCAAGCTTTCCAGTCTTTTCAAAGTAATAAGGATTCTTCACTTGATAAAGCTTTAAGCGCAACTCCGCTGCACTCCTGACATCCACCTCAGGAGCTTCAAAAAAATCTATATCTATAGCTCTTCCCTCTAAAGCAACATTGTTCCTATCATTTCTCTCTACTTCGGGATGAGGAGTGATAACGAACAACGGATTACTCATAATCATAGCTTGCTCCTCTCCAATTGCAACTTCTCTGAACTTTAACTCAGACTCATCAAAGTACCAAGAAAAAATAAAGTCATCAATCCCTTTAGTTTCTTCATCCGGCACCTCTATACCTGGAGAAATCAACGAACTCTGTGAAGCATCGGCCACTTCAATGTTCGGCACATTAATAACAACTTCATGCATCACGCCCAAGTAAGGCAATTTAAAACTCTCCTCCTTGAGATTCTTCAATTCTGCCACCTTCTCTAGCTCGGGAATACTACCTATTGCATCTGCTAATCGGATATGATTTCTTTTATTTCGCCTGATCATGTCAAGAAGC
>JALSKB010000119.1 GCA_026989035.1 Saprospiraceae bacterium | reverse complement strand
GATCAAACTCTCCATAGTCAAATCCTTAATCCTTCCCGTGCCGTAGCACGAAAAGTTTCTCTCTCAGGGGTTCCTCTTCGTCTTCTTACCTCGCTCCAATCCTTTCAATGAACTTCCCACAGCTCCCGGTTCAATCCCAAAGGATTTCTCCTTGGCTGCTACTGCTCCTTCAAGCAGCTTATTTCTTTATGCGCATCTGCTGCGCCTTAATGTCATACTCTTTCAAGCGCCGACTTGAGCCGCTCCCCTCATTTGGGAATGCAAAGATACGGCTACTTTTCTTACCCACCAAACTTTCTCGAAAAAAAGTTATCCACATTTTTCGCAATGAATCCCCCCTACTCAATCAAGCCCTCCACAAGGCATTCAATACGCGAAAAAACACTTATCTCTCAGGCGAAATTCAGGCCCTCTTCTGAGCCCCATGACTCCACCCCTCTTTCAAAGCGGCTGCAAAGATACAACTATCTTGTATTACCATGCAAATTTTTTAACGTTTTTTTAACACTTTTTTTAATCGCCCGGAGTTGAAATAGCAGGAACCACTTGCCCGCGCCTGGGGTTAAGCATAATAGCCGGTACACTTTGCACGATCTGTTGGCGCATGGCCGTGAGCAAAGAGCGCTTGAGCAGGTGATGCCTATGAACGATCAGACTCACTTCTCTAAGCGGTTGCGGGTTTTTGAAACTCCGGATGCGCGCATATTCTTCATCGCCAAAATCTACGGTGGCCAATTCGGGCAAGAGGGTATAGCCTCCTTGTTTATCGACCAAGCGCTTCAAGGTCTCCAGATTGCCGGTTTGGAATGTAAAATGCCGCGATTCTTCCCCGGGGTTTTCCGAGCAAATATTCAGGGCTTGCACCCTCAGGCAGTGGCCTTCTTCCAGCAGCCACATTCCTGTGAATTCCAGATCTGCCTGGGTCAGCTTGCTTTTTTGGCTGAGCGGATGCTTGTCCGAGACATAGGCCAGAAACAATTCGTAGAAGAGTGGCCATGCCGTGATATCGCGATGCTCCAAGGGCGTAACCAGAATGCCCGCATCCAGCTCGTCCTTCAGCACCTTGTCGATAATCTGATCTGTAAGCAGTTCTTCGACAGTCAGTGTGACCTCTTGGTATGCTTGCAAAAAAGCAGGCAAGAAGAGCGGAAGCAAATAAGGGCTAAGGGTAGGAATGATACCTATGCGCAAGGAGCCGGAAAGGCCGTCTTTGCCTTGTGGCAAAATCAATTCGCGCAGGTATTCCACCTCACGCAAAATGAGTCGGGCCTGTTTGATGACCTGCTGCCCCACGGCTGTTGGACGCAAAGGCTTTACACTGCGATCAAAAAGAGAAATGCCGAGGCTCTCCTCCAGTTTTTTAATTTGCATGCTCAAGGTTGGCTGGGAGACGGAACAAGCCTTTGCCGCTTTCGCAAAATTGCGCCAGGTATCCAGGGCGATGAGATATCGAAGTTGCACAATAGTCATAGCAAAAAAGCTTATTCCCTAATTTTTCCACTTGGAATGGTACATTTGCGCCAAAATAGTTTTTTTTGCCGAAAGGCCATCACAAACCTTTGTCATGTCAAAAACTAAACATCCCAAACTGGGCGAACTAGCCGCGACAGCTATTTGCGGTAACGACATCAGCTCTTCGGTTTTATACGTTTCGGCCCTATCCATTTTTTATGCAGGCCAATACGCCTGGCTCACTTTGCTCATTGTAGCAGGCGTACTTTACCTTTTTCGAAAAATCTACGGCGAGGTAGTAGGTGCTTTGCCCTTGAACGGAGGGGCTTACAACGTATTGCTCAACACCACGAGCAAACGCACAGCTTCCATGGCTGCCTCCCTGACTTTGCTGTCTTACATGGCTACGGCCGTAATTTCTGCCAATGAAGCCATGCACTATTTGCACCATCTGATTCCATCTCTACCCGTAATCATCGCAACCATCGTCTTGTTGGGCATTTTCGCCACTTTGACCATTGGAGGCATCAAGGAGTCCGCTATAGTGGCCACGGGGATTTTCATCTTTCACCTCAGCTCTTTGGTCTTACTGACCATTTTCATCCTCATTTGGCTACTCCAAAACGGCACCGGCATTTTTCTGGAAAACTGGCAACAGCCGACTCCCGGCGGTAGCGTCTTGTACGCCATCTTTTTTGGATTTTCCGCCTCCATGTTGGGCGTCTCGGGCTTTGAAAGCTCCGCCAATTTTGTCGAGGAACAGGCCCCCGGCGTTTTTCCAAAAACTTTGCGCAACATGTGGGCCGTAGTTAGCGTCATCAACCCGCTGATGGCCATTTTTGCCCTCTCTTTATTTCTCTTACCGAGCCTTCAGAGCGACACTTACCAAAACACCCTGCTCATCGAAATGGGACAGAAAGTAGGAGGAAAATGGATCGCTACCCTCATTGCCATAGATGCTGTGGTGGTTTTAAGCGGTGCCGTATTAACCAGCTATGTAGGTGTCAGCGGTTTGCTGGAACGCATGGCTTTAGACAGAATACTGCCGCAATACTTCCTCAAAAAGAACAAAAAGGGCAGTTCTTATCGCATCGTCATCATGTTCTTCCTGCTAAGTGTATCGGTTTTGCTCATCACCCGGGGGGAGGTCAAGTTGCTGGCAGGCGTTTACACCATTTCTTTCCTCTCCGTCATGGCCCTGTTCGGCTTTGGCAACATTCTGTTGAAAGTAAAACGCGCCAAGCTGCCACGCCCGGAACGAGCCTCCTGGATTGCCGTCATCGTAGCCATCATTGCCGTCCTCATCGCCCTAGTGGGCAACATCAGCATGAAACCCAAAGACCCCGATATGCCTTCCAATCTCCAGGTCTTTCTCCCCTATTTCATCGCGGCCATGGTGTTCGTACTGATCATGCTCAACCGCATTGCCATTCTCAAAGGAATTCTGCAAGTCGTCAAGTACGTCAACAACCAAATCATCCAACTCATCAACGACATCGTCAAACAGGAGTTCGTCTATTTCACCAAGGGCGACAACCTGGCCAACCTCAATCGCGTCATGCTCTATATCAGGGACAACGAACACACCAAGAAAATCAAAATCGTCCACGTCCAACAACCTGGAGAAAAAACCCCGGCCAGTCTAAAACGCGACATCGAATTTCTCGACAAGGAATACCCCGAAATAAAAATCGACTTTCAAATCATAGAAGGCACCTTTGGGCCAAAACTCATCTCCAAGCTCTCCAAAGAGTGGAACATACCGGTCAACTTCATGTTCATCGGTTCTCCCAGCGACAAGTTTCCCTATCGCATAGAGGAATTAGGCGGAGTCAGACTCATCATGTAAGGATAAAGAAAAAGCCCGTTGCATAGCAACGGGCTTTTTGTAGCGCGGGGGAGACTTGAACTCCCGACCTCAGGATTATGAATCCTGCGCTCTAACCAGCTGAGCTACCGCGCCAAGACTCTTCGCTTGAGCGGCGCAAAGGTAGAAAAAAATTAAAAAAAGCGAAGCATACACGGCTCATTTTTCCAAACGCTTCAAACCGGCTTTGGCTGCTTGGTGCAGACCTGTGCGATAAGCTGCAGGTCTAAGCTCCAAACAGCGCTGATAGTAAGAACGCGCCTTGGCAAGCTGCCCTTGATGCTCGCAAAGCCTTCCCAACTCCAGGGCTGCTTTGCAGGCATAATACCAGGGGTCGTCAGCTCCCATTTCCAAAACGAGTTGATATTTGGCGAAAGCCTTTTCTCGTTTTCCCAAGGCTTGCGCCAAACGGGCGGAACGGTAAACGAATTCCAAGCGATACGCGTGCCGACCAAAATCCTCAGGGCCAAATTGCTCCAATAGCTTCTCTGCCCGCTCATAGTAGCCTCCGTCAAACAACAAGCGGATGCGCAGCAAATCCGATTGCGGCATTAAACCCGCGTTGGCTTCCCGCAAGGCAGCTTTGTCGCCATCGGTTACGGCAACCCCTGCTGTCCGACAATGAGCTATACAAGTTCTATACTTCTTGAAATCCTGCTCCAAAAGGGCCTGCCAGGCCAACTTCTGCCAAGCTTCCTTGACGAAATGCCGGCCCCGAAAACCGCTTAAAAAGCGCTCAAAATATCGGGTAGCTTCCGGCAAAAGGCGACGCTGCAAGCAGATGCCACGCATGAAGTGCAAATAAGGCACGGGATAATATATCCGACCTTCAGGACAACGCTCCAGAAATGCCAAAGCCAAGTCGTTTTTTCCCAGGCGCATCGCCATATTAGCCATGACAAAACACGACAAGGGGCTCTGTTCAGCTTGCAGTCCACTCTGCTCAATAACCCTCCAGGCTTCATCCGTTTCATCGGCCAGGTGCAGCAACAAATAAGCGTAGAGGACATAAGTCTCATCGCGAAAAACGTAATACTCATCCATATGTTCAAGCACACTTTCCAGCTCGGAGCGCCCTTGAGCAATGCTGCCCTCCAAAGAGGTCAACCAACTCACCATACCGCTATACTCATCGGGAATAGTCCCTGCTATGGCATGCAAAATGCCCAAATCTTTTTTGTTGGGCAAAAAATCCGGAAAGCGTTCTACATTTTGCGAAAGCAGCTTAAAAGCCTTATTGACTTCCAGAAAAGAAGTGGCATATTGCTCGAATTTCAAACGGGCCAAAGCCCAATGCAACAAAATGTCAGCCTGCAGATAAGCGTGCCAAGGGGAAGAGGGATCCCCCTCCCGTCGCAAAAGCGACAAGCGAAGTTTTTTGTTTTGCTCCAAACGACGAAAGACTTCTTCTTCCTCACCTATGTACAAGGTGAAAAAATCGATGTAGTCCTCTATCAATACGTAGATGAGGTTATCGCTCTCTTCCTGGCGCAAAAGACTAATTTGCGCTCTGGCTTCCCCAAAGCGCAACTGCATGACCTTCTCATAGGCCAGATGGGCACGACTCGTCCAGGCATAATAAGCAGCCTGAGAAGAAGGCAATAAACAGAAGAGAAAAAAGGAGAAGAGCAAAAGCCACCTTTCTATGCTGGTTCGGCCCCCTCTCCCGAAAAGAAGTCCGCATTTTAGCCGGCATAAGAGCCTGCCGTCCATGATTAGCCTTGCTCTTCTTCTACCTGCAGGCCAAACAACTGCGGATCCACCAGGATCCGGCCGCAATGCTCACAAGTAATGATTTTCTGGCCCTGGCTGACTTCCACTTGAATTTGGGGAGGGATTTTGTTGAAACAGCCACCGCAGGAATCCCGCTCAATGGTAACCACCGCCAGACCGTTGCGATAAGTTCCGCGAATGCGTTGATAGGCCAAGGCCAGTCGTTCTTCGACTTCTTTGATTGCCTTTTCAGACATGCGGCGCAGCTGCTTTTCTTCTTTCTCGGTCTTTTCAATAATGTCGTTCAACTCCTTGCTCTTCACCTCCAAGTTTTCCTGCTTCCCTTTCAAGGTCTCTTCGTTCAGCAGCATTTGTTCTTTTTTGACCGCCAATTTCTTTACGCTTTCCTCAATGCGTTTGTCGGCCAATTGAATTTCCAGCCGTTGCATCTCGATTTCACGGGTCAAGGCTTCAAATTCGCGGTTGTTCTTGACTTCGTCCAGTTGTTTTTCATAGCGCTCGAGCAAAGAACGGGCTTCGGACTTCTTGGCCTCGTGTCCGCTAATCATGGATTCCAGCTCATTGATTTCCTCTTGAAGCCGCTCCATGCGGGTTTTCAGACCCTCGATCTCATCTTCCAAGTCCTTCACCTCCATGGGCAACTCGCCCTTGAGTATCTGAATCTGATCAATTTGGGAATCGATCTGCTGAAGGTTGTAGAGATCTTTCAGTTTTTCTACGATGTTTTTTTCTTTCATCTTTAATGAGCTTGTACATGCAAGTTAGCGGTAAAGAACAGGGTTGGTTCGCACCTCGGTGCAATGGGCCGCAAAGGTAACAAATTTTTCGGCAATGAGTTCGCGCAAAAGTTCTATGGTAAACTGCTCGCTTTCATAATGCCCAATATCTGCAATGAGTATGCGGCCATCAGCATCAAAAAATTCGTGGTATTTGAAATCCGCGGAAAGAAATACATCGGCACCTGCGGCCATGGCTTTGCCCAACAAAAAGCTGCCCGCTCCGCCGCAAAGGGCCACGCTTTGTATTTTGCCTTTCGGCAAACGGGTGTGCCGTACACAATCGGTTTTCATTCGCTGCTTGAGAAAGTCTAAAAATTCTTCGGCAAGCATGGGCTGAGCCAACTCACCCAGCAAACCCGCTCCACAGAAGGGATCTTCTTCCTCCAAGCGCAAAAAGCTGATGCTGTAAGCGGGTTCCATTTGCCGAAAGGCCGACAATATTTCTCCCTTTCGGGAAACGGAAACCTCGGTTACCCACAAGTGTACCAGCTCGTCGCCCTCCAACTGTTCTTGCTTACGAAGAGAACCATAAGGTCTCAACAGGCCTTCGACCGCCTTGTCATCTACAGCTCCTTTTGCCCTGATCTCTACGCGCAAACGCTCGGGACGGGATGCCAAAATGCGGGTGTTTTGCAAACCCAAACGCTTGGCAATGGCCTCATTGACTCCCCGATAAAGGGCGTTGTCCAAATTGGTATGGATGGCATAAAGAGCCAAATCATTGCGCAAAGCCATGGCCACACAGCGCTCCACATAGGTGCTTCCGGTAAGACGCTTCAAGCCCCTGAAAACAATGGGGTGATGAGCGACAATCAAATTGCATCCTTTCTCCAGGGCTTCCGCCAAAACTTCTTCGGTAACATCCAGGCAAGTCAATACGCCTTTGACAACAGCCGAGGAGTCGCCGACAATCAGGCCGGCATTGTCATAAGATTCCTGTTGTGCTAAAGGCGCTACCTGCTCCAGCCAACGACATACTTCGGCTACAGTACTCATTCTTCGGGTTTTGATTTGGATTTTTGAGCAGCAGAGGCTCTGATTTTCTGTTCTATGGCTGTAGTCGAATACCCCTCTACAAAAGGTAAGCTCAAAACCCGCCCACCGGCAGCCAGCACATCCTCCGCTCCTACGATTTGTTCGGGCTTCCAATCTCCGCCTTTGACCAACACTTCGGGCAACAACACTTGAATGAGCTCCAAAGGAGTGGTTTGTGAAAACAAAGTTACGAACTCGACAAAGCCCAAAGCAGCCATAACGCCCAAACGACTGTGCTCATCCTGAATAGGCCGGTGAAGCCCCTTGAGCTTTCGAACGGAAGCATCGCTGTTGAGCGCTACCAACAGATAATCGCCCAACTCGGCAGCCCGTGCCAAATAACTGACATGTCCGTAGTGCAAAAGGTCAAAACAACCATTGGTAAAAACCATGCGCTGGCCGGCAGCACGCCGTGCTTCCACCTTTTCGCGAAGTGCATTCCAATCCAACACGATTTTATCTGCAAAGCCCATACATGCAAAAATAGGCCTTTATCGCCAAACGGCTCCGAGCCGAAAAAACCGAAAGCAGGAAGAACGACGGCTTCCAATCGCTTTGCTTGCTCCGGAGAACTTAAAACCGGGGGCAATGCACACTGATTCTGCGCGGCGCCGGATGCACGTAAAGGAGTGACAACTCAAAACCTCCCCGCGAATTGGTAGGCTCGGCCACAGCGCCCATATTGACGTCGTAGCTGATACCTATTTGCAGGCGATCAATTTCGAGAATCACCGCAGCAATCATAGCGGGAAAGGTCAAATCGCTCTTCAAGTAATTGGAAAGTTGGCCCCAAAGACCTGCACGAATAGCTACTTCTCGCCAATCGCGTTTGGTATAACGCACATTGGCTCCAAACAGAGTCGTAAAAGAAGTGCCTTGCCCCATGAACAAGGCCCCCGGCAATAAGCTGGCCGATTTACCCAGAGGAAATTCTCCTCCGACCTGCCCCAGCCAACGCATGGGCAGAGCATCGGCTTGCACACCCAAAAGAGAAATGTCCGGTCTGTTCAAATGCGAAAGCGAACCGCCAATGTAAAGGCTTCTTCGATCGCCGAAAAGAGCGTAGTAAAGCACGCCCGCATTAAAATCCAAATAGACTTTATTGCGCCTCAGCAAGCTTTCGCCATTGGGCAAGTCGGTATTGACCAGCAACTCATCCGGATCAAATTGAGGAGAAAACCAAAGCTTGGAATAATTGACGGACTGCTGCCCGAAGCCCAGTTGAAAACCGGCAGCCAGATATTGATCACTGCGGCGATAGCGGTTTCCGGAGAGCTGCTTCATGTAATTTAGCGAAAGCAAACCATTGACTCGTTGCAAACGGGAATCTCCCGCTTCATCGCGCATCAGGGTAAAACCATAGGCCAGATAATCGCCCCGCCCTATGCGTTCTTTGTTGTCAAAGCCCACCGAAAAAGTCCTATACGGATGATCGACAATGACAACTCCCCACTGCTCTCGATAATTGGTCGTAAATCGAAAGTGCCCTTCGTGCACACCGGTCAGCGCCGGATTGTAGTGCAAAGGTGCTGAATAAAACTGCACATAATGGGGGTCTTGAGCCTGCCCTGTTTGAAAGCTCAACAAGCAAGCGAGAAAGATTGACAAAAAAGGAGCAAAATTGCGCATAACAAGCTATGGTTTTACATGATGCTGTGGATAAAAGCAGTTGGTTTTTCTTTTGTGGTTCCGTAGAGTCCAAGGCTCTTTTATCTCAACAAGGTCGTATGGCCCTTAAAGGTTTCTCTTCGACCATCCGGCAACAGAGCATCTGCTTCCCAGATAAAGACACCGGTACTAATGGGTGCCCCCCGGAAATTGCCGTCCCAGCCGACCACGGGCGAATTGACTTCAAAGTTGCCGGCCTCAAAAATCACCTCTCCCCAACGATCGTAAATGCGGAAGCGCTCAACTATGGTACCCGGCCTACCGTGCACCAAAAGCAGGTCGTTGATGCCGTCGCCATTGGGTGAAAAGGCCGTAGGAACGAGCAGCGGATTGTTCTTAATCACGTAGATTTTCACTTTAATCTCTGCCCTGCAACCTATGCTGTCCACCGCATCGAGCAAGTAAGTCAGGCTGTTTTCCGTATCCACTGTGGGATCATAACAAGACAAGCAGGAAAGCGTTCCCTCATAGGGTTCATACCAAGAGTACGAGACCGGGCCCTGCTCGTTTTCGGCATAGGCAAACAGATCTACTGTTTCGCCGTAAAAGAGGGTGATGGAAGTATCCGGAAGCACCACCAGGTAAAAAGGCTCAGGATCGGAAAGCTCGGCTCCGGCCAGCCACTCACAGCCCTTGGCGTCTCGGATAAAGACGTTGTAATCGCCCGCAGCCAAGCCGATGAAAGAATTGGCCCCGGAAAAGAACTCGCCGTCCAAGCTGTAAGAAAACGGCGGCGTTCCACCCTGGGGTTCAATCAATAGGCTGCCGTTTTCCTCACCATGACAACGCGGGCGCTGAGCAGTAATGAGAGGATCTATGGGGTCGGGTTGTAAAATTTCAACCGTGTCTATCTGATCACAGTTAAGGGCATCGGTGATGGTGAGGACGTAATAGCCTGCCGGCAAATCGCTGATCTCAGGGGTGGTTTGGCCGCTGCTCCACAAGTAGTCGTAAGGCGGCTGCCCACCGCTGACTTGCACGGAAGCTGCTCCCTGGTTGTAGCCGAAACAGGGGTTGTCGATGTGCTGAAACTGCACGTTAAAAGGTGGTGACTGGGAAACGAAAGCCGAAGCCTCCGCTTCGCAGCCCTGTGCATCCTGTACGGTTACGGAATAATTGCCTGCCGGCAAATTGGAAACCTGTGAACCTCCCGGCTGGCCGGCATTGTTGCTCCAAAAGAAAGTTACAGCTCCAACTGTATCTTGCAAGCTGCTTACACTAACCACGCCCGTGCTGTCGCCATAACAGGCCACTGATTCGACAGCCAATTCGATTTGTATGGGAGGTGGATCCGGCAGGAAGATGGAAGTCGTGCCCTCACAGCCCTGATCATCGGTTACCGTAACGAAGTAGGTTGCATTGCCTGCCAGGCCATTGGCCACATCGGAAGTTTGCACCGGAGTAGTGCTCCAGGCATAGGAAAGAATGCCGGAGCCGGTACCTCCGCTTACGCTGTTGACAGCGGCCGCTCCGTCGTTATAGCCGTGGCAAGAGGGAGGCACAAAGATGGCCGTTACTTCTACCGGTTCCAATTCCTGAATACTCACCTGAGTTTCCGCCTGGCAGCCATTGCCATCATAAGCGGTAACGGTGTAAAGACCCTGATTAAGACCTGTTGCCAACTGCACTTGCTGGCCATTGCTCCACTGGTAAGTATAAGCCCCCACACCACCGGAAGCCATAGCTTCTGCTTCGGAAGCCGAGCTGCCTGCACAAGCTATGACTGTTTGCTGAGCTTGCACACTAACTTCCGATGAAGGCTCATTGATCATGGCTGAAGCCGAGGCCGTACAGCCCCTGCTATCCGTCACCAAAACGCTGTAATTGCCTATGGGAACATCCGCCAAAATGGAATCGACAGAAGCGTTCGGGTCATTCCACTGAAAACCATAAGAAGGCGTGCCGCCTTGAACTACGGGAATAATTTCTCCCGTGCTTTCGCCAAAACAGAGCACGTCCTGGACATTTAAAACCACCATCAGTTCTTCAGGTTCTCCTATGCTTATTTGCCCCGTGATCTGACAACCGCTGGCATCGGTTACCACCACTTCGTAATCGCCCGCAGAGAGCATGCTGGCCGTGGGGAAAAACTGCATCAAAGGATCGTTCCAGAGGTATGAGTAGGGCTCTGTCCCTCCACTTACCTGGGCTACAGCTTGTCCTTCATTACCACCAAAACAGGCTATTTCCTGAGTTTGCATCAGGTCAATATTCAACGCCGGTGGCTCTACAAGTGTGAAAAACAAGGTGTCTTGACAACCCGCACCATCCGTGGTAATGAGGCGATGATTTCCGGCACAAAGCCCCTGAAACAAGGTAGCCATCTGTGTATAGGTGTAAAGCCCGTCCAGATGAGTTAACTCAAAAGTAAAGTTTGGCACACCTGCCAACACATTGACCTCCAAGACTCCATCACAAGCTCCGGCACAGGAGATATTTGTAAGAACCGTATCTATAGACAAACCACAAGGCGAATAAGCACATACCGCAGAAGCGGTATCCACCGTACAAGCGGGATTTACAACATCAGCTACAACCTGAATATCCACCACATCACCGGTCTGCAAGCCGGTAATGAGTTGCGACATATTTCCATTGTTGGGCAGCATCCAGCCCGTACCATTGATGTTGACGGAATAGTCGGTTAAAGTGCCTACTTGGTCCCAGGAAATAATCATCTCTCCTCCGCTTTGCGGCATACAATGGATCTGCGGTGCCGTAAACGAAGGCAAGACTTCCACATGTACCGTATCGCTGTATTGGCAATTGTAGCTGTCTGTACTTTGCACCACATAAGAAACCGTGTTCGAAGGCTGCGCCGTGGGGTCGGGACAGTTTGAACAAGAAAGATCGGTGGTGGGATTCCACAGATACTGGATATCATTCACGGAGTTGAAGGTGATGGACCAGGAATTCAAGGTGCCGAAAGAAGTAGGACCAAAGCCATCGGAGATGAGCAAAGCCCAATCCCCGTTGATGGGCGCACCGTTTAAAACCGTCCAATCGCCTTCCGGCAAAAACTGCCCCGTAAAAGGCGGCGTACCGGAAGTGATAGGCGTAGTGGCTGTAGGCGTAAAACAGGTTTGCGTGTAAAAATCACTTCCGCCTCCGTTGTTGGAAGTCAATTCCAGCAAAGCCCCGTTAGGTGCTTGCAAGTAAACGACCACATCCGATAGAAAATCCGTTTCCACATCGATGCAGACCGAAACGATGTCATTAAAGACATCGGTAATGACGGCGGGATTGATGCTGTTGATGTGCATCACATCGGCATAAGGGTTACCCGGGGGATGGTTCGCAAAGCCGAAAGCGTATTGGGGATGAGCTTCAAAGGTAACCTCTGTCGTCAGATCAACAGGAGCGGAAACGTCAAAATCCACGCTTTCGCCCATGCAAATGGTGGTATCGCTTTGCGGAGTTAAGTTTTCCTGACAGCTGTAGCAATCGGGATGGGTGTAGGGCAAAATATCGAGGCCAAAGTCGTAATCCCACACACAACCGAACTCGTCGGTTACGGTATAAGTGTAAAGGGCTGTACCTGCATTTTGAGGTGAAGCCAAAATGGTATCCGACGAGTAAGAATAAATGGAAGGGTGATCAGCCCAACCCCAATTCACCAAGGGTGGAGAAAAAATTTCCACATTGGGATAAAGCTCGGGAGCGAATTCAATGCTCCAGGAAAAGATGAAGCCATTGTCTATACCCCACAGGTCCTGAACCTGTATGGTCCACTCTCCGTTTAACGGGCACCCGAGGAAGTTCTCCAAAGGTTCATAGCTGTTGTAATCTCCCGACGGTAAAGTTCCCGGGTTGTTGGCATTGGCGTATTCTATCCAGGTGCCGGCTGTAGCATCGGGAGTCCAGCAATAATCGTAGCCCGTTCCCGGGATGGGCGTAGGCAGGCCTTCATCCTGTTCGTAAGGTTCACCCAGGAAGACCTCTCCACCTGTTTGCCCTGCAAAGTTGTGCAGAATAACGTTGGTTCCATCCGGGCAGGTGAGCGAAATTTCCAAGTCTCGCATCCAGCTGTGCTCCATGTTGACGCAAATGGACAAGAGCTGAGAGATATCCGTCAAAACCTGCCCCGGAGAAAACTGCGTAAAATTCAGGCTGGTGATGTAAGAAGCTCCGGTTCCGTCCGGCAAAGCCAGCGAATCGGAACGCACCAACTCCGTTTGAAAACTGGCCGTATCCGGCAAAGTAGAAAGGTTGACAGAGGAGTCCACCAGATTAACTACGGCATCCAGGTCGATGCTATCGCCTGCGCAAATATGGTCTGGCAAAGGCTCTCCTTCCAAAAAAATCGGAGGAGGAGCTACCCGCACCCGCTGGCTGATGAAATTGGTGTTGGTGCACCCAAACTGGTCTGTAATGGTCAATTGAACGATATAGCCTCCCGGCTCATCATAAATGTGAGAAGCGATGGGACCAATGCCGTGGGTTCCATCTCCAAAATCCCACTCAAAAGTAGAGGTGAAGTCCGAATGGTTGTACACAATACCATCTTGGGGATACTCTCCATGCCCCTGAAAGTAAACGGCATCGCCCGGACAAATGTCGATATAACCCGTATCTGCAGGCTCTATGGCCGGGTCGGTAGTAGCCAAAACCGAAGTAATGATCTGACAAGCCGCAATGCAGTTGATGTCGGCACTCCAACCCGCAGCTTCGTCGGAAGCATCGGAAGTGAACACCACCGTTAGGCAACCTCCCGGGTTGGCCGCTGTAGCCTGTATGATAAAGGGGTTGGTCCCAAATTCGTCGGAACAAGCCAGCAGAGGTGCCGTGGCATCCGGACCGTCGTAAAAACAAAGCTGGTCTCCACTGCCCAATTGTACACCGGAAAAGACCAATTGAATGTGCGTACCGCCTACCCCATCGGAGCAAATGGTCGTGGTAAAGTTTTCATTCGGACCGTAGTTGCCCGCCCCTCCCCCACTGTCCATAAAAAAACCATTGCAATCGTTAATGGGCGTCCCGTCCATCAGGTAATTCTGTGCATAAAGGGCTGAAAAGGAAAAGAAAAAGAGAACAGAAAGTACATACCATTTCATGTGTGCTTCAGTTTTTGGGGGGAATACATTTGAGCAGCATTCTAAACAAGAGTTAATAAAAAAGTAGGCCTGCACGTAGCACACCTTCCGGATTCGGCTTGTTCTATGGGATATATATTTTGTAAGCAAGTGATTTGGTAATTGAGTCCCTCGACCAACATGGCAGAGAAGCTCAAACACCTCATCGCCGATCGATTACCCCCACTTTTTTTAAGGCGCGCACTCCCTGAGTTTAGCTGCATCTAATTAACAAACGAGGTGGCTTGGAGAATAACCAATCCTCCCCCTATGGTTCAAATACGACATTCGGGCCGGCCCAAACTGCTTTGGTTCAGGCATAAATAAAAAAATGGTGTTGGTCGTTTTGTAGAGGGGAAACGTCATAACCTCTCACGGGCAAATATAGGTAATTTTGCGAAAGCAAAAGGGCTTTAAGTATCCTTATTTTTCTAATTGGCGACATTTCGCGCCAAAAAAATCAAAAACCTGCTTTCGATCTGCCTTGAGCTCTTGAACCTCTTCCTCAGAAAGTTTCTGGACGGAAGCTTCTTGCAGCCACCGCTGTTTTTTCTCCCAATAGAACAGAGCCAGAAAGCCGAGCAAAGGCACGAGCCATACCGCTAAGAGGGCTTTCCAACCGCCCAAAAAACCGGCAAGCAAGAGCAGGACGGCTAGATAGACCACATACATGCCCATAGCAACACCTATGGCTACCGAAGCCTGAAATTCTTTCCGCTTGACTTTGCGCATAGCCAGGGCATGCGCCAGGTACAAGATGAAATAGTTCAACAAATACCCTAAAGCAAAGGGCAGGGCACCAAGAAAGAGAAAAAGGCGCCGACCCCAGGTCAGAGGATGAGCATGGCACACAGCCCAATCGCTCGTACCGCTGTGTTTGAGCTTTTGCCAATAAGCTGCCACCAGCTCTTTGAGCTGCTGCTTCTCGTTTTCCTCCATGGCATTCACACAATCAGCTATGGCCTTTTCCATGGCAAAGCGCTCCCCCTTTTTCAAGCTGACGGGAAGCAAAGGCTCTGAATCTCGCTCCGAGCGGTACATCTCAAACAAGCGCTCTGTCACCTCTTCATCTTCCGGATTTTCAATGATGACGATATGCTCGGCCATGCGATCTCTCAATTCCTGCGTAAAACTGCGCAAAGCTTTGGGCCGCGCCTCCGCATACAAGGCCTCGTAATCTTTCACGCGCATCGGTTGACCAAACTCCAGCATCACCTCCGAGCGAAAGCGATCGGAATAGGTATAGTTTACCCCTACCGGCACCACGTAAATTTCCTTATCGGGAAACTGGGTGGCAGCATTAAAAGCCAAACGAGCCACGGCTTTACGGATGGGCCTCAGACGTTTCTCATGTACGGTATGCCCTTCTGCCAAAACCATCACCGTTTTGCCTTCTCCCAGTGCCTGTGACATGGCATCTAACACCTTGTAGTTCTCGCGGACAGCCCGGATGCCGCTTTCATCTTGCCTGAAAAGCGGCAGCATGTGCAAGCCGTTCATCAGCCGGGCATAAAGAGGTTTGTTGAAGAGATCTCCCCTAACCAAAAAATACAGCGGACGATCCAACCAACAGGCCAAAACACAAGGCTCGATAAAAGCCGTAGGGTGATTGGCCGCCAAAATCACACCGGCATCGCGGGGAATGTTTTCCAGACCGGACAAAAAAATCTTGCGGAAATACGTGCCAAAGGCTATGCGTGCAATGGGGCGAACAGCATAATACAAAAAAGCCATGGGCGATGGATACTTTCTTCTGCTAAAACGACTGGAAATAAACCACAAAGGTAGGCATTGTTTGGCGAAAGCCAAATCCCTAACAAAAACAGTTGAAAGGCGTTCACATTTTGCACCAGTCGCTTTGTTACTGTCAATGCCCAATCAACAAGCGCAAAAAACGACTTTGGGCACCGGCTTTTAAGCCCAGTAAGTACATGCCCGATGACAAGTTTTTCAAGGGCAAAACACAGCTGTTTTCTCCCGCAACAAGCATGCGCTTACCCGACAACAACTCCCGCCCCAAAGCATCTTGCAAAGTCCATTCTAACAAACCGTTCTGCGCACTGACGAGGCTCAGCTCTGTTTCTCCCCGAGCCGGATTTGGCGAAAGCCTGGCCGTTTCAAGAAAACCTGATTCTCTCAGTACGTATTCCACCCCGGAATAAGCCAAGCCACCGTCCACATCCTGCATTTGCAAGCGGTAATACGAAAGCAGCGGAGGTTGAACATCCCGAAAGGCATAAGCTTGCGGAGCAGATGAAAAGCCCTCCGCAGCCACCCGACCTATTTCCCGAAAGGAAGCCCCATCGGTAGAGCGCTCCACAATGTACCAAGCTGCATGCTCTTCGTACTCACTCTGCCAATACAGGAGGTTGTCCTCCCCGTCAGCCCGCGCTTCAAAAGCGCTCAAATGCACCGGTTGAGGGCTCTGATAGCAAAAGCGAATGCCCCAGTTATCCAAAGTACCCCCGTCTTGATCGGCATGATCTACAACCTGTAAAGTCCAAGTGCCGTTCATGTCTTCCATATCAAAGGCCGACAAGGCATTCTGCGGCTGATAGCTTCCTCCCCCTACGGGCGGACAGGGGATGTCCCCGTAGAGATTGGGCGATTCATCGTCGAAAACCAAATCCATGTCGCTATCGCTTCCGCAAATCTGATTCACCAGTTGTACCGTAGTACCGGCCGGTGAGACCAAAGAAACGCTAAGATCGCCTATCCAAGAATGGGTGATCTGGAGAGTCGAGACATTCAAATCCGTAATGCTGCCTGCTGTAGATACCATCAAGGTAGAAGTAACCGTAGGCGTGCCGCTGGCCGGAATGGTTTTCGGCACGTCCGTGCTATTGAATACACTGCAAATGTCGTTGCCAATGGAAAACACATTGCTGGCATCGAAGAAGATGTTGTTGCTGCATTGAATCAAGACCACAGCCTGGGTCGTCGTGTTGTTCGGCACCGTGACGGTATGCGAGCCATCATTGGGCGTAGCGCTAGCCAGTGTAACGGGAAAGGTGAGCCCACCATCTGTAGAAAGCAAAATGTCAACACTAGCACAGCTCACCGGAGCCGCCGTAGTACCGGCAACATTCCAGGTAATGGTTTCGCTGGTCCCCGGTACCCAATGAGTCGAGCCGGTCGGGCTGGTAATTTCAAAGGGGCCGCTGCCCCCATCTACGGTAAGGAGCATGGCGTCGTCATCGGTGCAACCATAAGCAGCATGGTTGTCGCGAACGGTCAGACGAAAGTTTAAAGTGCGGGCAACAGAAGGCAAAACCTCCCAGGTGGGCGAAGCATCGACAATGACGTCTGACAAAGAAGGCATATAGCGTGAAGATGAAGCTTTTGGCTGCAGGGAGCGAAACATAGGCCCTACGGTTGAAGTAGATGCCGGCGGCATGGGAGCCACCTCCTTGTCGTATTGCTCCCAACAGTAGGTCAAAGACGAGGCCGGGTCATTGGCGTCGGTAGCTGAGCCGGTCAGCTTAAACGGAGTGGATTTGGGAATGGTGTAATCCGCCCCTGCATTGGCAACCGGAGCGGTATTAGAGCTGTTGATGATGGTGGCGCAAGCATTTCCGGCTCCGGTAACGAAATTGCCCATTAAAATCAGGCTGTTTAAGTGGTAATAGTCGTCGCTGTTGTTTTGCACATTGGGCGTGCAGATGCCGGCATACCCCATGATGGTCGAAGCACTACCCGGCTCATAAGACGATTGGTTATCGCGGTTGCAATTGTTGTTTTGGGTATGCCTTCCA